>NZ_JBEXYC010000016.1:0-144357 GCF_040630835.1 Kitasatospora sp. NPDC005751
ACGCTCGGCTGGGAAACCCCAGCCGAGCGTCTGGCTAAACTCCTCGCGGCCTAGACAACCGACCACGTGTTGCAACGACCGCTAGAAACCGCCCGACAGCCGCGGGCCCTTCCGGGCAACGCCTCGGGGATCAGACGGCGGCGGCCGTCTCCCGGACCTCGGCGAAGTGGCAGGCCGACTCGTGGGCCGCCGCGCCGCTGAGCGTGCTGGGCACCGCCAGCAGCGGGACCTCGGTGGCGCAGCGCTCCTCCGCCTTCCAGCAGCGGGTGCGGAACCGGCAGCCGGACGGCGGGTTGGCCGGCGAGGGGATGTCGCCGGTCAGGATGATCCGGTCCCGGGACTCGCGCGCCGTCGGGTCCGGCACCGGCACCGCGGAGAGCAGCGCCTGGGTGTACGGGTGCGTGGCGTTCTCGTAGATCGCCTCGTCCGAGCCGATCTCCACCATCTTGCCCAGGTACATCACGCCGACGCGGTCGGAGATGTGCCGGACGATCGAGAGGTCGTGCGCGATGAACATGTACGAGAGCTCGAACTCGCTCTGCAGCTGGTCCAGCAGGTTGATCACCTGCGCCTGGACGGAGACGTCCAGGGCGGAGACCGGCTCGTCGCAGATGATGATCTCGGGCTTGAGCGCGAGGCCGCGGGCGATGCCGATGCGCTGGCGCTGGCCGCCGGAGAACTGGTGCGGGTACCGGTTGATGTACTCCGGGTTCAGGCCGACGACGTCCAGGAGGTCCTGGACGGCCTTGCGGCGGTCGCCCTTGGGAGCCACCTCGGGGTGGATCTCGAAGGGCTCGCCGATGATGTCGCCGACCGTCATGCGCGGGTTGAGCGAGGTGTACGGGTCCTGGAACACCATCTGGATGTTCCGGCGCACCGCCTTCAGGGCGGAGCCGGACAGCTTGGAGATGTCCTCGCCCTTGAACAGCACCTGGCCGGAGGTGGCCCGCTCCAGGTTCATCAGCACCTTGGCCAGCGTGGACTTGCCACAGCCGGACTCGCCGACGATGCCGAGCGTCTCGCCCTTCATCAGCTCGAAGGAGATGCCGTCGACCGCCTTCACCGCGCCGACCTGCTTCTTGAAGACGATGCCCTGGGTCAGCGGGTAGTGCTTGACCAGGTCCTTGACCTCCAGGATGGGCTCAGCCATGGAGGGTCTCCTTCCAGAGGTGGCACGCGCTGCGGCGGCCGGTGAGCTCCGTGCCGTCCTTGTCAGTCACCTGGTGCAGCTTCGGGATCTCCGTGCGGCACTGGTCGGTGGCGACGTCACAGCGGGGGTTGAACGCGCAGCCGGCCGGGACCTTCAGCAGGTTCGGGGGCAGGCCCTTGATCGCGTACAGCTCCTGGCCCTTCTGGTCCAGGCGCGGGATGGAGCGGAGCAGGCCCTTGGTGTACGGGTGCGCGGGGTTGGCGTACAGGTCGTGGACCGGGGCGGTCTCGACGATCCGGCCGGCGTACATCACGGCGATCTTGTCCGCGACGTCGGCGACCACGCCGAGGTCGTGGGTGATCAGGATCAGACCCATGTTGTACTCGGCCTGCAGCTCCGCGAGGAGGTCCATCACCTGGGCCTGGACGGTGACGTCCAGGGCGGTGGTGGGCTCGTCGGCGATGATCAGGTCGGGCTCCATGGAGAGCGCCATCGCGATCATGATGCGCTGGCGCATGCCGCCGGAGAACTGGTGCGGGTAGTCGCCGACGCGCTGCTTGGCGGCGGGGATGCGCACCCGCTCCATCAGCTCGACGGCCTTGGCCCGGGCGTCCTTCTTGGACATGCCCTTGTGCACCCGGAACATCTCGCCGAGCTGGTCGCCCACGGTCATCACGGGGTTCAGCGAGGAGAGCGCGTCCTGGAAGATCATCGCGATCTTCTGGCCGCGGATCAGCCGGCGCTGCTCCTCCTTCATGGCGAGCATGTCCTCGCCGCGGAAGAGGATCTGGCCCTGGCTGATCTTGCCGGGCGGCATGTCCAGGATGCCCATGATGGTCTGGGCGGTCACCGACTTGCCGGAGCCGGACTCACCCAGCACCGCCAGGGTCTCGCCGGCGGAAACGGAGTAGTTGACGCCGTTCACGGCCTTGGCGACGCCGTCCCGGGTGTGGAACTCCACGTGGAGGTCACGGACCTCCAGCAGCGGGGTGCCGATTTCGAGGCGGCCGCTCTTCTGGTTCTTCTCGATCACGGTGGTCATCGGGTCGTCACCTCTTCTCTCAGCGGAGCTTCGGGTCGAGGGCGTCGCGCACCGCGTCGCCGAGCATGATGAACGCCAGCACCGTGACGCTCAGCACCGCGGACGGGAAGAGCAGCACGTGCGGGGCGGTCAGGAAGCGGGGCTGGGCGTCGCTGATCATCAGGCCCCAGGAGATCTCCGGGGACTGGACACCGATGCCCAGGTAGGACAGGGCGGCCTCGGCACCGATGTACACACCCAGGCTGATCGCGGAGACCACGATCACCGGCGCGATGGCGTTCGGCAGGATGTGCCGGAAGGTGATCCGGAAGCTGCCGGCGCCGAGCGCCTTGGCCGCCATCACGTAGTCGTTGTGCTTGTTGGCCAGCACGGAGGCGCGCATGATGCGGAAGATCTGCGGCCAGCCGAGCACGGCCATCACGACGGAGACGGTGTAGGCGTTGCCCTTGCCGAGCATCGACATGATCAGCATGCCGCCGAGCAGCAGCGGGATGGAGAAGAAGATCTCGGTGAAGCGCGACAGGATGCTGTCGACCATGCCGCCGACCCAGCCGGCCAGCAGGCCGAGCAGGGCGCCGATCACGGTCACCGTGGTGGTGGTGAGCACACCGACGATGATCGAGTTGCGGGCACCCCAGATGGTGCGGGTGTAGACGTCACAGCCCTGCACGTCGAAGCCGAACCAGTGCTCGGCGCTCGGGCGCTTCAGGGAGTTGGCCAGGTCGCACGCGTCGCCCGAGAGCGGGCTGCCGTCGGTGAACAGCTGCGGCACGGCGGCGATCACCAGCAGGGCGGAGACGAGCACCGCGCCGATGATGAAGACCGGGTTGCGGCGCAGGTCGCGCAGTGCGTCGGACCAGAGGCTGGCGACGCGCTCGGGCTTCTGCTTCTTCTCCGGCGCGGCCTTCGGGGTCTTGTCCTCGGGCGCCTCGCTGCCCACGGTGATGGTGTCACTCATAGCGGATCCTCGGGTCGAGCACGGCGTACAGCAGGTCCACGAGCAGGGTGGTGATCAGGTAGATCATCACCAGCAGGGTGACCATGCCGACGATCACCGTGCCCTGCTTCTGGTACACGGACTGGGCCAGCAGGCCGCCGATGCCGTGCATGTTGAAGATCTTCTCGGTGATGACCGCGCCACCCATCAGACCGCCGAGGTCGGCACCGAGGAAGGTGACGATCGGGATCAGCGCGTTGCGCAGGGCGTGGCGGCCGATCACCCGACGGCGCTTCAGACCCTTGGCGACCGCGGTGCGGACGTAGTCCGCGCGCATGGTCTCCATCAGGCTGGTGCGGGTCAGTCGGGCGACGTACGCGAGCGAGGTCGACGCCAGCACGAAGGCCGGCAGCAGGTAGGCCCGCAGTCCGTCCTCCTCGTTGAAGGAGACCGGGAAGAAGTCGACGCCGTAGTCGGTCTTGAGCTTCACGCCCAGCACCAGCTGGAGCACGAAGCCGGTGACGAAGACCGGGATCGAGATGACGAACAGCGTGCTGATGAGCACCAGCTGGTCGATGAACTTGCCCTTGCGCAGGGCCGCCATGACACCCGCCAGCACGCCGATGACTGCCTCCATGATGAAGGCGACCAGGGCGAGGTTGACGGTGTACGGGAACGCCTCGCTGATCATGTCGGTCACGGAGCGACCGGTCAGGCTCTCGCCGAGGTTCCCCTGGAAGACCCCTGAGATGTAGTTCCAGTACTGCAGCAGGAAGGGGTCGTTCAGGTGGTACTTCTGGCGGATCATTTCCGCCACGAGCGGGTCGGCTCGCTTCTCACCGGCCAGCGCCTGCACCGGGTCACCGGGCAGATAGTGAACCAGGGCATAGATCAGCAGAGTCGCACCGAGCAGGACAGGGATCGCCTGTATCAGTCGGCGGATGACATAGCGGCCCATCAGACCTCCACACTTTCAAGCAAGGAAGGGAGGCGGGAGAACCGGGACTGTAGTCCGGTCCGCCCGCCCCCGTTCGTCTGACTACCGGATCAGCCGGCGAGCTCGACCTCGTCCAGGTTCATGCGGCCCTGGGCGTCGGTGTCGAAGTTCTTGATCTTCTTGCTGTACGCGGCGGAGGACATGTAGGTGTACACCGGGATGTACGGCAGGTCCTGCACCAGGATGTCGTCGGCCTGCTGGTACAGCTTCTGGCCCTCGTCCTGGGTCTTCGCCTGGTCGGCCTGGTTCAGCAGGTCCTCGAACTTGTCGTTGACGTAGCCGCCGTAGTTCGAGCCGTTCTCGATCGCGACCTTGGAGAAGATCGGACGGAGGTAGTTCTCGATCGACGGGTAGTCCATCGACCACGCCATGCGGAAGGCGCCCGAGTACTGCTTCTCGCCCAGCGCGTCGAGGATCTTGCCGAACTTCTCGAACGGCTTGGTGGTGACCTCGATGCCCAGGTTCTTCTTCAGCTGGTTCGCGACGGCCTCGATCCACTCCTTGTGGCCACCGTCGGCGTTGTAGCCCAGCTCGATGGTGTTGCCGGGAACACCGCCGGCCTGGTCGAAGAGCGCCTTGGCCTTGGCCGGGTCGTACTTCGCCGCGTCGCCCATGGCGCCCTTGCGGTAACCCGGGATCAGCGGGTTGATGAAGTCGTCGGCCGGGACGCGGGTGCCCGAGAAGATCGTCTTGGTGATCGCCTCGCGGTCGATCGCCATCGAGATCGCCTTGCGGATCTCCGGCTTGCCGTAGGTGGCCGGGTTGGTGGCGATCGGGAAGCCGATGTAGCCGACGCCGGACTCCGGCTTGTAGATGTAGCGGTCGCCGAACTCGCCCTTGACGCTCGACAGGGCCGAGATCGGCAGCTTGTCGGTGGCCTGGATGTTGTCGGCGCGCAGGTCGTTGTACGCGGTGTCCAGGTTGTCGTAGATCTTGAAGGTGACGCCCTGGAGCTTCGCCTTGCCGTCCGAGGCAGGGAAGTTCTCGTAGCGCTTGACCTTGATCTGCTTGTTGTGCTCCCAGGCGCCGTCCATCTCGAACGGGCCGTTGCCGATCGGCTTGTCGGCGAACGCCTTCGGGTCGGTGAAGAACGCCTTGGGCAGCGGGTAGAACGCGTTGTAGCCCAGCATGGTCTTGAACTGGGAGAACGGCTGCGTCAGGGCGACGGTGAAGGTCTTGTCGTCGACGACCGTCAGGCCCTTGAGCTTGTCGGTGGTCGGCTTCTTGTCCTTGCCCGGGGCCAGGTCCTCGGAGCCCTCGATCTTGGCGAAGAACGGCAGGCCCTCGGCCGCGTTGTCCTGGTTGGCGCCCCAGTTCCAGGCGTCGACGAACGACTGGGCGGTCACCTTCTCACCGTTGTGGAAGGTGTAGCCGTCCTTCAGCTTGATCGTCCAGAGCTTGCTGTCGGCGCTCTCGATCGACTCGGCGACGCGCAGCTTCGGCTCGTTGGTCTTGTTGTCGTACTCGACCAGGCCGGCGAAGACGGCACCGAGAACCTCGGCACCCTCGGACTCCGCGGTGTTCTGGGGAACCAGACCGTGCTGCGGCTCGCCGAGCTGGACGGCGATGGTGCCGCCGCCGGAAGAGGCCTTGTCACTGCTCTTCGAGCTGGTGCTGCAAGCGGTCGCCGCGAGGGCGATAGCGGTCGCCGCGACGATCCACTTGGTCTGGGTTGCACCGCGCATGGGGGATGCCTCCTGAAATCGACTTTCCAACGAGGAGAGCACCACGGTCGGCTGACGCCGCTTCCGTTGTGCCGTCCGCGCTCGTGGTTTCGGCGCGCACCCCTGCGCGTTAACCCTTGACCCGAGCCTGACTGCACCCACTATCCGTCACGCACGGACACGAAAGTGACCACTAGCGATCTCAATTAGGTCACATGAACGGTCGGTAAGTTTCGAAAATCGGACATAAGAGACATACTCAGACAGGCATCAAACGGACAGTCGTCATGAATGACGGACTGTCACGTTCGCTCAGCGGACACCTTGCTGTGTTAAGCGATATTCCGTTTATACGCGCGTCGACAGCGTGGAGTAGTGAAAACGATCGCCCCCCTCTCCGTTGGAAAGGGGGGCGATCGATTCAGGCCAAAGGGCCCTCAGAAGGAAGTGATCACGCCTTCTTGGCGCGCGAAGCCGTGCGGCCGCGCTCCTTCTGGTCCAGGACGACCTTACGGATGCGAACCGTCTCCGGAGTCACCTCGATGCACTCGTCCTCGCGGCAGAACTCCAGCGACTGCTCCAGCGAGAGCTTGCGCGGCGGCACCAGGTTCTCGGTGGTGTCGGAGGAGGCCGCACGCATGTTGGTGAGCTTCTTCTCCTTGGTGATGTTGATGTCCATGTCGTCCTGGCGCGAGTTCTCGCCGACGATCATGCCCTCGTACACCTCGGTGGTGGGCTCGACGAAGAGCGTGCCGCGCTCCTGGATGCCCATCATCGCGAACGGCGTCACGACGCCCGCGCGGTCCGCCACCAGCGAGCCGTTGTTGCGCATCCGGAGCTCGCCGAACCACGGCTCGTGGCCCTCGAAGATGGAGTGCGCGATGCCGGTGCCGCGGGTGTCGGTCAGGAACTGGGTCCGGAAGCCGATCAGGCCGCGCGACGGGACGATGAACTCCATGCGGACCCAGCCGGAGCCGTGGTTCGTCATGGTCTCCATGCGGCCCTTGCGGGTCGCCATCAGCTGGGTGATCGCGCCGAGGTACTCCTCGGGGCTGTCGATGGTCATCCGCTCGACCGGCTCGTGGGTCTTGCCGTTGATGACCTTGGTGACGACCTGCGGCTTGCCGACGGTCAGCTCGAAGAGCTCCCGGCGCATGGTCTCGACCAGGATGGCCAGCGCCAGCTCGCCACGGCCCTGGACCTCCCAGGCGTCCGGACGCTCGGTCGGCAGCACGCGGAGCGAGACGTTACCGATCAGCTCGCGGTCCAGGCGGTCCTTCACCATGCGGGCGGTGACCTTGTGGCCCTTGCCGCCCTTGCCGACCAGCGGCGAGGTGTTGGTGCCGATGACCATCGAGATGGCCGGCTCGTCCACCGTGATCAGCGGCAGCGCGATCGGGTTCTCCAGGTCGGCCAGGGTCTCGCCGATCATGATGTCCGGGATGCCCGCGACGGCGCAGATGTCGCCGGGGCCGGCCACCTCGGCCGGCTTGCGGGTGAGCGCCTCGGTCATCAGCAGCTCGGTGATCTTGACCTGCTGGATCGAACCGTCACGCTTCATCCACGCGACCTGCTGGCCCTTGCGCAGCTCGCCCTGCTCGACGCGGCAGAGCGCGATGCGGCCGAGGAAGTTGTCCGCGTCCAGGTTGGTGACGTGGGCCTGGAGCGGGGCGTCCTCGTCGTAGGTCGGGGCCGGGACGGCCGACAGGATGGTCGAGAAGAACGGCTCCAGCGAGTCGCTGTCGGCCGGGACGCTGCCGTCCTCCGGCTTGGTCATCGAGGCGACGCCGTCACGCGCACAGGCGTAGACGATCGGGAACTCGATCTGCTCCTCGGTCGCGTCGAGGTCCAGGAAGAGGTCGTAGGTCTCGTTGATGACCTCGTCGATCCGGGAGTCCGGACGGTCGGTCTTGTTGATGCAGAGGATCACCGGGAGCTTGGCGGTGAGCGCCTTGCGGAGCACGAAGCGGGTCTGCGGCAGCGGACCCTCGGAGGCGTCGACCAGGAGAACGACCGCGTCCACCATGGACAGACCGCGCTCGACCTCACCACCGAAGTCGGCGTGGCCGGGGGTGTCGATGATGTTGATCGTGATCGGGGCGCCACCCTCCTTGGGGTGGTACTTCACGGCGGTGTTCTTCGCGAGAATGGTGATGCCCTTCTCGCGCTCCAGGTCGTTGGAGTCCATCATGCGGTCATCGAGGTGCTGGTGGGCGGCGAAGGCACCGGCCTGCTTCAGCATGGCGTCGACCAGAGTGGTCTTGCCGTGGTCGACGTGGGCGACGATGGCAACGTTGCGGATGTCATTGCGCGTGGGCATGCTGAGCGGATTCTCCCGGAATCGTGGGTTTCGGCGCCCGGCTGCGTGACGCCGACCGGCGATCCGTTGTGATCACCGCCGCCCGTTCCGCCTGCTACTACCGGTCCACCCGCCGGGCAGGACATGCCACGGCTTCCTCCTATCGTACGGGGAACCCTCCAGGTCGGCAGAAACGGGCAGGTCGGGCGGGATCAAGATCACAAGTGGATCACCGGCACGCCACCCGGCCGACGCCGTGCCGGGGCCTCCCGGTCACGCACCGCCGGGCCCGGCCGGGCCCGGCGTCGGCCGCGTGGTCCGCCCCGCCCCGCGCACGGTCAGGGGCCGAGGAACCCCACGTCCTGGAAGCGCGGCCGGCCGAAGCCCCAGGCGCCCGCGCCCGCCACGTCCGACCGGACCGCGACCAGGTCCGGCCGCTGGTAGAGCGGTACCGAGTGGCCCAGCTGCCAGATCCGGGTGTCGGCCTCCTGGAGCAGGGCCAGGTGGGCGGCGGGGTCGAGTTCGGCGGCCGCGCGGTCGAAGAGGCGGTCGATCTCCTCCGTCCCCGAGCGGCCGTAGTTGCTGCCGGCCTCCAGGGCGCCGTCCGCGCCGGGGCGCGGCTTGGCGTAGACGGCACGCTGTTCGACCGCCGGGTGGGGTCCGGCCGGCCAGGAGAACAGGGCGAGGTCGTAGTCGCCGGTCGCCAGGTGGTCCCGGACGAAGGCCTCGGCGGGCGCCGCCACCGTCCGGAGCGCGATGCCCGCGCCGGCGAGGTCGGCGGTCAGCGCGTCGGCGGTGCGCCGGGCAGTGGCCGAGCCGGCCGGGACCAGCAGGGCGAGAGCCAGCTCCCGGCCGTCCCGGACCCGGGTGGCGCCGGCCGCGGGCCGCTTCCAGCCGGCCGCGTCCAGCAGCCGGCCCGCGTCCGCCGGGCCGAGCGCGGCACTGTTGTCCCGGTAGCCGTCCTGGTCACCGGCGAACAGGTGGCTGCCGAGCGGGGCGGCGGCGAGGCCGAGCGGGGTGAGCGCGGCACCGGCGACCCGGCGCCGGTCGACCGCGCGGGCCAGGGCGAGCCGGACGGCCGGGTCGGTGAGCGGGCCACGGGCGGCGTTCAGGGTGAGCTCGGTGAGCGCGGCCGCGGCGGCCCGGTGCACGGTGATGCCGGGCAGGGCCTCCGCCCGCCGCAGCGCCCGGTCGGCGGCCTCCGGCGCCGCGGCGGGCGGGGCGGCGGGAGTCGCGGCGGGCGGGGCGGCGGGGGTCGCGGCGGGAGTCGCGGACGCGGTCGCGGCCGGGAACCCGGAGGCGGAGGCGGCCGGGGAGCCGGACCCGGACCCGGACGCGGACCCGGAGGCGGAGGCGGAGGCGGAGGCGGCCGGGGTGGGCGGAGCGGCCGGGGTGGAGCCGGCCCGGTCGACCGCCGCGGTGAGCGAGGCGATGTCCAGCCGGTCCTGGTCGAGCGCGTCCAGCCGGCCCTCGGCCGGGACCACCAGGAAGTCGATCCCGTCCGCCTTCGGCCGGTCGCCCCACCAGTTCGGGCTGCGCACCAGGCTCACCCGCCCGCCCGCCGGGTCGTACCGGGAGAGCCGGAACGGACCCGCCGTCGGCTCCGGCCCGTCGGTCAACGGCCGGTTGAACGCCGCCGGGGAGCCGGTCACCGCGGCCGGGTAGAGCGGACCGAACAGGGCGCGCCACTCCGCGTACGGCCGCCGGAAGGTCACCTTCACCTCGTGCGGGCCGGCCCCTTGGGTGATCGAGTCGATCGCGTCGTACCCGGCCGGACGGTTCCCGGCGTAGGCCGGGTCGAGGCCGGAGAGGGCGGCCCGCTGCGCGCCGAAGTCGGCGGCCGAGAGCGGGATGCCGTCGCTCCAGACGGCCTGCGGGCTGAGCCGGTAGGTGACCACCTGCGGCTGCTGTCCGGGCGGGGTGCACTCGGCGGACTCCAGGTAGTCCGGGTCGGCGACCGGCCGGCCGTGCTCGTCCGGCCGGAACAGCGAGGGGTAGAGGGCGTGGGCGAGCAGCGCGCTGTCGGCGGTCGCGGCCGGCTGGTAGACGTTGAGCGTGGCCGGCGCGGCGTCCAGCGCCCAGCGCGGCGTGCCGCCCTCCCGGACGGCGGCACGGTCAAGCGGGCCGACGTCCCCGGTGACGGCGGTGGGCAGGGCCGGTACGGGAGCCGGTACCGGCGGGCGGGCCGGGGCCGGGCCACCGGAGCAGCCGGCCAGGGCGCCGGTGGCGAGCAGCAGCGCGGCGGCTGCGGTGGTGAGCTGGCGGACGCGCATGGCGGCCATCGAACGCCGAGCCGGTCGGGGCGGCCGTCCCGACACGGCGGCCGCCGGGGGACTGCACCCGGACAGCCGATCCGCGCGGCGGCCCAGAGCGTGCCCGGCCGGGGGCGACCGGTCCGGGGGCGACCGGCCCTACAGCGACAGCTCGAACCAGACGATCTTGCCCTTGGGCGTCCGCCGGCTCCCCCAGCGCTCGGCCAGCAGGCTGACCAGCTGGAGCCCGCGCCCGCCCTCGTCGGTCTCCTGCGCGCGCCGCTGGCGCGGCTGGGCGTAGCCGTCGTCCCAGACCTCGCAGACCATGCTGCGGTCGCGCAGCAGTCGCAGCCGGATCTCGCCCCGGCCGTGCCGGAGCGCGTTGGTGACCAGCTCGCTGACCAGCAGCTCGGTGGTGTCGACCAGCTCGTCCAGACCGCGCGCCAGCAGCCAGCTGCAGGCCAGCTCGCGGGCCTTGGCGACGGAGGTCGGCTCGGGCGGCAGGAACCAGTTGCCGACGGCGTCGTCGGGGAAGGCGTGCACCTTGGCCATCAGCAGGGCGATGTCGTCCTCGCCGTGGTGCGGGTTGAGCTCGCCGAGGACGTGGTCGCAGAGGTTCTCCAGGCTCTTGCCCTCCGCCGACAGTGCGATGCGGAAGGCGCGCAGGCCCTCGTCCAGCTGGTGCTTGCGGCTCTCCACCAGGCCGTCGGTGTACAGGCCGAGCACGGCGCCGTCCGGCAGGGTCAGCTCGACCTCCTCGAAGGGCTCGCCGCCGACGCCGAGCGGCAGGCCGGGCGGGACGTCGAGCATCCGGGCGGGCTCGTCGGGGCTGAGCAGGACGGGCGGCAGGTGGCCTGCGTTGGCGAAGACGCAGCGCCGGGTGACGGCGTCGTAGACCGCGTAGACGCAGGTGGCCAGGTAGACCTCGCGGGCCTCCTCGTCGGCGGTCGAGGTGAGCCGCCCGTACGGAGTGGGCGAGCCGGCGGGCGCGGAGTCGTCGCCCAGCCCGCGGGCGATCTCGTCGAGGGCGGTGAGCACCTCGGCGGGGTCGAGGTCGAGCATGGCCAGGGTGCGGACGGCGGTGCGCAGCTGGCCCATCGCGACGGCGGCGCGCAGGCCGCGGCCCATCACGTCGCCGATGACCAGCGCGGTGCGGTTGCCCGGCAGCGGGATGACGTCGAACCAGTCGCCGCCGACCTCGGTGTTGTTGTTGCTGGGCAGGTAGCGGCAGGCGATCTCCAGGCCGCTGGCGGCCGGGTTGCCCGGGGGCAGCAGGCTGCGCTGCAGGATCAGGGCGCGCTCGTGCTCGCGGCGGTAGAGCCGCGCGTTGTCGATGCAGACGGCGGCGCGGGCCACCAGTTCCTCGGCGATGGCGACGTCACGGGCGTCGAACGGCTCGCTGCCGATCGCGCGGGAGAGCTGGACCAGGCCGAGCACCTGGTCGCGGGCGACCAGCGGCACGATCAGCGTGGAGCGCAGCAGCGGGTCCGGCCCGGGCTCGGGGACGACGCTGCGGCCGGTGCGCAGCGCGCGGGCGTGCGGTGAGCGGCGCGGGTAGCAGAGCGTGCCGCCGGCCTCGGCGATCGGCAGGCCGGTGACCGAGCCGAGTACGGAGGAGGCGCCCCCGACCACGCTGGAGACGGCGACCCGGCGCAGCTCGCCGCTGCCGTCGGTGAGCACGCCGTCGCCGTAGCGGCCGGCGCTGGGGACGGTCTCGCCGGAGAGCAGCGCGGTGTAGAGGTCGACGGTGGCGAGGTCGCAGAACGGCGGGACGACGACGTCCAGCAGCTCCTTGGCGGTGGTCTCCAGGTCGAGGGTGGAGCCGATGTGCGCGCTGGCCTCGTTGAGCAGGGCGAGGTTGCGGCGCACCCCGTCGGCCTCGCGCTCGGCGACGTGCCGGGAGGTGACGTCGGAGACCTGGCCGGCCACGCCCATCGGCTGCCCGGCCGAGCCGTTGAGGCGGTAGAGCGAGACGGCCCAGAGCCGGTTGCCCTCGCGGGTCGGCACGGCGGAGTGGAAGCGCAGGTCGAAAACGGGCTCGCCGGTGGCGAGGACCTTGCGTAGGGCGGCGGTCAGCCGGTCGGCCTCGGGGGCCGGGAAGAGGTCGTGCGCGGTCAGGCCTTCGAGGTCGGTGGGGGCGAGGCCGACCCCCGAGGCGAAGGCGTCGTTGACCCGCTGGAGCCGGAGCCGGTCGTCGAACAGGACGAAGCCGGTCGGGGTCTGGCCGAAGACGGCCTCGGAGGCGGCGAGGTCGGTCTCGATCCGGCGCAGCCGGCCGAGGTCGACCGCGAGACAGGTGGCACCGGCGGTGGGCAGTGCGCTGTCGGGCATCAGGTAGAGCTCGGCGAGGCCCTCGCCGCCGGTGGCGTCGCGGTAAGGCGTGGTGCCCACCCACTCCTCGCCGGCCAGCGTGCGCTCCAGCCGAGTGCGGCCGCGCTGCCAGAGCTCGCGCGGGACGAAGGTGCTGATCGGATCGGCGCCGACCGCCTCGACGGCGGGCACACCGAAGAACTCGGCGGCGCGCTCGCTCCACTGACTGATCCGGCCGTCCGGGCCGATCGCGAAGGTGGCGACCCGGATGTAGTCGTAGATCGAGCCCGGGTCCCCCGCGCCCCACTGATGGGCGCCGACCACCGGGCGGGCCGCCCGGCCCTGCCCCGCGGCCGGGGCGGGCAGGTGTGGCGAACCGGCCTGCCCGGGCACAGCGGCATGACCGCTGCTGCTCGGCGCGTTACGCGCCGGGGTGCTGTTCAACGGACCGACCCCTCCAAACCCGCGACCGTCCGGATGCCGAGAAGACCGAGTATTCATCATCGAGGGGTACGTTCACACGCCCTCAACATCACAACATCAGATCGGGCGAAGGTTTTTGTCCTACCGCCCGCGCAACCACAATGCCACGCTCGCGCCCCCTGCCGGAGTGCGCGCTCCCCCCGGCCCCCTGCTGGCATATGCGGTCCCGTTCTACTCGCGTCCTACTCGTCACCCGGCTCCTCGGGCTCATTACCCGGCAGCGCCTGCTCGAACCAGACGACCTTGCCCATGCCCTCGGCCCGCGCGCCCCAGCGCAGGGCCAGCCGGCGGACGAGTTCCAGGCCCCGGCCGCCCTCGTCGGCCTCCGCCGCGTGACGCTCGCGGGGCGGATCGGGCAACGGGTCGGAGATCTCGACCAGCAGCGTCTCGCCCAGCGTCAACCGTACGCCGATGGGGGCGCTCGCATAGCGGACCGAGTTGGTCACCAGCTCGCTGACCAGCAGCTCAGTGGTGTCGGTGAGCGCTTCGACGCCCCACTCGACCAGCGCGGCGCGGACCAGCCGGCGGGCCCGGCTGACGGCGGTCGGCTCGGCGGGCAGCGTCCAGCCGGCCGTCGGGGTGCCGGCCTGGCCGTGGCCGAGCCGGGCCAGCAGCAGCGCCACGTCGTCGGGCTCGCGGCCCTGCTCCATGGTGGCCAGCACCGCCTCGCAGGCCGCCTGGATGGAGGCGTGCGGCTCCTGGAGCACGGTGACCAGCCGGCCGAGGCCGACGTCGAGGTCCTTGTCCCGGGACTCCACCAGGCCGTCGGTGCACAGGGCGAGCAGGCTGCCTTCGGGGATCTTGAGCTCGACCGACTCGAAGGGGACGCCGCCGACGCCGAGCGGAGCGCCGGACGGCAGGTCGAGGATCCGGCCGGTCCCGCCGAGCAGCGGGCCGCCGGTGCGGGTCGGTTCCTCGGCGCCCTCGCGGGGGACCACCAGCACCGGCGGGATGTGGCCGGCCTTGGAGACCGTCAGCCGGGCCGTGGCCGGGTCGAACACCGCGTAGACGCAGGTGGCCAGCAGCGCCTCGTCCGGCCCCTGGGCGAGGTCGTCGGCCAGCTCGTGGACGTGCCGCAGCAGCACGTCCGGGGGCAGGTCGAGGGCGGCCAGGACGCGGACGGCGGTGCGCAGCCGGCCCATCGTGGCGGCGGCCCGCAGGCCGTGGCCCATCACGTCGCCGACCACCAGCGCGGTGCGGTCGCCGGGCAGCGGGATGACGTCGAACCAGTCCCCGCCGACCTCGGTGCCGATGCTGCCCGGCACGTAGCGGTAGGCGACCTCGACGCCGGTGGGCTGCGGGACCTGCTGCGGGAGCAGGGTGCGCTGCAGGGTGAGCGCGGCGGTGCGCTCCCGGGCGTAGAGCCGGGCGTTGTCGAGGGAGCTGCCGGCCCGGTCGGCCAGCTCGACGGTGAAGGCGAGGTCGTCCCGGTCGAAGCCCTCGCGGTAGCCGGCCCGGCTGACCAGCAGCAGGCCGATCACGATGCCCCGGGCCCGCAGCGGCACCACCAGCATCGAGTGCACGCCCAGGTCGTGGGCGGCCTGCATCTTCGGGTCGCCCGGGTAGGTGACGTCGCTCAGCTGGTCGGCGCCGGAGAGCAGCTCGGGGACGCCGGTGCGCAGCACCCGCCCGCAGGCGGAGTCCTCGGAGAAGGTGATCCGGGCGCCGCGCCGGAGCATCACCTCGACCTCGGGACCGTCCTGGACGGAGGCGGTGCCCAGCTGGAGCAGCGAGGTGCGGCGGTCGTGGCCGTGCCGGGGCAGGTCGTCGCCGTGCGCGACGGCCTGGAGCAGGATCACCGCGGAGTGGTCGGTGAGCCGGGGCACCACGGCGCCGGCCAGCTCCTGGGCGATCCGCGAGGCGTCCAGGAGGTCGCCGACCCGGGAGCCGAACTCGTTGAGCAGCGAGAGCCGACGCCGGGCGTGCTCGACCTTGGCGACCGCCCGGTAGCGCTCGGTCACGTCCATCACGGTGCCGGAGATGCCGAGCACCCGGCCGGCCCGGTCGGTCATCCGGCTGTAGGAGATCGAGCGGTACCCGGAGCGGGCGGTGACCGGCGAGGCCAGGGTGACGTCGATGACCGGCTCGCCGGTGGCCAGCACCTGGCGCTGGATGGCGGTGATCTCGTCGGCGGCCCGCTCGGGCAGGGTCTCGCCGGTGGTCCGCCCGACGTGGTCCTCGGTGACCATGCCGTTCATCTCGGCCAGGGTCTGGTTGACGGCGGTGTAGCGCAGGTCGGTGTCGAGGACGGCGATGCCCAGCGGGGACTGCTCGAACAGCGCGTCCCGGACGGCGAGGTCCCGCTCGACCGCCCGGACGGCGGCCGCCTCGGCCAGGTTGACCTGGAGGAACGGCGTGCCGTCGCCGTCCACCAGCAGGGAGATCCGGGCGTCGACGGTGACCGCCTCGCCGTCCCGGTCGCGCAGCTCGGTGAGGCCGGCCCAGCGGCCGTGGCGCAGGGTGTCCTGGATCGCCGTGCGGATCCGGGTGACCTGGTCCTCGTCCGGGATCAGCTCGTCGATCCGGCGGCCGACCAGCAGCTCGTTCGGCCAGCCGAGCAGTTCCTCGGCGGCCGGGCTCCAGAGCACCACCCGGCCGGCGGTGTCCAGGATGGCGATGGCCACCTTCACCACGTCGAGCAGATTGCCCTCGCGGTGGCCGCCCGTGCCACCCGGCTCGGCTCCGGGGGCGCCCGGGAAGGGGCGGCCGGGGCGGCTGCGGGGGCCCGCCGACGGGGACGCGTCGGGCGCCACCATGGACGTCGCGGGACGGTCCGCGGGATCGGCCTCGGGGGCGCCGCCGTCCCCCCTGCGGCGGCCGGCCGGCGGTTGCGGCGGCTGCTGCTGCGGGCGCGCGCCACGGCGCAGGCGGGCGCGCGCGGCGGCACTCCCCCCGGTGCCCGTGCCTCGTGCTCCCCCGCCACCGTGACCGGTACTCGACACCGACGGGGCCTCCGGCTCTGGTCGGGATCGGCGTCGCCGGCTGGGAACGGCTCACCGATGGTGACGAATAGTGCCGAAAAGCGACATACCCAGCAGAACCCAGGCTATCCCGGCTTATGGGTCCTCTTTTCCGATTGACCTACCTGGCGTATCGCGCGTGGCGCGGGCGGGTGCGGCCCGCCCGCCCCTCCCGTGGTGCGGGCGGGCACGCCGGGCGCGCGGCGGTCAGCGCGCGCTGTCGGCCCCGGCCAGCAGGCGGGTCAGGTGCGGGAGGACTTCGCGGTCGTGGTCGAGCCAGTCGAGCCCGTCGAGCTCGGCGGGGCCGAGCCAGCGGAGCTCGTCGTGGTCCTGCAGCGGCCGCGGGTCGCCGGAGAGCAGTTCGGCCACCCAGAGCCGCAGCTCCAGCCCCGGGCGAACCAGCCACGCCCCGGGCAGCGGCTCCAGCGCCCTCGCCCGGACACCGAGTTCCTCCAGCAGCTCGCGCTCCAGCGCCTGGGGCTGCGTCTCACCGGGCTCGACCTTGCCGCCCGGGAACTCCCAGCGCCCGGCCACCTCGGCCGGGGCACTGCGGCGGGCGGCCAGCACCCGGCCCCGGTGGACGAGCGCGCCCCCGACGACGATCCGGTTCTCCATGGCCCCGACCCTATGCGGCCTCGGCCTCCACCCAGTACAGCTGCTTGTGCCCGCGGGCCTCGAACTCGGCGGCCAGCCGTTCGGCCTCGGCCCGCTCCAGCCCCTGGGCGACCACGTAGCGGTTGCCGTTGTCGTCCTGTCGCATCACCCGGCAGGTGTCCATACCGGTGAGCCTAGGCGCCCCGCCCCGGGACCGGAACGGCCGGTGGCCGCACGGGAATCCGACCGCCCGGGGCGCGCGCTCCCGGCCCGCGTGGGGGTCGGGCCGGGACCACGCGCACGGGACGCTACGCCCCGCGCGCTTCCGGTGTGTACGGGCCCGGTTAACGCCCGGTAAGACACCGGCCCGGCCCGCCCGCCGCCGCCGTCAGACCCGGATCTCGCCGACCTGCTCGCCGGTCGAGAGGCCGAGCTCCCGGCGGATCTCCACGGTCGAGTTCGCCTCCTTGGCCACCAGCGACTTCGCCCGCCGGATCTCGCGTTCGAGCGCGGTCGCGTCCACGGCCTTGGCCGCGGCGTCCCAGGCCGTCGCGGCGGCGCGCTGGGCGGCCACCAGCTCGGCCACCTTCGGCTTGGCGCCCTCCGGCCAGGCCGCCGTGCTCCCGGACAGCTGCTCGGCCTCCTTGCGGGAGGCGTCGGCCATCCTGCCCGCCCAGGTGGTGAACTCGGGCCGGGCGTCGGCGACCTCGGCGTCCGGCTCGCTCCAGGAGACCTTGTTGTAGACCAGGGCCGCCTCCAGGTAGGCCAGCTGGGCCTGGGACAGCTTGCCCCGGTCGGTGCGGACGCTGCCCAGGTGCTCGGCGTCGCGGTCCTCGAAGGCGCAGGTGGCGTAGCGCTCGCCGGACTTCCAGTTGGCGCGGCCCGGGAACAGGTAGACCTCGTCCACGCCGTCCGGCACGGCCCAGTAGTCGAGGGCGTAGTCGGCGAGCACCGGGCCGCAGAGCGCCGCGGCGCTCTCGCGGACGCGGCTCTCGCCCGGGTAGGCGAGCCCGCCGCTCTCCGGGATCCGGGCGGTGCCGGCCACCTCGCCGTGGTGCGGCAGCGCACAGGGGGCCTTGAACACCCAGAGGACCGTCTGGTCGCCGTCCTCGCGTCCGTCGGCGCCACCGGCCGGGTTGTAGCAGTCGCCGGACTTGAGCGAGGACCAGAGCACCGAGCCCGCCGGCGCCTTCGGGGCCCGGGCGGGACGGTCGGCGCGGGTGCTCTCCTCGACCCCGGCGGCGAGCAGGCCGATGAAGGCGATCAGCGAGACCAGCGCCCCGAGGACACCGAACACCACACCGGTCACCGCCATGCCCCGGCCGCGCTCGTTGCGCTTGGGTATCTGGACCAGCGCGACGATGCCGAAGGCGAGCGAGAGCGGCCACATGCAGAGCAGGCCGGTGACCAGCGCGGCGACGGAGAAGCCGTTGGTGACCTCGGGGGTCGCCGGGTAGGCGTAGCCGGGCTGGAAGCCGGAGACCGCGCCGGGCGTGACGGCGGCCCAGCCGGAGGCCGGCGGCGCCCCGGGCGGGACCGGCCCCCCGGCCGCGGCCCACGGGTCGGCGCCGGGCGCGGCCCCGGGGGCGGCGGGAGCGGGGGTGGTCGCGCCGGGCGCGGCCCACGGGTCGGCGGCGGGAGGGGTGGCCGGTGCCGGGGGCTCGGCGGGGGCCGCGGGCTTGGTCAGCTCCACCCGGTCCGCCGGTGCCGCGTCCACCGGCGGGGCGTCGGCCGGCGGGGCGTCGGCCGGTGCGGCGTCCGGTGCGGCGGTGTCCGGCACGGTGACCTCCGGTGCGGCGGCCTCCGGCCCGGGAACGGGCGCGTCGGACTCGGGCTTGGACACGTGGACTCCCCCGGCCCGGTCACGGGCATCAGCTCGGCAGTTTCGACTCGAACGTTCCGCAGACGGACCACCGGGCGGACCAGCGGAGGACCGGCCGGGGCGATGGGAACGGACGCGCGACTTTACCCGATCTTGGAGCACGCCCTCCCGCCCATTTCCGGCCGCCCGCCGCTCACCCGCGGCGCGCCAGCACCTCGCCGTGCAGCATCGCGAACCACCCGTCCTCGGCGGCCACCCAGGCCCGCCACCCGGTCGAGATCCGCTCCAGCTCCGCCCGGTCCGCGTACCCCTCGGCCACCGCCGCGTCGGCGATGTCGGACGCCACGATCCGGTCCGCCCACAGCCCGCCCCACCAGGCACGCTGCTCGGGCGACGCATAGGTCCAGCTGCTGGACGTCGCCGTGACGTCGGTGAAGCCGGCCTCCCGGGCCCAGGACAGCAGCCGTCGGCCGGCGTCCGGCTCGCCGCCGTTGGCCCGGGCGATCCGCCCGTACAGCGCCAGCCAGCGGTCCAGCTCCGGTACCTGCGGGTACCAGGTCATGGTCGCGTAGTCGACGTCCCGGGCCGCGACCACGCCGCCCACCGCCGTGACCCGGCGCATCTCCCGCAGCGCCCCCACCGGGTCGGCCACGTGCTGCAGCACCTGGTGGGCGTGCACCACGTCGAACTCCCCGTCCGCGTACGGCAGTCCGTGCACATCGGCGATCTCGAAGACCACGTTGGCCAGGCCCCGGTCCGCCGCGTACCGGGCGGCCGACTCCAGCACCTCGGCCGAGGTGTCCACGGCCACCACCCGCCCGGTGGGGCCGACCAGTTCGGCCAGCTCGGCGGTGATCGTGCCGGGGCCGCAGCCGACGTCCAGCACGGCCTGCCCCGGCCGCAGCTCGGGCCGCAGATAGGCGGCCGAGTTGGCCACCGTGCGGGAGCGGTGCGAGCGCAGCACGGGCTCTTGGTGCCCGTGCGTGTAGACGGTGGGCTGCGGTCCGGTCATGGCGGTCCCCCTGGGGTTCGGTCGCGTTCCCTGCGGTCGGTTCCTCCGACGCCTCCGACGCTACTCCTTGTCCCGCAGGGCGAGAAGATTCGTCTCACATGACGAACGACCGATTCACGCGAAAGCCCCCCGCCCGGAGCCCGGGCGGGGCTTCGCCTTGCGGGGACCACGAGTTGAGGGGCGGTGCGAGGACAGGACCGGGGTGGGCCCCCTCGGCGATCGCCGCCCCTCCGCCGGCGGGCCACCGGGCGGCCTCCTGCCCCCGCGCGGCGCGGGGGCAGGACCGGGACCCGTACCGTGGACGGGCTCCCGACAGAACGGTTCACCATGCCCGGCCGCCGCCCCTTCGTCCTGCTGAGCGCCGCGATGTCCCTCGACGGGCACCTCGACGACGCCTCCCCCGACCGCCTGCTGCTCTCCGGCCCCGCCGACTTCGACCGGGTGGACGCGGAGCGCGCCGCCAGTGACGCGATCCTGGTGGGCGGCAACACCCTGCGCGCGGACAATCCCCGGCTGCTGGTCAACGACCCCGGCCGACGGGCGGCCCGGCTCGCGGCCGGCCGGCCGGAGTACCCGCTGAAGGTCACCCTCACCGCGAGCGGGGCCCTCGACCGTTCGCTCAGGTTCTGGCACACCGGCGGCGACAAGATCGCCTACACCTCGGACGCCGGCGCCGCCGTGCTCCGCCCGGCGCTGGACGGGCTGGCCGAGGTGGTGGCGCTCGGCGGCACGGTGGAGCTGGGCGCGGTCCTGGACGACCTCGGGGCCCGGGGGGTGCGGCGGCTGATGGTCGAGGGCGGGAGCGGCGTGCACACCCAGTTCCTGACCCAGGGCCTGGCGGACGAGCTCCAGCTGGCGGTCGCCCCGCTGCTGGTCGGACAGGCGGACGCGCCGCGCTTCGTCCGGCCGGCGGCCTTCCCCGGCGGACCGGCCCGCCGGATGCGCCTGCTGGAGGCACGTACCGTGGACGACGTCGTCCTGCTCAGGTACGCCCCGAAGGAGTCCACCCCGTGACCAGCGCACCGTCCGACCTCGCACACCTGCGGCGGGCCGTCGAGCTCTCGCGTCGCTGCCCGCCCTCCAGTACCGCCTTCTCGGTCGGCGCGGTGATCGTCGGCGCGGACGGCGAGGTGCTCGCCGAGGGCTGGAGCCGGGAGGCGGACGCGCTGGACCACGCCGAGGAGGCCGCCCTCGCCAAGCTCCCGGCGGGCGATCCCCGACTGCGCGGCGCGACTGTCTACAGCTCGCTGGAGCCCTGCGGGCGGCGGGCCTCCCGGCCGCTGCCGTGCGCCCGGCTGCTGATCGCGGCCGGCGTGCCCCGGGTGGTCGTCGCCTGGCGCGAGCCGGACCTGTTCGTCACCGACTGCCAGGGGACGGCACTCCTGGAGGCGGCCGGGGTCGAGGTGGTGGAGCTGTCGGAGCTGGCCGAGGAGGCCCGCGCGGTCAACGCGCACCTGGTGGGTTGATCTTTTGTATCCTTGCTGAACAATAGACTCGGAAGCCCGCCCGCCGCCCGCGAGGAGCCCCCGCATGCCCACCCCCCTCACCCTGACCACCCGCGCCCTCCTGCTGGACATGGACGGCACCCTGGTCAACTCCGACGCCGTGGTCGAGCGCTGCTGGCGCCGCTGGGCCGAGACGAACGGCCTCGACCCCGCCGAGGTGCTCCGGCTCGCGCACGGCCGCCAGGCCCACGCCACCATGGCCGCCCTGCTGCCCGACCGCCCGGTCGCGCTCAACCGCGCCGACAACGACCGGATGCTCGCCGAGGAGAAGGCCGACGTCGAGGGCGTCGTCCCGATCCCCGGCGCGGCCGCCTTCCTCGCCTCACTGGCCGGCCTGCCGCACGCCCTGGTCACCTCCGCCGACGAACCGCTCGCCCGCGTCCGGATGGCCGCCGCCGACCTCCCGCTGCCGCCGGTCCTCGTCACCGCCGAGTCGGTGGGCGCCAGCAAGCCGGACCCCGAGGGCTTCCTCAAGGGCGCCGCCGCCCTCGGCTTCGCCCCCGCCGACTGCCTCGCCCTGGAGGACTCCTCGGCCGGAATCGCCGCCGCCGTGGCCGCCGGCATCCCGGTCCTCGGCATCGGCCCCCGCGCCACGGCCCACCGCACCACCGCCCACGCCCCCACCCTGGAGCAGGTCACCGTCACCCCCGCCCCCGACGGCACCCTCACCGTCCGCATCGCCTGACGGCGCCCTCGTATCGCGGCCCGAGCGCCGGCGCCTGCGGGTCGGCGATTACCGGGCCGTCTACACGATCGACAACGGAGAGCTCGTGGTGTGGGTCGTACACGTCGGGCACCGCTCCACCGTTCACGACACCTGACGCCGACCGATCCGGCGTCAGAACATCCAGCACCCACCCCGCACCGTGCGGGTTCATCCAGCACATCCAGCACCCCACGACCCACTTCATTTCGGCAGTGGTGTACACATGGCACACTCGGTACACTTGAGCGCATGACGCAGCCGCTGCCCATAGAGTCCATCCGCGATGTGCGCGCGCATCTGGCAGAGGTGGTGGAGCGAGCCGATCGGGACGACGTGCCCACCGTGATCACGCGCCGCGGCAAGGAAGTGGCCGCGGTCGTCTCCATCGAGGTTCTGCGCAAGTACCAGGAGTGGGAAGAGCGCGAGATCAACCGGATCATCGACGAGCGCATGGCCGATCCCGCGCCCGGCATCCCGATCGAGGACATCATGAGGGAGACGCTGGCGCGCAGTGAGTGAGTACCGCACCGTCTTCCGACCCGAGGCGCAGGCCGAGCTCCGGAAGATCCCCCGCGACATGGCACTACGCATCCTGGCCAAGCTGACCGAGCTCGAGAGCGACCCTCTCGGCTTCAACACCACCGCCCTCGTATCGCAGCCCGAGCGCCGGCGCCTACGGGTCGGCGATTACCGGGTCGTCTACACGATCGACAACGGAGAGCTCGTGGTGTGGGTCGTACACGTCGGGCACCGCTCCACCGTTTACGACACCTGACGCCGACCGATCCGGCGTCAGAACATCCAGCACCCACCCCGCACGGTGACGACGAAGGGGTCGACTCCCGGAGGAGTCGACCCCTTCTGAACCGCCCGCTTGACGAATGGCCCAACGCGCAGTAACGAGCCGGTCACACGGTGAAGCGGAACTCCCACCACAACGCCGTGACCTGCGAGAATGGTTACTCTGAGGGCCCAAGTCGGCACGGAATCAGCACCGTGACGGAACGCCGGGTCAGGGGATCAGTAGTGGTAGCGGGCTGCCAGGATGATGATCTCCCGGTCGGTGACCAGATAGACGAGGCGATGCTCGTCATCAATCCGCCGCGACCAGGCCCCTGGGAGGTGGTACTTCAGCGGCTCGGGCTTGCCGATCCCGGTGAACGGATCGCGCAGGACGTCCTCGATGAGCCTGTTGGTCCTCGCGAGCATCTTGCGATCGTTCTTGAGCCAGGACGTGTAGTCCTCCCAGCCCTGTTCTTCGAAGACGAGCCTCACTCGACACCCCGCCCGGCATCAGCCGAGTCGGGGTCGATGAGCGTGCGTTCGGAGAGCCCTATGCCGTTCAGTGCGTTGTCGTACGCCTTGAGGAGGCGACGCGCGTTCGCCGGCGAACGCAGGAGGTACGAGCCCTCACGCAGGGCGGCGTAGTCCTCGGCGGAGACGAGCACGGCATTTCCGTGCTTGGACACGATCTCGATGGCGTCGTGATCCTCGTTGACCTTCTTGATCAACGGGAAGAGATCCCTGCGGGCCTCGCTCGCGGTGATGGACATGGCGCGAACCCCCTTAGGCGAGTGGTACCGAATAACGTACCACTCAATCGAGGCTTCGGGGGCATCGACGGCCGGCATGGACTCCCGCAAGTCAGCACCAAGTCAGCACGGAAATGAGGAGAGGGTCGGACTCCATGGAGTCCGACCCTCTCCGACCTGCACACTTGCCAGATCAAGTGACATGCAGTAATGACTTGATCACACGTTGAAGCGGAACTCCACGACGTCGCCGTCCTGCATGAGGTATTCCTTGCCCTCGATGCGGGCCTTGCCCTTGCTGCGGGCCTCGGCGATGGAGCCGCAGGCGACCAGGTCGTCGAAGGAGATGATCTCCGCCTTGATGAAGCCCTTCTGGAAGTCGGTGTGGATCACACCGGCGGCCTCGGGGGCGGTGGCGCCCTTCTTGATGGTCCAGGCCCTGGTCTCCTTGGGGCCCGCGGTGAGGTAGCTCTGCAGGCCGAGGGTCTCGTAGCCGACCCGGCCGAGGGTGGCCATGCCGGTCTCCTCCTGGCCCATGGACTGGAGGAGCTCCAGCGCCTCGTCCTCGTCCATGCCGATCAGCTCGGACTCGATCTTGGCGTTCAGGAAGATGGCCTCGGCGGGGGCGACCAGGGCGCGCTGGGCCTCCTTGAACTCCTCGTCGACCAGCTCGTCCTCGTCGACGTTGAAGACGTAGAGGAAGGGCTTGGTGGTGAGCAGGTGCAGCTCGCGCACCGAGGAGGCGTCGAAGCCCACCTCGAAGAGGGTCTTGCCGGTCTCCAGGATCTTCTGGGCGGCCTCGGCGGCGGCCAGCGTGGCGGCCGACTCCTTCTTGAGCCGGGCCTCCTTCTGGAGCCGCGGCAGCACCTTCTCGATCGACTGGAGGTCGGCGAGGATCAGCTCGGTGTTGATGGTCTCGATGTCGTCCTTCGGCGAGACCTTGCCGTCGACGTGCACCACGTCCGGGTCGACGAAGGCCCGGATGACCTGGCAGATCGCGTCGGACTCACGGATGTTCGCCAGGAACTTGTTGCCCAGGCCCTCGCCGACCGAGGCGCCGCGCACGATGCCCGCGATGTCCACGAAGTCCACGGTCGCCGGGAGGATCCGCTGCGAGCCGAAGATCTCGGCGAGCTTCTTCAGCCGGGCGTCCGGGACACCGACGACGCCGACGTTCGGCTCGATGGTGGCGAACGGGTAGTTGGCCGCCAGCACGTCGTTCTTGGTCAGGGCGTTGAACAGGGTCGACTTGCCGACGTTCGGCAGGCCGACGATTCCGATCGTGAGCGACATGAAGCGCAGTCCCGTGGGCTTGGAGGAGTTGGGTCGGCACCGTGCGGGCCGATCGCCCAGTCTACGGGCAGCGGGTCAGGCGCCCGCGTCCACCGGCAGCGGCTCCAGGAACTCCAGGCGGTTGCCCAACCGGTCGCTGGAGTGGAACCGGCGGTGACCCGGCAGGGCGTCGTCCCAGACGACCTCGTGGCCGTGCGCGGCCAGCCGCTCGGCGAGCGCGTCCAGGGCGCGCACCTGGATCCCCGGGTGGCCCTTGCGGGCCGGGCGGAACTCCGGAACGACGCCCAGGTGCACCTCCACCCCGCCGCCCCGGAACCAGCAGCCGCCGCGGGCGGCCAGGACCGGGGGCTTGGTCAGCTCGGCCATGCCCAGGACGCCGTGCCAGAAGGCGCGGCACTCGTCCTCGGCGCCGGCCGGGATGTCGAGCTGCACGTGGTGCAGGCGTTCGAAGGCGAATCCGCCGGTCATGAGCCCCCCATGGTCGAGTTGAGCGACGATCACACCAGTACTCCGTCCGGAGACACGGAGCAAGGTCCTGTGGCCCATTACACAGTGTGGCGATGATCGGACCGTACGTTGGGTGGGTGGAGCAGCGCATCCGAACTCAGCCGCCAGGGCCCAGACGCCGACCGCCTAACGGCGCGGCCGGGGCCGCCGTCCCCGGGCCCGGGCGGGCCCCCGAGACCGACGAGAGCTCCGCCGCACCCGCCTCCCGGCTACGCGCCGTGGCCGGCGGAGCCGAGCGCGGCCGCCCGGGCGCGGGCCGGACCGGGCTGCGCCTGCCGTTCGGACCGCGCACCGGCGAGCGCGAGGACGCCCGGGACGACGCCCGCGGCGGCGAACGGGGCGGCGCCCGCCGCGGCGGCCACCCGGACAGCCGGCTCTACGGGCGCCGGCGCACCGGGCGGCCGACCCGGCTGACCGCGATCGGCACCGGCGTGGCCGCGACGGTCGCGACCGTCGCCCTGGCGGGCGTGGACCGGATGCTCTTCGGCGGTCTCGGGGTGCTGTTCGGCATCGGCTACCTGGTCATCTGCTTCCAGCTGGCCGTCCGGGTGCGCTTCGCCGACCTGCTGGCCGCCCCGATCAGCGGCCCGATCGCCTTCGCCGTCGCCCTGCTGCTGCTCGGCCCGGTCACCTCGTCGGGTCTGACGGCCCAGGTGGTGGCGCTGGCGACCGGTCTCGCGACGCGGGCCGGCTGGCTCTTCACCGGCACCGGCCTGGCCGCGGCCATCGTGCTCGCCCGCTTCGTGGCCCAGCGGCGGATCCACCGCGACCGCTGAGGAGTGGGACGTCGGACCGGCCGACTTCCCGCCCCCGCCCCGGCCCGACCCGCCCCAGCCCACTCCCCGCCCCAGCCCACTCCCCGACCCGGCACCGTACGCGGCCGCGAAGGCCGGACCGGTCAGCCGGTGGAGGCCCGGGCCGCCGCCATGGCCGCGCCGACGATCCCCGCGTCGTTGCGCAGCTCGGCCGGGACCACCCGCGCCTCGCGCTCGCGCAGCACCGGCAGGAACTTCTCGTGCTTGCGGCTCACCCCGCCGCCGATCACGATCAGCTGCGGCGAGAAGAGCATCTCCACCAGGTCGAGGTACTCGTCGACCCGCCCGGCCCACTGCTCCCAGCTCAGGTCGTGCCGCTCCTTGGCGGCCGAGGAGGCCCGCCGCTCGGCGTCCTTGCCGCGCAGCTCCAGGTGGCCCAGCTCGGTGTTGGGCACCAGTGCGCCGTCCACGAAGAGCGCGCTGCCGATGCCGGTGCCGAAGGTCAGCACGAGGACGACGCCCTGCTGGTCGCGGCCGGCCCCGTGGACGGTCTCGGCGAGACCCGCCGCGTCGGCGTCGTTGAGCACCACGGCCGGCAGGTCGAGCGCCTCGCGGAACAGGCCCGCCGCGTCCAGGCCGATCCAGCCCTTGTCGACGTTGGCCGCCGTTCTGGTCTGGCCGTTCACCACCACCCCGGGGAAGGTCAGCCCGACCGGTCCCTGGTGGTCGAAGTGCCGGACCACCTCGCGGACGGCGGCGACCACGGCCTCCGGGGCCGAGGGCTGCGGGGTGAGGACCTTGTGCCGCTCCTGGGCGAGCACGCCCCGGGCGAGGTCGACGGGAGCACCCTTGATGCCCGAACCGCCGATGTCCACACCGAATACCGCCGTCATGACGACCGCCCTCCGCGTAACCGTTGTCCACAGGCCTGTGCACAGCTGTGTACAAAACTACGAGAGCGCGGCCGGGCGCGCACGGCCGCGCGCAGCGGAGAACCCGGCGCCCGCGCGGGGCACCGGGTTCCCGGAAGGTCCGTTACAGCTTGCCGGCGGCCTCGGCGCGCAGGTCGCGGCGGAGTTCCTTGGGCAGCGAGAAGGTCAGGTGCTCCTCGGCGGTCTTGACGGTCGACACGTCGCCGTAGCCGCGCGCGGCCAGCCACTCCAGGACGCCGTCGACCAGGACCTCCGGCACCGAGGCGCCGCTGGTCAGGCCGACCGTGGTGACGCCGTCCAGCCAGGACTCCTGGATCTCGTCGGCGAAGTCCACCAGGTGGGCGGCCTTGGCGCCGTACTCCAGGCCGACCTCGACCAGGCGGACCGAGTTGGAGGAGTTCCTGGAGCCGACCACGATCAGCAGGTCCGTCTCGGACGCCATCTGCTTGACGGCGACCTGGCGGTTCTGGGTGGCATAGCAGATGTCGTCGCTGGGCGGGCTGACCAGCAGCGGGAAGCGCTTCTTCAGCTCGCCGACGGTGGCCATGGTCTCGTCCACCGAGAGCGTGGTCTGGGAGAGCCAGACGACCTTGGACTCGTCGCGGACCTCGACGTTGGCGACGTCCTCGGCACCGTCCACCAGGTGGATCCGGTCCGGGGCCTCGCCCATGGTGCCGACGACCTCCTCGTGGCCCTCGTGGCCCACCAGCAGGATGTCGAAGCCCTCGTCGGCGAAGCGGACGGCCTCCTTGTGCACCTTGGTGACCAGGGGGCAGGTGGCGTCGATGGTGGCGAGCCGGCCCTCCTTGGCCTCGTCGTGGACGGACGGCGCGACGCCGTGCGCGGAGAACACCACGATCGAACCCTCGGGCACCTCCTCCGTCTCGTCGACGAAGATCGCGCCCCGCTTCTCCAGGGTCTGCACCACGTACTTGTTGTGGACGATCTGCTTGCGGACGTAGATCGGCGCCCCGTACTGCTCCAGGGCCTTCTCCACGGCGATCACGGCGCGGTCGACGCCCGCGCAGTAGCCCCGGGGGGCGGCGAGCAGGACACGGCGCTGCGCGGTGTTGGACATGGCTCCATCGTACGGGCGGCGGCGAGCCGCGCCGACGGAAGGCGCCTTCGAGCCGGATCCGGTCACCGGTGCTCAAATGTGGACGTGATGAGCGATCGAGTCGACGACGGCGGCCTGCGGCGCAGCCTGGGCGTGCGCGATCTGATGGTCTACGGGCTTCTGTTCATCGCCCCGATGGCCCCGGTCGGCGTGTTCGGTGTGCTGGACGCCAAGAGCCACGGCGCGGTGGCGGCCGTCTATCTGGCCGCCACGGTCGCGATGGGATTCACCGCGCTCTCGTACGCCCAGATGGTGCGGGCGGTGCCGCGGACCGGCTCGGTGTTCGCCTACGCGCGGGCCGGGCTGGGCGAGGGTCCGGGGTTCATCGCCGGCTGGATGGCGATGCTGGACTACCTGCTGATCCCGGCGGTGGCGTACCTCTTCTCCGGCATCGCCCTGAACTCGCTGGTCCCGGACGTCTCGCGCTGGGTGTGGACGGCGCTGGCGGTGGTGGTCACCACCGCGCTCAACCTGGCCGGGGTGCGGACGGCGGCGGTGGTCGGCCTGGCGGTGCTGGCGCTGGAGATCGCGGTGCTGGCGGTCTTCGTGGTGGCGGCCGTGGTGGTGCTGGCCCGGGACGGGGCGCAGCGCGGCTGGGGCACGCCGTTCACGGCCGTCGGCGGCTTCTCGCCGACGGCCGTGATCTCGGCCGTCTCGGTGGCCGTCCTGTCGTACCTGGGCTTCGACGCGATCGCCACCTTCGTGGAGGAGGCCGTCGGCGCCTCCGCCGCGGTGGCGCGGGCGGTGCTCTGGTGCCTGGCCCTGGCCGGGGTGCTGTTCGTGCTGCAGACGTACCTGGCGGCGCTGCTGGAGCCGCTGACCCCGCAGCAGCTGGCGGCGGATCCGGCCGCCCAGGGCTCGGCCTTCTACGACACGGTGGAGCGCGGGGTCGGGCACTGGCTGCACGTGCTGGTGGCGGCGAGCAAGGCGATCGGCGCGGCCTTCGCGGCGCTGGCCGGGCAGGCGGCCGCCGGGCGGCTGGTCTTCGCGATGGGACGGGAGGGGCGGCTGCCGCGCTTCCTGGCCGCGGTGGACCCCGACTCGGCGGTGCCGCGCCGGGCGCTGCTCGTGGCCGCGGTGATCACGATGGGTGCGGCCGTCTGGGCGGCGAACCGGGACGACGGGCTGGACCAGCTGACCTCGGTGGTCAACGTCGGCGCGCTGACGGCCTTCGCACTGCTGCACGCCTCGGTGATCGGCTGGTACGTGGTGAAGCACGGCTCGCGGGACTGGGCGCGGCACCTGGTGGCGCCGCTGCTGGGCATCGCGGTGATCGGCGCGGTGGTCTACGAGGCCTCGTCCACCGCGCAGCTCACCGGGGCCGTCTGGCTGGCGGTCGGGCTCGTCGTGCTGCTGGTCCAGGGGGCCGCGGCCGCCGGTGTCCGCCGCTGACCTCCCTGTCGGCATCCGCCGCTAGCCTCATACGCATGGCCAACACCAGCTCCCCCGAAGCCCCGCTCCCGGTCGGCAAGGTCTCCGCGCTGATCGGCGGCTGGATCGACCGGCTCGGCGCGGTCTGGGTGGAGGGCCAGATCACCCAGCTCAGCCGGCGGCCGGGCGCGGGGGTGGTGTTCCTGACCCTGCGCGACCCGCAGGCGGACGTCTCCCTGACGGTGACGTGCTTCCGCTCCGTCTTCGACGAGGTCGCCGACGCGGTGCAGGAGGGCTCGCGGGTCATCGTGCACGCCAAGCCGGAGTGGTACGGGGCGCGCGGCCAGCTGTCGCTGCGGGCCGCCGAGATCCGGCTGGTGGGGCTCGGCGAGCTGCTGGCCCGGCTGGAGCAGCTGAAGCGGCGCCTCGCCGGGGAGGGCCTGTTCGCGGCCGAGCGCAAGCGGCCCCTGCCGTTCCTGCCGCAGTGCGTCGGCCTGGTCACCGGGCGCGGCTCGGCCGCCGAGCGGGACGTCCTGGAGGTCGCCCGGCGGCGCTGGCCGGCCGTCCGCTTCGAGGTGCGCAACGTGCCGGTGCAGGGCGGCAGCGCGGTGGAGCGGGTCGGCGCGGCGGTGCGCGAGCTGGACGACCACCCCGAGGTGGACGTGATCATCGTGGCCCGGGGCGGCGGCAGCGTGGAGGACCTGCTGCCGTTCTCGGACGAGGCCCTGGTGCGGCTGGTCGCGGCCGCCCGGACGCCGGTGGTCAGCGCGATCGGGCACGAGCCGGACCAGCCGCTGCTGGACTTCGTCGCCGACCTGCGCGCCTCCACCCCGACCGATGCGGCCAAACGGGTGGTGCCGGACGTCGGCGAGGAGCTGACGAAGGTCCTGACCCTGCGCGACCGGGCCCGGCGGCAGGTGCTCGGCCGGGTCGAACGGGAGCAGCACGGGCTGGACGGCGTCCGAAGCCGCCCGGCGCTGGCCGCGCCGCGCCGGATGCTGGACGGCCGCGGCCAGGAGGTGGAGGCCTTGCTGGAGCGGGCCAGGCGCACCCTCGGGCACCGACTGGACCACGCGCAGAGCGACCTCGGGCACACCCTGGCCCGGGTGGTCGCCCTCTCCCCCGCGGCCACCCTGGAGCGCGGCTACGCGGTGCTGCAGCGCGCGGACGGCACGGTGGTGACCGATCCGGCCCAGGTCGAGTCGGGCGACGCGCTGCACGCCCGGGTGGCGGGCGGCGGCTTCGACGTGACGGCCGGCCCCGAGGCCAAGCCCTAGCCCTAGCCGCGCGGGCGGCGGTGGGACGGCGCTGTCGGCGTCACGCCCTACGCTGGCTCCATGGCTGAGCAGGAGCAGGTGGAGGCGGCGCCGCGGACCCCCGACGACGCGCTGGGGTACGAGCACGCCCGGGACGCGCTGCTGGAGGTCGTCCGGCAGCTGGAGAACGGCGGCACGTCGCTGGAGGAGTCGCTGGCCCTCTGGGAGCGCGGCGAGCAGCTGGCGAAGGTCTGCCAGCGCTGGCTGGACGGCGCCCGGGCCCGGCTGGACGCCGCGCTGGCCGCCGAGGAGGGCGGGGCCGCCCCGGAGTGACACGTGTCACACGCCACCGGGGAACAGTTGAATCTTCACTCATGTTGGGATCCAGTGATCGGCGCCGCCGGTCGACCGACGAACCCCGTCCCGCATGAGGTGCAGACAAGCATGACCACCGACGCCCTGGTACTCGACGCCGCCGCTCAGGACCTGCTGTTCCGTGACGCCCGCACGGCGAACACCTTCACCGACGAGCCGGTCTCCGAGGAGCAGATCCAGGCCATCTACGAGCTGGTGAAGTTCGGCCCGACCGCGTTCAACCAGCAGCCGCTGCGCGTCGTCCTGGTCCGATCGGCGGAGGGCCGCGAGCGCCTCGTCCAGCACCTGGCGGACGGCAACAAGGCGAAGACCGCCGCCGCGCCGCTGGTCGCCATCCTGGCCGTGGACAACGAGTTCCACGAGGAGCTGCCGACCCAGCTGCCGCACTTCCCGCAGGCCAAGGACCTCTTCTTCACCGAGCGTCCGGTGCGCGAGTCCTCCGCGGTGCTGAACGGCGCCCTGCAGGCCGGCTACTTCATCATCGGCGTGCGCGCCGCGGGCCTGGCCGCCGGCCCGATGACCGGCTTCAACGCCGAGGGCATCAACAAGGAGTTCTTCGCCGACGGCGAGCACTCGGTGCTGGCCGTGGTGAACATCGGCAAGCCGGGCGAGGACGCCTGGTTCCCGCGTTCGCCGCGCCTGGCCTACGACGAGGTCGTCACCACCGTCTGACCGGTGGCACGCAGGAAGGGCCCGCACCGTTCGACCGGTGCGGGCCCTTCCGCGTGTTCCGCCGCCGCCGGGCGGCCGGCTCCGCCCGCCGCTTGGCTACTTGAGCGCCTGCGCCAGCTCGGCCAGCTCCTCGTACGAGGCGGTGCCGGTGAGCACGGTGGTGCCGCCGCCGCTCTGGAAGGTGAGCGCGCGGGACTTGCCGCCCTGGATCCGCTCCCAGACCCGCCCGGCCACCTCGGAGCTGCCGTCCGGCTTGCCGTCGGCCACCAGCGAGCCGACCAGCGAGCCCGGGGCGATGTCGCTCTGCTCGACCGCCGCGTACTGACCGGCGGGGGTGACGAAGCCCAGGTGCCAGGCGTTGCCCCGGCCGCCGCCCAGCGACGCCGGGTCGTACTTGACCGAGGTGGCCCGCCACTTGTCGGAGAGGCCCTCCGGGGCGAGCAGCGGGTACGGTGCGGCGCGCTTCGCCGAGGCCGCGGCCACCTTGTACTCGACCGTGCGCACCCCGTCGCCACCGGCGTCGTGCGGCAGGAACAGGTACCCGACCCAGACCACCAAACCGACGGCCAGCATCGACAGGACCATGTCCCGTACCGACTGCCGGCTCCTCATGCCCTTGCTCTCTCCAGCCACCCCCACATGGTGACTCATCCCTTACGGGACACCGGCACCCGGGGGTGCCCACGTACGGGTGATCCGGGACGAACGGGCCCATTCCGACCGGGGGTGGCGACCCGCGCCACAGACAGTCATCTCTTGGGCAGATACGATCGCAGGACCCTCACCACGGCGTTCGACCTGGCAGTAGTCGGGCGCTTACTGGCCGTCGCGTACAGAGAGGTAACGACGATGACCACGCAGTACCCGCACAATCTCCCCAGCGCCCTTGAGGTCGCTCCCGAGGCTCCGGACCGGAACCTCGCGCTCGAGCTCGTCCGGGTCACCGAGGCGGCCGCGATGGCCGCCGGCCGCTGGGTCGGCCGTGGCGACAAGAACGGCGCCGACGGCGCCGCCGTCAAGGCCATGCGCACCCTCGTCTCCACCGTCTCCATGAACGGTGTCGTCGTCATCGGCGAGGGCGAGAAGGACGAAGCACCGATGCTCTACAACGGCGAGCGGGTCGGCGACGGCACCGGCGCCGAGTGCGACGTCGCGGTGGACCCGGTCGACGGGACCACCCTGACCGCCAAGGGCATGAACAACGCCGTGGCCGTCCTGGCCGTGGCCGACCGCGGCACCATGTTCGACCCGAGCGCCGTGTTCTACATGGACAAGCTCGTGGCGGGCCCGGAGGCCGCCGAGTTCGTCGACATCACCGCCCCGGCGGCCGTCAACATCCGCCGGGTCGCCAAGGCCAAGGGCAGCGCCGTCGAGGACGTCACCGTGGTCATCCTCGACCGGCCGCGCCACGAGGGCCTGGTCCAGGAGATCCGCGAGGCGGGTGCCCGGATCAAGTTCATCTCCGACGGCGACGTGGCCGGCGCCATCATGGCGGCCCGCGAGGGCACCGGCGTCGACCTCCTGATGGGCATCGGCGGCACCCCCGAGGGCATCATCGCGGCGTGCGCGATGAAGTGCATGGGCGGCGTCATCCAGGGCCGGCTCTGGCCCAAGGACGAGGCCGAGCGCCAGAAGGCCCTCGACGCGGGCCACGACCTGGACCGGGTGCTCACCACCGACGACCTGGTCAGCGGCGAGAACGTGTTCTTCGTCGCCACCGGCATCACCGACGGCGAGCTGCTGCGCGGCGTGCACTACCGCCAGGAGACCGCCACCACCAGCTCGCTGGTGATGCGCTCCAAGAGCGGCACGATCCGGGAGATCCACTCGACCCACAAGCTGTCCAAGCTGCGGGCGTACAGCGCGATCGACTTCGACCGCGCCAACTGAACCGGCTCCCGGCCGCGTTCCACCGCCCCGCGGCTTCGGCGAAATTCCCCTTCGCCGAAGCCGCGGGGCGTTCGCGTACCGCGGGGCGCTGCTCGGGTACCACCGGGCGTCTCGCGTACCGCCCGTCGCCCGGTCAGCCCGGTCAGCCCGGTCAGCCCGCGATGCGGCTGCGGGCGGCCGGGATCCGGGCGGCCTCGTGCAGGTCCGTCTCCCGGCGCCGCCGGCGGGCCAGCACCACCCGGCGCTCGGCGGCCGTCAGCCCGCCCCACACCCCGTACGGCTCCGGCTGCGCCAGCGCGTGCTCGCGGCACTCCAGCAGCACCGGGCAGCGCGCGCAGACCTGCTTCGCCTGCTCCTCGCGCGAGAGCCGGGCCGCCGTCGGCTCCTTGGAAGGGGCGAAGAACAGGCCCACCTCGTCCCGCCGGCAGGCCGCGCCGGTGTGCCAGGGATTGTCGTCGCCCTGCGACTGGGCAACCGGCGGGCGCTCCAGCACCCGGGCGGCGGCGACGGGCGAAGTGGTGCGGGACTCGATCGGATGCAGCACGGCCGTACTCCTGACGAGGCTCTCGGACACGGGGAAGCTCGCTCCCCTGTCCGGCTGCGAGCCCCCGCTCTTCACCCCCCGAGCCGGCCTCAGGCCGCCTCCGGTGCGCAGCCGTACAAGAAGCGATGTGCGAGAGGAACTACCCTGCCGCACCGCGATTCATGCACACTGCACGCAATCGACTACAGCCTGCACTCGCCGCAACACCGAGTGCCCGGGCGGGAGTTGTTCCCGCCCGGGCACTCGGTCCGGCCCTGCGCAGGTCAGCGGCCCGCAGCGGGCCCCTAGTCGGTGCCGAGCTGCTTGCGCACCCACTCCTTGAGCTTCTTGCCCTTGCGCGGCTTCGCCTCGCAACCCCCGAACACCGCGGCGCCCTTGACCCGGACGACCGGCGCGTACGGGTCGGCCGCGGTCTGCTCCTTGACGTCGAAGCCACCGAAGATGCCGACCCCGCTGCCGTGCAGGCTGACGTTCTCCGGCACCTTGATCTCGACGCCGCCGAAGATGGCGATCACCTCGATCTCCACCTCGGGCGACTCGAAGACGGCATCCGTCAGGTCGATCTCGACCCCGCCGAACGCCGCGACCGCCCGCAGGTGCGAGCCGACCCGCCAGCGGCCCCGGCGGGAGGCCCCGCCGAAGATCGCCACCATGGTCGGCGCCTCGTGCCGCGCCGGCAGCCGCACCGGGCCGGACGGCCGGGCCTCCGGCGCGCCCAGCGGGGCCTTCTCGAAGGAGATCGACCGGTGCGCGGGGAGGTCCCGGGTGAGCGGCACGAGGTCGCCCAGCGTCTTGGCCCCGTAGGCGGCCTCGATCCGCTCGGCGTGCTCGTCCACGTTCAGGCGGCCCTCGGCATAGGCGTCGCGCAACAGCTCCGCGACCCGCTCGCGGTCGGCGTCCGAGGCCCGCATCTCGGCCTCGGCGACCGGGGTCCGGTCGACCCGGGCGGGCGGCTCGCCCCCCGGCTTGGTGATGGCTACGGGCGACTGCCCCTGGTCGTCCTGCGACGGCGAGTTGTCCACGGCCCAAGCCTAGTCAACCGGGCAAGTCCCGTACGCGTGTACGAGTGACCCCGGTCACGCAGGCCGACCTGTCCGCGTGCGACGTTCCGGCGGGTCCTACCCTTGAGGGTGCTTCGCCGACGCAGCCGCATCACTGGAACACTAAGGACCGCCCCCATGGCTCCCACGCCGGATTTCGAGTACAGCGACCTGCTCCCCCTGGGCGCTGACCCGACCCCGTACCGCAAGCTGACCTCCGAGGGTGTCTCCACCTTCGAGGCCGGCGGTCGCACCTTCCTCCAGGTCGAGCCCGAGGCCCTGCGGCTGCTCACCGCCGAGGCGATGCACGACATCTCGCACTACCTGCGCCCCGCCCACCTCGCCCAGCTGCGGCGCATCCTGGACGACCCGGAGGCCAGCCCGAACGACCGCTTCGTCGCGCTGGACCTGCTGAAGAACGTCAACATCTCGGCCGGCGGCATCCTGCCGATGTGCCAGGACACCGGTACCGCGATCGTCATGGGCAAGCGCGGCCAGTCCGTGCTGACCCGGGGCGGCGACGAGAGCGCGATCGCGCACGGCGTCTACGACGCGTACACCAAGCTCAACCTGCGGTACTCGCAGATGGCCCCCGTGACCATGTGGGACGAGAAGAACACCGGCAACAACCTGCCGGCCCAGATCGAGCTGTACGCGACCGACGGCGACGCCTACAAGTTCCTGTTCATGGCCAAGGGCGGCGGCTCGGCCAACAAGTCGTACCTGTACCAGGAGACCAAGGCGATCCTGAACGAGGCCAGCATGCTCTCGTTCCTGGAGCAGAAGATCCGCTCGCTCGGCACCGCCGCCTGCCCCCCGTACCACCTGGCCATCGTGATCGGCGGCACCAGCGCGGAGTTCGCGCTGAAGACCGCCAAGTACGCCTCCGCGCACTACCTGGACAACCTGCCGACCGAGGGCAACGCCCGTACCGGGCACGGGTTCCGGGACCTGGACCTGGAGGCCAAGGTCACCGAGCTCACCCAGCGGATCGGCATCGGCGCGCAGTTCGGCGGCAAGTACTTCTGCCACGACGTGCGCGTCGTCCGGCTGCCGCGGCACGGCGCCTCGCTGCCGGTCGCGATGGCCGTCTCCTGCTCGGCCGACCGCCAGGCGCTGGGCAAGATCAACGCCGAGGGCGTCTTCCTGGAGCAGCTGGAGACCGACCCGGCGAAGTACCTGCCGGACACCACCGACGAGCACCTCGACGACGACGTGGTGCGCATCGACCTCGACCAGCCGATGGCCGCGATCCGGAGCGAGCTGTCCAAGTACCCGGTCAAGACCCGGCTCTCGCTCACCGGCACGCTCGTGGTCGCGCGCGACATCGCGCACGCCAAGATCAAGGAGCGGCTGGACGCCGGCGAGGGCATGCCCAAGTACCTCCAGGACCACCCGGTCTACTACGCCGGCCCGGCCAAGACCCCCGAGGGCTTCGCCTCCGGCTCCTTCGGCCCCACCACGGCCGGCCGGATGGACTCCTACGTCGACCAGTTCCAGGCGGCCGGCGGCTCGATGGTGATGCTCGCCAAGGGCAACCGCAGCAAGCAGGTCACCGACGCCTGCGCCGCGCACGGCGGCTTCTACCTCGGCTCCATCGGCGGCCCGGCGGCCCGGCTGGCCCAGGACTGCATCAAGAAGGTCGAGGTGCTGGAGTACGCGGAGCTGGGGATGGAGGCCGTCTGGCGCATCGAGGTCGTGGACTTCCCGGCCTTCATCGTGGTGGACGACAAGGGCAACGACTTCTTCCGCGAGACCACCGAGGGCCCGCTGATCACCAGCCTGCGGGTGCGCTCCAAGGAGTAGCGGCCGGGCGCTCCGCCGCCCGCCCCCACCACTCCGACCGCCCGCCCGCCCCGGCCGCGAACTCCGCGACCGGGGCGGGCGCGCGCGGGGCGCTCAGGCGTCGAAGTCGTACTCCAGCACGTAGGACGCCGCGTCGAGCGTCATCTCGTTGAGTTCGACGACCTGGCCCTCGTCGGCGAAGGCGGTGCGGCATATCAGGATGACCGGCGTGCCCGCCGACAGCTCCAGCCGGACGCCCTCCTCCGCGCTGGGCATCCGCGACCGGACCTCCTCGCGGAAGTGCACCGGCTTGGCGCCGATCTCGGCCAGCCGCGCGTAGGTGCCGCCCGGCCCGGTGTCCTCCCGGGTGATCGCCGTCCCGGCGACCAGCTCCGCCGGCAGGTAGGACGTGGAGAGCAGCACCGGCTTGCCGTCCAGCACGAACCGTCTGTGCCGCACGCACATCGGCGCCCCCGGATCGACCCCGAGCACCCGCGCCACGTGCTCCGGCGCGCCCTGCTCGGTGACCGACACCTGGTCCACCACCAGCGTCCGGTTGTCGATGTCCGCCGACCATATGGACCGTCCCGACCCCCACTGCCCCTGCGCGAGCCGCTGGATGCCGCGCCGGCGCAGCGGCCGGAAGTCCCGGACGAAGACCCCGGCGCCCTTGCGCGCCTCGGCGATGCCCTCGCTCTGCAGGACGCCGAGCGCCTGGCGGGCCGTCATCCGGGCCACGCCGTAGGTCTCCATGAGGTCGTTCTCGCCGGGCAGCCGGTCGCCGGCGCGGTACTCCCCGGTGTCGATGGCCGCCTTGAGCGCGTCGGCGATCCGCTGGTACTTGGGCTGTTTCCCGCCGCTGCTGCCGACCATCGCCTGCTCCCTCGTCCTCGCGGAAATCGTAGGCCCACCGCCGGCCGCCGGTAGGTCGGTATGACCGGTCGGGCCCGTTGACATCTCTAGAGATATTAGCTTCTCTAGAGATGCTGGGTAGTCGCCGAGCAGAACACAGGCACCGACAGCGACCAGGACCGGCGCATCCACCGCCGCGTCCGCACCAGAGCAAGGAGCACTGCGGTGAGCACCCGTAAGCGCAACGCCGCGGCCTACCGACCGCGTGTGGGTGAACTCGTCCTCGACACCAGGACCGGACGCACCGGCATCTACATGGACACCCTCGGCGGAGAGCACTACCTGCGGCCCCCGGGCGGCGGCCGCGAGTGGACCGCCCCACCCGACCGCGTCGGCCCGGCACCCGACCCGTCCCCCGACGACCCCGGCCCGGCCCCCGGGCCGCCCCGCCCCCGGACCGCGCCGGAGAGCCGGGCCCGGCCGAGCGCCCGGCTCGCCGCCCGCAACCAGGACTCGCGCCTCAACGAGAGCCGGGTCGCCTGACGGGCCCGGCCGCCGGAGCCGGCGGTGGCCCCGGCGGGAGGGGACGCGGCGCCGGGCAGAACGACGAGCGCCCCGCGCCCCACCGAGCGCGGGGTACGGGGCACCGGCTTCCGAACGACTACGGGCGGCTGGCGATGACGCCCTGGGGCTCGTACGGCCCGCCCTTCTCGGTCTTCGGCGCGGCCGGCTCGACGATCCGGTCGGCCTCGCCCCCGAAGAGGTCGTCCTCCAGGTCCGCCTTCCGGTCGGCGGTCGGCTCGGTGTACGCGGCCTGGTCCGGGGACGCGGCCACCGCGCCCTCGACGGCCGCGCCCGCCTCCGCAGCGGCCTCCGTGGTCGACGCGGGGGTGTCGCGCTGGTCGTTGGCCATGGGCGGCCGCCTTTCGGTCATCAAATGTCTTCCGCCCCACCGGTTTGGTGCGGGCACGCCGTCAGTATCGTAGGGCTGATTAAATGTCCGATAAACATCGTGCGGCTTGCCGGTTCGTCCGGCAGAGTCGGCCCTCCGCCTAAGCTGAAGCCACCACGCGGCGGACCGCCGAGCGCCCTTCACGGAATCGACAGCACAGGCCATCGGGGGATTTCATGGAGTTTCGGGAGACGCCGCCCGCGTCGGCGCTGCGCTTCCAGGTACTCGGTCCCGTACAGGCCTGGCTCGACGGCGCCCCGGTGTCCCTCGGCTCACCGCAGCAACAGGCCGTCCTCACCGCGCTGCTTCTGCACGGCGGCCGTCCCGTCACCACCCAGGATCTCGTCGACGGACTGTGGGGAGATCGGCCCCCGACGCAGGCCATTGCCGCATTGCGGACATATATCTCGCGCCTTCGCGCCGTCATCGAGCCGAAGCGCGAAATTCGCCGCCCCGCCGAACTGCTCATATCGGTCAGTGACGGGTACGCACTGCGTATTCCGCCCGATGCCCTGGACGTCACGGTCTTCGAGAGCCGGGCGTCCGAGGCCACCGCGGCCCGGGTGGCCGGAGACCTGCACGAGGCGCACCGCCTCCTGGTGGGCGCGCTCGGCCTCTGGACCGGCCGGGCGCTGACCGGCGTTCCCGGCCCGTACGCGGAGTCCCAGCGGCTGCGGCTGGCCGAACGGCACGTCACCGTCTCCGAGGAACGGTGTGCGGTGGCCCTCGACATCGGCCTGCACGCCGACATGGTCGGCGAGTTGAGCTCCCTGACCGCCGAACACCCGCTCCGGGAGCGGCTGCGCGAGCTGCTGATGCTCGCGCTCTACCGGTGCGGCCGCCAGGCGGAGGCGCTCGGGGTCTACACGGACACCCGGAAGCTGCTGATCGACGAGCTCGGCGTCGAACCCGGCGCCGGGCTCTCCACCATGCACTCCCGCATCCTGGCCGCCGACCCGGCCCTGACCCTCCCCGCCGTCGCCCCGATCGGCGCCGCCGCCCGGGAGGACGCGCCGCTCCCGGTGACCCCGCCGGCCCAGCTGCCCGCCGACGTATCGGACTTCAGCGGACGCACCGACCTGGTCGCCGACCTCTCCGCCGTCCTGATGAACGCCACCGGCCAGGCCGTGGTCGTCACCTCGCTGGCCGGCATCGGCGGCGTCGGGAAGACCACCCTCGCCGTCCACGTGGCGCACCGGGTGCGCGCCGAGTTCCCGGACGGACAGCTGTACGTCGACCTCCGGGGCGCGGGCGCCTCACCCGCCGACCCGGCCGTGGTGCTCGGTGACTTCCTGCACGCGCTCGGCGTCACCGAGACCCCCGACTCGCTCGACCAGCGCGCGGCGCTCTACCGCTCGCTGCTCGCCAGCCGGCGGATGCTGATCCTGCTGGACAACGCGCAGGACGCCCAGCAGATCCAGCCGCTCATCCCCGGGGTGTCCGGCTGCTCGGTGCTGGCCACCAGCAGGTCCCGGCTCGCCGGAATCCCCGGCGCCCACCTGGTCGACGTCGAGGAGCTGACGCCCGAGGAGGCGCTCACGCTCTTCTCGGCCATCGTCGGCGAGCAGCGCGTGACGGCCGAGCCCGAGGCCTCCATGGCCGTGGTCACCGCCTGCGGCTTCCTGCCCCTCGCCGTCCGGATCGCCGCCGCCCGGCTGGCCAGCCGGCCGCGCTGGAGCGTCTCCGACCTCGCCCGGCGGTTAGCCGATCAACGGCGCAGGCTGGACGAGCTCCAGCTCGGCAACCTGGCGGTGGAGACCACCATCGGACTGGGTTACGCGCAGCTCTCCGCCCCCGAGGCGCGGGCCTTTCGACTGCTCTCCCTGATCGACTCCCCGGACCTCCCGCTGTCGTCCGTGACCGCCCTGCTGGGCGTCGAGGAACACACTGCCGAGGACCTCGCCGAGGCGCTCGTCGAGGCGAACATGCTGGAGTGCTTCGCTCCGGGCCGCTACCGGTACCACGACCTCCTGCGGCTCTACGCGCAGCGCAAGAACGAGCGGATCGGTGACGTCGAGGAGCAGCACGCCGCGGTGCGGCGGCTGCTCGACCTGATGCTGCCGACCGTCCGCAACGCCGCCCAGGCGATCGAGCCGGACGACCAGCTGCCGGAGCCGCTCAACGCTCTGAACTCCCCCGGTCTCAGCCTGTCGGACGGCGAATCGGCCCAGGCGTGGCTGCGCAGCGAGATCGCGGTGCTGCTCAGCCTGGTCGAGGCCGCCGTGAGCGGTCCCGGCGAATTGCTGCGACCCGCCGTCGACCTGCTGATCGTCCTGGACAGCCTGGTGGAGGACCCGACCCACGGTCCACGGGTCCGGCGGATGCTGGAGGTCGCCGACGACAACGCCGAGTCGTACCAGGACTCCGCCGTGCTGGCCCGGGTGCACTTCGCCCGCGGCACCCTGCAGTCGGTCACCAACGACTTCCAGAGCGCCGAGCGTTCGCTGCTGAAGAGCCTGAGCCTCCAGGACAGCGACGACCTGACCATCCTGCGGTCGATGGCCACCAACACCCTGGGCATCATCCTCAGCGTCGCCGACCGCTCCGCCGAGGCGTTGCCCTTCTTCGAGCAGTCCCTCGCCATCAGCCGGGTGGTGGGCGCCCCCATCGGCGAGGCCCGGCTGCTGGGCAACATCGCCCGGGCGCAGCTCGACGTCGGGGACGCGCGGTCAGCCGTCCGCTCCGCCACCGACGCGGTGGCCAGCGCCCGGGCCTCGAAGAACGGCCCCTGCCTGGCCGACACGCTGTACCAGCTGGGCGTCGTGCTCTCCTCCGGCGGCGCGCCCGGCACCGCCGTCGCCCACCTCCATGAAGCCCACCGGCTCTACCGCTCCCAGCAGAACCGCCTCCGCGAGGGCTACACGCTGGCCCGTCTCGGGGTGAGCCTGCTCGCCGCCGGCCAGCACGCGGACGCGGCCGAGGCGGCCGAGGAGTCGCTGGCGATCGGGCAGGAGATGGACTCCGCCTACTGCCAGGGCCTCGCCAACGCCGCCCTCGGCGAGGCGCTGCTCGGCCTGGCCCAGCCGGCCCGCGGGCTGGCCTGTCTGCGCGAGGCGCACGTGATCTTCACACGGCTCGGTGTGCCCGAGGCCTCCCCCGTGGCGGACCTCATCTCCCAGCAGCACACCGAGCCCCTCTCTCCCCCCGCGCCGTAGGCCCCGCACACCCCCGTGCTTCCCCCGTGGGGGCCGACCCCCGTGCGTTCGGTGCTCCCGCAGCCCCCCGGCTGCGGGAGCACCCTCAACGCTTCCCCGGCGCTGGACTCCACTGTGCACCGGGCCGATTGACGTTCGATAAACGTCGCCTTGCCGGCCCCGGACGCGGACGGATCCGCAGGCCGGGGGCGTGCTCCGACGGGCCCCGCGGCGTGCGGCGGCCGACCGCACCACCCCGGCCCGCACCCCCCGTGCTTCCGCAAGCCGGGCCACAGCACCCCAACCGTCACGAGTTGGCCGGAAAGGGATTCCACGGCGCAGTGATCACGCATATTCTCAGATGCCAGTACAGACATGACGGCACCCGTCCGGCGGATCGTCCGGAAACGGCAGCGCGGCGGCGCTCCCGCGGTGCAGAGTGTCCCTGTGCAAAGTGTCAGCGTGCAGTCAGTGTGACGCGGGGAGCGTGACGTACCGCCACCGGCAGCGGGCCGGCGGGGCAACGCGGGCGCCGGCAGGACGGCGGGCCGGCCTCGTCCGGCCGACCGGAGGCCCGGGTGGAAAGGTGCCTCTCAATCGTGACGACCGGACAGATATCCGACCCGTCCCCCCTCGACGAGGACGCGGACGGCGACGACGGTCCCGACGTCCTGCGCCGCCGTGCCGAGCGGGCCCTGCAGGCCGTCGCCTTCGACACCATCGGCGCCGGCTACGGCGAGGCCTTCCCCGCCAAGCGCGGCCAGCTCGCCTGCGGCCGCCGGCTGCTGGCCCGGCTCGAACCGGGCGCCGCCGTGCTGGACATCGGCTGCGGCACCGGCGATCCGACCGTCCGACAGCTGACCGCCGCCGGGATGCGCGTCACCGGTATAGACCTTTCGGACGTCATGCTCACCCTGGCCCGCGCGGCGGCGCCGAACGGGCCGTTCGCCCCCGCCTTCCACCGCATCGACATGTACGACCTGGCCACCCGGCGCGCCGACCGGGCCTGGAACCTCCCGGACCTGGGCCCGCGGGGCCGCGGCACCTTCGACGCCGTCACCGCCTTCTTCTCCCTCATCCTCCTCCCCCAGGAGGAGATCCCCACCGTGCTGACCCGGCTGCGCGCGCTCCTGCGGCCCGGCGGTCTGCTGGCGCTCGGTATGGTCGAGGCGGACCTGGATCACGTTCCACTGCCGTTCCTCGGACGGGAGCTGCGGATCAGCGGGTATCTGCGGGAGGATCTGGAACGGGTCCTGGTGGAGTCCGGGTTCGCGGTCGAGGAGCGGTCGGGGCATCCGTACGCGCCGGCCAGCACCTCGCTGCCGCCGGAGGAGCAGCTGTTCCTCTGCTGCCGACGCGTCGGCTGACCGTTCGCCACACCGCCCCACCGACCGACCGCCGGACCAGCAGAGCCACCACTCCCCATCAATCCCAGGACAGGCAGCCGTGCGCGACCAGCTCAAACCCGAGGCCGGACAGCCGCCTGCCCTCCCGGGCCCGCGCCGCACGCCACCGGCCCCGGAGGGGAGCGCGCCGAGCGCCACCGGACAGGTCGCCGAGCGGCTCGCCTACCTGGACTCCGCGACCCGGCGGATCAACAGCGCCCTGGACCTGGCCGCGACGCTGCGCAACATCTGCCGCGTCCTCGTACCGACCCTCGCCGACGCCGCCGTCGTGCACCTGCGCGACCCGCTGCCCAACGTCGAGCGCGAACCCGGCTTCCCCGACGACCTGCGGATCCACCACAGCCTCGGCACCCGGCTCGGCCGCCGCGGCCGGCCGACCACCGGCTCCGACCACCGCGGCTCCCGCTACGGCACCCGGTACGGCTCACGCTCGACCGCCGACACCGGGCCCGCCACCCCGGTCACCCGGGGCGGTGCGCTCGCGCACACCCTGCTGAGCCGCCGCCCCGCCGAGGCCGCCGTCCTCGGGGCGGCCGGCTCCCCGGCCGCCGGCCCCGACCGGACCACCGAGCTGCTGCGCGAGCTGTACGGCCCGCGCGGGCTGGCCCGGCTCGGCCCGGGCTCCTCGGTGCTCGCCCTGCCGCTGCGCGGGCGCAAGGCCGTCCTCGGCCTGCTGGTGCTGATCCGCCGGCCGCCCGAGAAGACCGGCCGCCCCAGTTTCGACGCCACCGACACCGCCACCGCCGCCCACCTCGCCACCCAGGCCGGGCTCGCCGTGGACACCGCCCTGCGGTACGCCCGCGAGTGGGAGATAGCCAACGAGCTCCAGCGCAGCATGCTGCCGCTGCGCCTGCCCCAGCCGCACGGCGTCCGGCTCGCCCAGCGCTACCTGCCCGGCGAGCGCGGCGCGCAGGTCGGCGGGGACTGGTACGACGCCGTCCCGCTGCCCGGGAACCGGGTGGCGCTGATCGTCGGCGACGTGATGGGCCACTCGCTGACCTCGGCCGCCATCATGGGCCAGCTCCGCACCAGCGCCCAGACCCTGGCCGCGCTCGACCTGCCCCCGCACGAGGTGCTCTACCACCTGGACGAACAGGCCCAGCGGCTCGGCCGCGAACAGCACCTGGCCACCTGCGTGTACGCGGTCTACGACCCGATCGCCAACCGCGTGGTGCTCGCCAACGCGGGGCACGTCCCGCCGGTGCTCGTCGGGCCGGACGGCACGGCCGAGCTGCTGGAGCTGGACTCGGGCGCGCCGATCGGCGTCGGCGGGGTCGACTTCAACTCCGTCGAGCTGCCCGCCCCGCCCGGCTCCTCCCTGCTGCTCTTCACCGACGGCCTGGTGGAGACCCGCACCCGCCCGCTCAGCGACGGACTGGAGCTGCTCCGGGCCCGGCTGGCCGCCACCCAGCGGCACACCCCCGAACAGCTCTGCCAGGAGGCGCTGCGGATCCTGCCGCCGGGCGACCGCGGTGACGACATCGCGCTGCTGGCCGCCTGCTTCGACGGCATCCCGGCCGGGGACGTCGCGCACTGGTACCTCCAGCCGCGCAACGAGACGCCCGGCCGGGCCCGCCGGCTGGCCGCCCACACACTGCGCCGCTGGGGGCTCGAAGAGCTCAGCGAGGCAACCGAGTTGATGGTCAGCGAGCTGGTCACCAACGCCGTCCAGCACGCCACCCGCCCGGTCACCCTGAGCCTGGTCCGCACCTCCCGGCTGCGCTGCGAGGTCGGCGACGACAGCCCGCTGCTGCCCCGCCCGCGGCGCACCGGACCGGAGGACGAACGCGGGCGCGGGCTGCAGATAGTGGCCAGGTGCGCCGAGCGCTGGGGCGCCACCCGCCTGGGCACCGGCAAGGTCGTCTGGTTCGAACAGCGGCTGCCGTAGGCCCGCCGGGTACGCCGGAGGGCGCCCGGCCGTCGTGGCCGGACGCCCTCCGGGACGGGCCCGTCAGACCCGCTGCGGCTCCTTCGCCGCGCCGCTCTCCTCGGCGCCCCCGGCCCCGGTCGTGCCCTCGGGCGCGACCCGCTCCGACTCCAGCCGGGCCATCAGCTGCTCGCCCTCCATGTCCACCCGCGGCACCACCCTCTCCAGGCTCTTCGGGAACCACCAGGCCGCCCTGCCGAACAGCGTCATCGCGGCCGGCACCAGGGCCATCCGCACCACGAAGGCGTCCACCAGCACGCCCACCGCCAGCGCGAAGCCGATCGGCTGGACGATCGGGTCGTGGCCGAAGACGAAGCTGCCGAAGACCGCGACCATGATCAGGGCGGCCGCCGTGACCACCCGCGCGCCGTTCTTCACCCCGGCGACCACGGCCTCCCGGGGCGCCATGCCGTGCACGTGGTGCTCCTTCATCCCGGAGACCAGGAACAGCTCGTAGTCCATCGCCAGCCCGAACAGCACCGCGATCAGCAGGATCGGCACGAAGCTCACCACCGGGCCCACCTTCGGCACGTCGATCAGCCCGTCCAGCCAGCCCCACTGGTAGACCGCGACCACCGCGCCGAGCGAGGCCGAGATGCTGAGCAGGAAGCCGGCCACCGCCTTCAGCGGCACCAGGACCGAACGGAAGGCCAGCGCCAGCAGCACCAGCGCGATGCCGCCGATCACCGCCACGAAGGGCGGTAGGGCGTCGCCGAGCTTGGCGGAGACGTCGATGTTGGCGGCCGTGGTGCCGGTGACGTCGATCCGCGCGCCGGTCGAGGCCCGCAGGTCGTCGCGCTGGTCGCGGATCTCCCCGACCAGCTTCCTGGTGTCGGCGTGGTCCGGGCCGGTGGTCGGGATGACGGTGAGCAGGGCCGTGCCGCTCGGCCCGTCGACGGTCGGGGGCAGCAGCGTCCGCACCCCCTCCAGGGTGCCCAGCTTCGCGGCCACGCCCTGGACGGCCTGCTCCGGCCGCGCCGCGCTCCCGGCGTCGACGACGACCACCAGCGGTGCGTTGAACCCGGGGCCGAAGCTCTCGCCGATCCGGTCGTACGCGGTACGGGCGTCGGTGCCGGCGGCCTGTGAGCCGCCGCCGGGCAGGCCGAGGCTGAGGCTCGCGGCCGGCACCGCGAGGACGCCCAGCGCGGCCAGCCCGGTGAACAGCACGACCAGCGGGCGGCGCACCACGAAGGTCGCCCAGCGCTCGCCCAGGGTCGTCCGGCCGGGGGCCTTCAGCGCCCGCCGCCAGACCGGCAGCCGGTCGATGGCCCGGCCGGCGAAACCGAGCAGCGCGGGCAGCAGGGTGATCGCGACGAGCACCGCCACCACCACGGCGCCGGAGGCGGACAGGCCCATCACGGTCAGGAACGGCACCCCGGCGACGGCGAGCCCGGCGAGCGCGACCACCACGGTCAGACCCGCGAAGACCACCGCGCTGCCGGCCGTGGCGTTGGCGCGGGCCGCCGCCTCCTCCGGCTCCAGGCCCTCGGCGAGGTGCCGGCGGTGCCGGGAGAGGATGAACAGGGCGTAGTCGATGCCGACCGCGAGGCCGACCATCAGGGCCAGCACCGGCGCGGTGGTGATGATCTCGAACGAGCGGGAGAGGGCCAGCAGCGCGGCCATCGCCACCCCGACCCCGAGCAGGGCGGTCAGCAGCGGCAGCCCGGCGGCGACCAGCGAGCCCAGAGTGATCACCAGGACCACGCCGGCCACCATCAGGCCGACGGCCTCACCGCCGTCGACCTGCGCCATCCGGTTGTAGGCGTCGCCGCCGAAGGCAACGGTCAGCCCGGCGTCGCCGGCCGGGCCGGCGGCCGCCCGGACCGCGTCGCGCTGCTGGTCGGTGACGTCCGCGAGCGGGCGGTCGAAGGAGACCAGGGCCAGCGCGACCCTGCCGTCCGGGGAGAGCGCGCCGGTGGCGTACGGGTCGGGGACCGCCGCGACCCCGGGGACGGCGGCGATCCGGCCGACCGCCGCGCTGACGGCCCCGGCCGCCTCCGCGGTGGTGATGCCGCCGGCCGCCGGGGCGCCGAAGACCACCTGGGCCGCGCCGTGGCCCTGCTCCGGGAAGGTGCCCTTGATGCGGTCCAGGGTGCTCTGCGCCTCGGTGCCGGGCACCTTGAACTCGTCGCTGGTCTTGCCGGCGAAGGCCCCGGCGGCCCCGCCGACCGCGATCAGCACGGCGAGCCAGACGGCGAGCACGGCGCGCCTGCGACGGAAGCAGTAGCGGCCGAGGCGGTACAGGTACGTGGCCATGAGTGAACCCTCGATCACGTCGGTCGGCGAGCGGGTGCCCGAACAGGTCGGACTCCACCGTACGGCCAACTTTGTCACCTGACAAAGTTGGCCGACATAATCGACCGACAGATTCACTCGACCGAGTTATTTGACCGTGGCGCTACCCTGGCCCAATGGCACATGTCCCCGCCTCCGAAAGGCGCCCGCAACTGGTCCGGGCCGCCATCGACCTGATGACCCGCGAGGGCGTCGCCGCCGGCAGCACCCGGGCGATCGCGGCCGAGCTGGGGGTGGCACAGGCGACGGTGCACTACACCTTCGGCACCAAGAAGGACCTCTACCGCGCCGTGGTCGAACAGCTGACGGCCGAGTTCGTGGGCCAGGTGCGCGACGCCGCACCGGGCGACGGCCCCTTCGGCGAGCAGATCCGGGCCATGGTGCACGCGCTCTGGGCGGGTGCCACCGGCGAGGAGGGGCGCTGCGTCCTGCTGGACGAGTTCGCGGCGCTGGCGCTGCGCGACCCCGACCTCCAGGAGATCATGCGCGGGCTGCAGCACGAGATCGAGGACACCGCCTCGCAGATGCTCGACGCCCTCGCGGCCGCCCACGGCCTGGAGCTGCCCCTGCCCGCGCGCGACATCGCCACGCACTTCCTGACCGGCTTCGACGGGCTGACCGACCGCTACCTGGTGCTGCGCAGCACCGGCGAGCAGCCGGACGCCGAGGCGCTGCGGGCGCTGGACCTGCTGGTCGCCACCACGGTCGGGCTCTGCCTGGGCTCGGCGGCCCGGACCGGCTGACCCGCGGCGGGTGCGGGGCGGGTGCGGGGCGGGGCCGGACCGGCAAGCCCGGCCCGGCCCGGCGCCCCGGCCCGACTACTCGACGATCCGGACCGGCAGCTCCACCAGCACCTCGCGCAGCGAGGCCGCGAACCGGTCGTACTCCGCACTGCGGGCCGAGCCCGGCCGGGTGGCGAGCCCGATCCGGCGCCCGGGCGCCGGGGCGGCGAAGCGGACGGCGGCCAGCCGGTCGGTCCGGCCCGCCTCGACGTCCAGCGCCGTGGTGGGCAGCAGGGTGACACCGAGGCCGCCGGCCACCAGCTGGACCAGGGTGGAGAGCCCGGCCGCCCGGGTGGTGGAGCCACCGGGGTCGGCGCCGACCTCGCGGCAGATGTCGAGGGCCTGGTCACGCAGGCAGTGGCCCTCCTCCAGCAGCAGCACCTCCAGGTCGAGCAGCACGTCGCGCGGGACGTCGATCCGCCCGGCGAGCGGATGCCCGGGCGGGGTGACCAGCACGAAGTCCTCGTCGAACAGCGGGATGTCCCGGGTGGGCGAGGCCCCGCCGGCCGGGAGCGCGAGCAGCAGCACGTCCAGCCGGCCGGCGGCCAGCCCCTCCAGCAGCGAGGGTGTGCGCTCCTCGTGGACGTGCAGCTCCAGCTCCGGATAGCGGTCGCGGACCAGCCGCAGCACGGTGGGCAGCAGGTAGGGGGCGACGGTCGGGATGACGCCGAGGTGCAGCGGACCGGTGAACGGCCGGCGGGCGGCCTCCACCTCCTCGGTCAGGGCCTGCAAGGAGGCAAGCACCCGGCGCGAGTGTTCGAGCACGCGCTCCCCCAGGGGAGTGACGATCACTTTGCGTGTCGTACGCTCGACCAGCTGCGCGCCCAGCGACTCCTCCAGCGCCGCGACCGCTCCCGACAGGGCGGGCTGACTGGTCCCGGTGGCGGCCGCCGCGTCGCGGAAGTGCCGGTGCTCGGCCACCGCCACGAAGGCCTTGAGCTGGGCGACGGTGGGCGCGCGGGGGCCACGGGGTGTGGCACTCCCCACAGCGGCCTCGGGTTTGCGCGTGGTGCCCCTGCGGGGCCTGGGGCGGGAGGGGGGCGTGGGGGTATTGATAACTCTCTCCGATCAGACACATCGAGTGTAGCTATTTCCCCGATCAGTCCACGATGTGGAATCGTGGAAGCCGTTCCGCAATCCGGACAAACTCCCCTCATCACTTCAGGAGAAGCGAACGTGCTCACGATCGGTGACAAGTTCCCCGAGTTCGAACTCAACGCCTGCGTCGACCTGGACGCCGCGAACGCCTTCGCCGAGATCAACCACAAGTCCTACGAGGGCAAGTGGAAGATCGTTTTCTTCTGGCCGATGGACTTCACGTTCGTCTGCCCGACCGAGATCGCCGCGTTCGGCAAGCTGAACGAGGAGTTCGCGGACCGCGACGCCCAGATCCTCGGCGTCTCCGGCGACTCCGAGTTCGTGCATCACGCCTGGCGCAAGGACCACAAGGACCTGCGCGACCTGCCCTTCCCGATGCTGGCCGACGTCAAGCACGAGCTGATGCGCGCCTGTGGCGTCGAGGGCGCTGACGGCACCGCCCAGCGCGCGGTCTTCATCGTCGACCCGAACAACGAGATCCAGTTCGTCATGGTGACCGCCGGCTCCGTCGGCCGTAACCCCAAGGAGGTCCTGCGGGTGCTGGACGCCCTGCAGACCGACGAGCTGTGCCCGTGCAACTGGACCAAGGGCGAGGACACCCTCGACGCCCAGGCCCTGCTGGCGGGCTGACCGACATGGCTCTCGACGACCTGAAGTCCGCCCTCCCGGACTACGCCAAGGACCTCAAGCTCAACCTGAGCGCGGTCATCGGCAACTCCGACCTCCCCGCCCAGCAGCTCTGGGGCACCGTGCTCTCCTGCGCGATGGCCACCCGCAGCCCCGCCGTGCTGCGTGCGCTGGAGCCCGAGGCCAAGGCCAACCTCTCCCCGGAGGCGTACAACGCCGCCAAGGGCGCGGCCGCGATCATGGGGATGAACAACGTCTACTACCGGACCACGCACCTGCTCTCCGACAAGGAGTACAGCGGCATGCGGGCCGGCCTGCGGATGAACATCATCGGCACTCCGGGCGTCGAGAAGATCGACTTCGAGCTCTGGTGCTTCGCGGTCTCGGCCATCAACGGCTGCGGCCAGTGCCTCGACTCCCACGAGGGCGTGCTGAGCAAGGCCGGTGTCGCGCGCGAGGTCATCCAGGCCTCCGTGAAGATCGCCGCCGTGCTGCAGGCCGTGGCCGGCGTCCTCGACTCCGAGGCCGCCCTGGCCGGCGTCGACGCCTGATCCCACGCCACACCGCGAGGGCCCGCCGGACTTCCGTCCGGCGGGCCCTCGCGCGTTCGGGTGGGCCGGGGCCCGGCCGGACCTACTCGGCGCTCACCGGCGCACCCGTCCCACCGGGCGCCGCGGCACCCGCGGACGTGGCGGCCGCCGTCCGGGCGACGGCCGCCTCACGGGCGGCCTCCATCGCGGTGAAGACGGCCTGCCCGGCCTCGTTGCGGCGGCGCAGGTGGGCGACCACCGTGTTGGTGACCGCGATCAGCGGCACCGCGACGATGGCGCCGCCGATGCCGCCGATGATCGAGCCGGCGGCCACCCCGAGCACCACGCCCAGCGGATGCACCCGGACGGCCCGGCCGAGGATCAGCGGCTGCAGCACGTGCCCCTCGATCTGCTGGACGGCGACCAGCACCACCAGCACCATCAGCGCGGTGAACGGACCCTCGGTGACCAGCGCGATCAGCACGGCGACGGTGCCGGTGACGAGCGCCCCGACCAGCGGGACGAAGGCCCCCAGGAAGATGATCACCGCCAGCGGCAGCGCCATCGGCACCCCGAGCATCTGGATGCCTACGCCGATGCAGACCGCGTCGATGAAGGCCACGCAGACCGTCCCGCGCACGTACGCGGTGAGCGTGGCCCAGGCCTTCGGACCGGCCCCGGCCATCGCGTAGCGGGAGTGCCGGGGCAGGCCGCGCAGCGCCCAGTTCCAGATCCGCTCGCCGTCGTAGAGGAAGAAGAAGGTGGTGAAGAAGGCGAGCAGGACGGCGGTCAGCACCTCGACGGCGATCTGCGCACCGGTGAGGCCGACCGAGGTGAGCTGCTCGGTGTTGGTGCTGATCGCCTTGGTGATCTGGTTCGCGAAGTCGGTGATCTGCTGCTGGGTCAGGTGCAGCGGCCCGGTGATCAGCCAGTCCCGGAGGGTGGCCACACCGTCCTGGACCTTGGTGGTCACGGTCGACAGGTTGGTGGTCACCTGCCAGACCACGAACCAGCCGACCAGGCCGATCCCGGCCAGACCGCTCATGAACACCCCACCGGCCGCCAGCGACCGCGGTACGCCGTGCCGGCGCAGCCAGGAGACGGTGGGCTCCAGCAGCGCGGAGATCAGCAGCGAGGCCAGCACCGCGAAGGCCACCAGCCGCAGCATGTCGACGACCATGAAGACGACGTAGAGCGCGGCGCCGAGCAGCAGCAGCCGCCAGGTCGACTCGGCCGCCACCCGCAGGCCCCAGGGCACCGCCTCGGCCGGCGTGGCGGGCCGGCCGGGGTGGAGTTCGCGCCCGAAGGCGCCGTGGGTGGGCGCCGGCACGGCCGGGGCCTGGCCCCGGCCCGCCTCGGCGTGCTCCCCGCGCGGCGCCGGCAGCGGGGCCGGTGCCGCGGCCACGGCGGCGGGCGCCGAAGCCGGCACCTGCTCCGGTACCGGCAGCGGGTCCGGGGGTTCGTGGTACTCGGCCGCGATCGCGGCCCGCCGGCGCCGCTCGATCACGGCGGCCGCGCTCGCCACCACGGCCATGCCCTTGGCCACGGCCTTGAAGGCCTTCCCGCCCCGCGCCATCCTCGCTACCACCGCTCCCCCGTTGGGCCGCCGTGCCGGCGGTACGCCGTGGGTCGCGCCACGGCCGTCAGGGATGAAACTACCCGCCCGGCCCGGCACGAGTCCGCCGGGCGGGGCGGTTGACCGGTCGGCCGGCGGAGACCGACGGGCGCCGGGCGACCGCGCGGCCGCCCGCGGGCCGGTCGGGCGGCCGGTCCGTATCCGGACAAACCGGTGGTGACCGGGTGGTTTCAGGCACCGGGCAACGGGGAGGACTCCGAACGAGTACAGGAGCCATCTGTCGGCGGACCGGCCGGTGCGGGGAGCAACCAGGACCCCTCCCCGCGCCCCGCGTCCGCACCCGGGCCCGCTCCGCCCGCGAGCGCACTGGTCAGCGCGGCCCGGGCGGCGCGGCCCGTCCAGCACGGCAGCCCCGCCCGGCGCACGGCCATGGCGGCGGGGCGGCCCACCACACACCTCGGCCCCCGACCGCAGGAGAGCGGTCGGGGGCCGAGGTGGTACGGCGTGCCGCGGGTACCGGTAGTTCCTAGTACCAGTGGTGCGACTGCCAGAACGACCAGGCGCCACAGGGGCTGCCGTAGCGGCTGTTCATGTAGCTGAGGCCCCACTTGATCTGGGTGGCCGGGTTGGTGCGCCAGTCGGCACCGGCCGAGGCCATCTTGGTGCCGGGCAGCGCCTGGACCAGGCCGTACGCACCGGAGCTCTTGTTGGTCGCGGTGTAGTCCCAGCCGCTCTCGCGCTTCACGATCTGGCTGAAGCACTGGAACTGAGCGTCGCTGCCGACGATCTGCTGGGCGATCTCCTGGACCGAACCGGGGCTGACCGAAACCGGGGGGGCCGACGTGTCGGTGGCAGCCATCGCCGAGCGCGCCTTGGAGCGGTTGGCGGCGGCCTCGTCGGCCTTCCGCTTCTCCTCGGCCGCCTTGGCGGCCTTCTCCGCGTCGGCCTTGGCCTGCGCGTCAGCCTTGGCCTGCGCGTCGGCGGCGGCCTGCTGGCGCGCTGCCTCCTCGGCGGCCTTCTGCTCCGCGGCGGCCTTCGCGGCCGCATCGGCGGCGGCCTGCTGGGCGGAGGCCTGCGTGCCGATGTTGTCACTGATGGTCTGCGCCTGGGCGCCAGAGGGGACTTCGGCAAGCAGGGTCGCGCCGGCGACATCGACCGTCTGCGTCGTCTTGCCCTCGCTGCCCGAGGCCATACCCACGACGGCACCGACTGCGGTGACGGCGGTGGCGGAGGCCACAGCGACTCCCCGGACCGAGATCCGAGTCACATGGTTTCCTTCCAGCATCGCCCACGCGTGACCGTACGGGCGCAAGATGCCCCTTTGCGCTGCCCTCCGTACGGTGCTGGTCACGGGAGGTACTGACCCGGCGTCCGGAAGCGGTGGGCGACCGGGCGTTGCGATCGGGCGGCGTACGGCTCATCGGTGTTCAATTGTGCGTCCACCTACCGGAGTTGGCGGACCGTCCGGACCGGGCCCACGGTCTCCCGGGGGCCCTGTCATGCCGTACGCGGGGCCTGACAGAACCCTCACCATGCCGCACCGGGCACTGTCGACGCAATTCCCTGTTGCGTGGCGCATCTCACATTCACCGCACTGGAGTTCTCCGGACAGAAAGCACTCGATGTGATGAAAGGGACGGGGGCCGCTCCCGTCAGGAGCGGCCCCCACAGCCGGAGTTGACCGTATTGTCCGACTATGCCCTAGTGCGGGCGAATCACGGGTTGATGTCCTCCAGCATCTCCGTGACCAGCGCCGCGATCGGGGAGCGCTCGGAGCGGGTGAGGGTGATGTGGGCGAACAACGGATGGCCCTTCAGCTTCTCGACCACCGCGACGACGCCGTCGTAGCGGCCGACCCGCAGGTTGTCGCGCTGGGCCACGTCGTGGGTCAGCACCACCCGGGAGCCCTGGCCGATCCGGGAGAGCACCGTCAGCAGGACGTTCCGCTCCAGCGACTGCGCCTCGTCCACGATCACGAAGGCGTCGTGCAGCGAACGCCCCCGGATGTGGGTCAGCGGCAGGACCTCCAGCATGCCCCGGGAGATCACCTCCTCGATGACGTCCGGGGTGGTCACGGCCGAGAGGGTGTCGAAGACCGCCTGCGCCCAGGGGCTCATCTTCTCCGTCTCGGACCCGGGCAGGTAGCCGAGCTCCTGGCCGCCGACCGCGTACAGCGGCCGGAACACCATCACCTTGCGGTGCTGCCCCCGCTCCAGCACCGCCTCCAGCCCCGCGCACAGCGCCAGCGCCGACTTGCCGGTACCGGCCCGCCCGCCCATCGAGACGATGCCCACCTCCGGATCGAGCAGCAGGTCCAGCGCCACCCGCTGCTCGGCACTGCGCCCGCGCAGCCCGAAGGCCTCGCGCTCGCCGCGCACCAGCCGCACCCGGCCGTCGCCGGTGACCCGGCCCAGCGCCCGGCCGCGCTCGGAGCCGAGCACCAGTCCGGTGTGGACGGGCAGCTCGGCCGCGCCCTCGACGTCCACCGCCGCGTCGTGGCCGGCCGCGAACAGCGCGTCCACCTGGTCGGCGGGGACGTGCAGCTCGGCCATGCCGGTCCACCCGGAGGTGATCGCCAACTCGGCCCGGTACTCCTCGGCGAGCAGGCCGACCGAACTGGCCTTGATCCGCAGCGGCAGGTCCTTGGAGACGACGGTGACGTCGTACCCCTCGGCCTGCAGGTTGCGGGCCACCGCAAGGATCCGGCTGTCCGCCTCGCCGCCCGCGGACCGGTAGCCGACCGGCAGTATCGACAGGTCGGAGTGGTTCAGCTCGACCCGGATGGTGCCGCCGAGCTCCCCGACCGGGATCGGCTCGTCGAGCCGGCCGAAACGGATGCGGTAGTCGTCGAGCAGCCGCAGCGCCTGGCGGGCGAAGTAGCCCAGCTCCGGGTGGTGCCGCTTGGCTTCCAGCTCGGTGACCACGACCACCGGCAGGACGACCTCGTGCTCCTCGAAGCGGGTCATGGCGAGCGGGTCCGCCAGAAGCACGCTGGTGTCGAGAACGTAGGTCCGCCGGTCTGGTGTCCGGCGGCTCTTGGAACTGACCACTAGGCCTCCAGAGCGGATGACCCTGCGTCATCCGCGGCAAGCCGGCCCCCGCTGCCCCGGTGGCCTCGGGGCCGGTCTGCTCGGAGTATTCCCAGGCGAGGGGCGGTGCATTCACGCACTCGGCGAACTGACGGATCATTGCCGGTGAACGTTTGGCCTCGCGCCGCCGCCGGGTACTCCAGCCCTACTGGGGGGTCGGCGGGGGCGGGTGGGGGCCGGTGGGCGTCAGAGCCCCATCCGCCGGTGGCGCTCCTCGTACGCGCGCAGTGCCCGGAGGAAGTCGACCTTCCGGAAGGCGGGCCAGTAGGCCTCGCAGAAGTAGAACTCGCTGTGCGCGCTCTGCCAGAGCAGGAAGCCGGACAGCCGCTGCTCGCCCGAGGTGCGGATGACCAGGTCCGGGTCGGGCTGGCCCTTGGTGTAGAGGTGCTCGGCGATGTGCTCGACGTCGAGGATTTCGGCCAGTTCCTCGATCGAGGTGCCGCGCCCGGCGTGCTCCTGGAGCAGCGAGCGGACGGCGTCGGCGATCTCGTGCCGGCCGCCGTACCCGACGGCGACGTTCACGGTGATCCCGTCGATCCCGGCGGTCTCGTCGGCGGCCCGCTTGAGCACGTCCGCGGTGTGCTGCGGGAGCAGGTCCAGCGCGCCGACCGGGTTGACCCGCCAGCGGCGGGCGGCGGCCAGGCCGGTGACGGCGTCCTCGATGATCCCGAGCAGCGGGACGAGCTCGTCGGCCGGCCGGGAGAGGTTGTCGGTGGAGAGCATCCAGAGCGTGACGACCTTGACGTGGGTCTCGTCGCACCAGCCGAGGAACTCGCTGATCTTGTCGGCGCCGCGCTGGTGGCCGTAGGCGGTGGAGCCGCCGGTCGCCTTGGCCCAGCGGCGGTTGCCGTCGAGGATCACGCCGATGTGATGGGGGGTCCGGGCGAGGTGCACCTCGACCCGGCGACCGTAGAGGCCGTACATACCGTCCAGCAGGGTGCGCAGACCCGGCGTGCGTTCGACGACATCGCGCAGACCCATGGTTTTCGGCCCCTCCGTACTCATTCACCGGGGGACGTCACAACCCCCGGCGCAGCCTACTCCGGCCCGGAGGCAGTGGGTAAAGCCGCAGGTAGCAGTCCGGTCACAGTCCTGTGCGGAGCGCGTCGGGGGCCGCGTGGCGGGAGTGGCCGGAACACACCCGCGCGAACGCCCGGGGCTCCCGGGGCTCCGGATACGGAACGGTATCCGGTTCCTTAAAGAATCCGTAAGCCGACGGTTCAATGCTTGACGACCACCAATGGTCTAGTCCAGCTTGTGACCCAGGGCGGAACACGCACCACCGCCGCCCCATCCGAGGCAGTACTGCGGACGCAATTCCCTCCTCGCCCCCGGGCGTTCCCGAACCGAACACGACGCTCCTCGCTCCGGTGCTCCCACACCGCCGACCGTCCGTCGTCCTCGGCCCGGGCACGCTCGTCGGCCCGGCGGGAGCCCTCCCCCACACGCGGCCGCCGCGCCCCCCACCGCGGCGGCCGCTCCTCCCCCAGGAGCGCACCTCCATGGCCCGTACGCTGAACCAGCCCGCGCACAAGCGCCGGCGCAGCACCCTTCCGGCCCTCGCCGCCGGTGCCACCGCCCTCGCCCTCGCCGGCAGCGGCCTCGCCCTCTTCGCCGGCGGCGCCAGCGCGGCCGCCGGCAACCTGGTCTCCAACGGCGGCTTCGACTCCGGTTCGACCGCCGGCTGGGTCTGTACCGGCGCCGCGGGCACCGTCTCCGCTCCGGTCCACTCCGGCACCGGCGCGCTGCAGGCCACGCCGGGCGCCGCGGACACCGCCGAGTGCACCCAGACCATCAGCGTGCTGCCCAACACCAGCTACACCCTGAGCGCCTGGGTCCAGGGCCCGTACGTCTACCTCGGCGCGCGCGGCACCGGCGGCACCGACCCGAGCAGCTGGTCCAACCAGAACAGCTGGAACCAGCTCTCCTCCACCTTCACCACCGGCGCGAACGTCAAGAACGTCACGCTGTTCGTGCACGGCTGGTACGGCCAGAGCGCCTACCTCGCGGACGACATCACGCTGAGCGGCCCCGGCGGCACCTCCACGCCGAGCCCGACCGCGACGCCCACCGCCACGCCGACCGCCACCGCGTCGCCCACGGCCACCGCGACGCCGACCGCGACCGCCACCCCGACGGCGACCGCCACCCCGACCGCCACGCCGACGCCCACGGCGACCGCGACCACCACCGCCCCGCCGGTCACCGGCCTGCCGAAGCACGTGGTCACCGGCTACTGGCACAACTTCGACAACGGCGCGACCGTCCAGAAGCTGAGCGACGTCCAGAGCGCCTACGACATCATCGCGGTCTCCTTCGCCGACGCCGTGCCGACCAGGGGCGGGGCGATCAGCTTCACCCTCGACCCGGGGCTCGCCAAGGCCCTCGGCGGCTACACCGACGCGCAGTTCCGCGCCGACCTGAAGGCCAAGCAGGCGGCCGGCAAGAAGGTCGTCCTCTCGATCGGCGGCCAGAACGGCGCGATCAGCGTGGGTGACGCCGCCGCGGCGGCCGCGTTCACCGACAGCGCCTACGCGATCATCAAGGACTACGGCTTCGACGGCATCGACGTCGACCTGGAGAACGGCGTCAACCCGACCTACCTCGGGAACGCGCTGCACAGCCTGCAGGCCAAGGTCGGCTCGAACTTCATCCTGACGATGGCCCCGGAGACCATCGGGATGTACAGCACCGCCGGTGCCTACTTCCAGCTGGCGCTGAACACCAAGGACATCCTGACCGTCGTCAACACCCAGTTCTACAACTCGGGCGGCATGAACGGCTGCGACGGCAAGGTCTACAACCAGGGCACCATCGACTTCATCACCGCGCAGGTCTGCACCCAGATCCAGGGCGGCCTGCGGCCCGACCAGGTCGGCATCGGCGTCCCGGCCTCCAGCAAGGCGGCCGGCGGCGGCTACGTCTCGCCGACCGTGGTGAACAACGCGCTGGACTGCCTGGCCACCGGCAAGAACTGCGGCAGCTTCGTCCCGCCGGCCAAGTGGCCCACCATCCGCGGCGCGATGACCTGGTCCACCAACTGGGACGCCAACAACGGGAACGCCTTCTCCAACGCGGTCGGCCCGTTCGTCCACCAGATGCCGTAACTCCCCCCGGCGCGCCGCTCCTTGAGGGTGGGGCTCGCGCGCCGACGGCGGGGCCCGTCGTACCGGACCGGTACGGCGGGCCCCGCTCGTCCCCCCTCCTCCTACTGCAGCAGGACCGCCGCCAGGGTGCCGAGCAGCAGGAACGGGCCCATCGGCAGCTCCAGCCCGCGCACCGGCCGCCGCCGCGCCAGGGCCGCCACCGCCCGGACCACCGCCCAGAGCCCGGCCAGCACCGAGGCCGCGAAGAGCCCGGTGAACGCGGCCGACCAGCCGTACCGGCCGAGCAGCGCGCCCAGGCCGAGCGCCAGCACGGTGTCCCCCGGGCCCATCAGACCGATCCAGCCGGGCAGTTCGAACAGCGCGGCGGCGGCGAGCGCCACCAGCAGACAGCGCAGCAGCACACCCGGACTGCCGGCCGCCAGCTCCACCACCACCAGCAGCGCGGCCAGGCCGGCCGCCAGCGCCCAGCTCAGCGGGTACGGCAGCCGCCGCACCCGGGCGTCGGTGAAGCCGAGCACCACGCCCGGGCCGGCCGCCCAGAGCAGCAGCACCGCGTCGGCCGGGTGCGCCGCCGCCACCGCGGCCGCCGCCACCGCGACGGTCACCGCCTCCACCTGCCAGGCCCCCGGCCCCAGCCGCTCCCGACAGCCCGGGCAGCGCCCGCCGGGCGGCAGACCGCGCAACCGCCGCTCGCACGCCGGGCACCGGGTGCGCCACGGCCCGCCCTCCGGCACGGCGTAACGCACCACCAGACCCCGCAGCGCGGGCGCCACCAGCAGGCCGCCCAGCACCGCCCCGAGCACGGCCGCGATCACGGCGCCCCCCTCTCGTCCACCGTCGGTCACTGTCCCCGGGCACCGGTACGGTTCCCCGGGAACCGCCCGGCACTCGCCGGCGTCCGACCTCGCGGCGCCACATCCGCATCCCGGCGCCGCACCGACCACATCATCCACGGGGAACCACTGTGACCAACACTCAGAAGGCGCTGCGCGCCGCCGTCCCGCTCGCCGCGCTGGCGCTGCTGCTGACCGCCTGCGGGCCGGAGAACGAGGACCCGGCCGCGGGCGCGGCGGGCGCCGCGGGCGCGAGCGCCGCCGCCACCACCGCGCCGGGCGCCACCGGGGCCCCGTCGGCCACCGGCGGCTCCGCCGGCACCGGCGGTACGGCCGGCACGGCGGGCGCCGGCGGCAACACGCCGAACGCCGTCCCGTCCGCCGCCACCAGCGGGAACCCGATCGGCGGCGCCGGCGGCGGCGCCGGCAGCGGGAAGATCGGCTACGACAACCCGCTGGCGACCACCGCCACCGGCAGCTACCTGGGCAAGACCAAGGCCGACGTCACCCCGGTCTCGGTGGTCAAGGGCACCGCGGCCGAGGTCGCGCCGTACAACTTCAAGCCGGCCGAGCTCGACGGCAAGACGCCGTACTACGTGACCGTCTCGTTCACCAACCGCACCGGTGGCCCGCTCACCGACGAGTACTTCATGATGCGGTTCAAGGTGAAGTCGGACACCGCCGCCACCGGCGGGGTGCTGCCCGCGCCGACCGTCCTGAAGTCGATCCCGCAGTGCGACTCCGGCAAGAAGCCCGGCACCCTGGCGGACGGCCAGACCCAGCAGCAGTGTGCGGTCTATCTCGTTCCGACCAACACCCCGCCGAAGTTCCTCGTCTTCGGCAGCGTTCTGGACACCGAGCCCCTGATCTGGAAGGCCGGCTGACAGCTCCGCCTGCCGTTCGAAGGGGGCCCTTGAGGGCGGTCCGGCGCGTGTCCCCGCACACGCGCCGGACCGGCCCGGGATACCCCTAAAGTAGGCAGGCATGCAGGTCATCCAGTCCAGCAAGCTCGCCAACGTCTGCTACGACATCCGCGGCCCGGTGCTCGACGAGGCGATGCGGCTGGAGGAGCAGGGCCACCGCATCCTGAAGCTCAACACCGGCAACCCCGCCGTGTTCGGCTTCGACGCGCCCCCGGAGATCCTCCAGGACATCCTGCGCAACCTCTCCTCCGCGCACGGGTACGGCGACTCCAAGGGCCTGCTCGCCGCCCGCCGGGCCGTGGTGATGCACTACGAGGAGCGCGGGCTGCACGGCCTCACCGTCGAGGACGTCTTCCTCGGCAACGGCGTCTCCGAGCTGATCCAGCTGGCGATGACCGCCCTGCTCGACGACGGCGACGAGGTGCTCGTCCCGGCGCCGGACTACCCGCTCTGGACGGCCTCCGTCTCGCTGGCCGGCGGCACCGCCGTGCACTACCGCTGCGACGAGCAGTCCGAGTGGTACCCGGACCTCGCCGACATCGAGGCCAAGGTCACCGACCGGACCAGGGCGATCGTGGTGATCAACCCGAACAACCCGACCGGCGCGGTCTACCCGCGCGAGGTCCTGGAGGGCCTGGTCGAGATCGCCCGCCGGCACAAGCTGGTGGTCTACGCGGACGAGATCTACGACAAGATCCTCTACGACGACGCCGAGCACGTCCCGCTGGCCACGCTGGCCCCCGACCTGTTCTGCGTCACCTTCAACGGGCTCTCCAAGGCGTACCGGGTGGCGGGCTTCCGCTCCGGCTGGATGGTGCTCTCCGGCGACCGGCAACGCGCCCGCAGCTACATCGAGGGCCTGACCGTGCTCGCCTCGATGCGCCTGTGCGCCAACATGCCGGCCCAGCACGCGGTGGCCGCGGCGCTCGGCGGCCGACAGTCGATCAAGGACCTGGTGCTGCCCGGCGGCCGGCTGCTGGAGTCCCGGGACGCCGCGTACCGGCTGCTCAACGAGATCCCGGGGGTCAGCTGCGTCAAGCCGAAGGGCGCGCTCTACGCGTTCCCCCGGCTGGACCCGAAGGTCTACAAGATCAAGGACGACGCCCAGATGGTGCTGGACCTGCTGCGCGCCGAACGCATCCTGCTGGTCCAGGGGACCGGCTTCAACTGGCCCGAGCCGGACCACTTCCGCCTGGTCACGCTGCCCCGGGCGGAGGAGATCACCGACGCCGTCACCCGGATCGGCGACTTCCTCGGCGGCTACACCCAGCCGTAGCGGGCCCGGACGGTCAGGCCGTCGCGGTCAGGTCCGGTCCGGCTGGCCGTCGCGGTCCGTCTGGCCGTCGCGGTCCGGTCCGGTCCGGTCCGGTCCGGTCCGGTCCGGAAAAGCTACGGCCGGAGTCCCGGTCCGGACGATCTCCTTGGTCGGGGAAAGATCGTCCGCGGGACTCCGGCCGTCCTGTCGCTCGGTGGGTGCGCGATTCGTGCCACGCACCCACCACTACTCGCCGGGCTGAGGCTCAGGCTCAGCCGAGGCGGGCGACCAGGTCTCGGTACTCGTCCCACAGCTCGGTGGGCGTGTGGGAGCCGAAGAGCTCCAGGTGGGCCGGGACGAGCGCGGCCTCCTGACGCCAGATGTCGGCGTCCACGGTGAACAGCAGCTCCCGGTCGGCCTCGGAGAGGTCCAGGCCGTCCAGGTCGAAGCCCTCGACGGTCGGCAGCACGCCGATCGGGGTCTCGACGCCCTCGCCGGTGCCCTGCAGGCGCTCGACGATCCACTTCAGCACGCGGCTGTTCTCGCCGTAGCCGGGCCAGACGAACGAGCCCTCGCTGTTCTTGCGGAACCAGTTCACGTAGTAGATCTTCGGCAGCTTGGCGGCGTCCGCCTGGGCGCCGACCTTCAGCCAGTGGGCGAAGTAGTCGCCCATGTTGTAGCCGCAGAACGGCAGCATCGCGAACGGGTCGCGGCGCAGCTCGCCGACGGTGCCCTCGGCGGCGGCGGTCTTCTCGGAGGCGATGTTCGCGCCCAGGAAGACGCCGTGCTGCCAGTCGAAGGACTCCGTCACCAGCGGGACGGCGGTGGCGCGGCGGCCGCCGAACAGGATCGCCGAGATCGGCACGCCCGCCGGGTCCTCCCACTCGGGGGCGATGGTCGGGCACTGCGCGGCCGGGACGGCGAACCGGGCGTTGGGGTGGGCGGCCGGGGTGCCGGACTCCGGCGTCCAGTCGTTGCCGCGCCAGTCGGTGAGGTGCGCCGGGGGCTCCTCGGTCAGGCCCTCCCACCAGACGTCGCCGTCGTCGGTCAGCGCGACGTTGGTGTAGACGGTGTTGCCCCAGAGGGTCTCGATGGCGTTGGCGTTGGTGTCGACGCCGGTGCCGGGCGCGACGCCGAAGAAGCCGGCCTCGGGGTTGATGGCGTAGAGCCGGCCGTCGGCGCCGAAGCGCATCCAGGCGATGTCGTCGCCGATCGTCTCGACCTTCCAGCCCGGGATGGTGGGCTGGAGCATGGCGAGGTTGGTCTTGCCGCAGGCGGAGGGGAAGGCCGCCGCGACGTACGTGGCCTCGCCGGTCGGCGGGGTGAGCTTGAGGACGAGCATGTGCTCGGCCAGCCAGCCCTCGTCACGCGCCATCGTGGAGGCGATCCGCAGCGCGTAGCACTTCTTGCCGAGCAGGGCGTTGCCGCCGTAGCCGGAGCCGAAGGACCAGATCTCGCGGGTCTCCGGGAAGTGCGAGATGTACTTGGTGCTGTTGCACGGCCAGGCGACGTCCGCCTCGCCCTCGGCGAGCGGCGCGCCGACGGTGTGCACGGCCTTGACGAACTCGCCGTCCTCGCCCAGCTGGTCGATCACGGCCTGGCCCATGCGGGTCATCACGCGCATCGACACGGCGACGTAGGCGGAGTCGGTGATCTCGACGCCGTACGCGGCCAGCGGGGAGCCGACCGGGCCCATCGAGAAGGGCACGACGTACATCGTGCGCCCCTTCATCGAGCCGCGGAAGAGACCGTTCTCGCCCTGGAAGACCTCCCGCATCTCGGCGGGGGCCTTCCAGTTGTTGGTCGGACCGGCGTCCTTCTCCTGCTCGGAGCAGATGTAGGTGCGGTCCTCGACGCGCGCCACGTCCGTGGGGTCCGAGGCGGCGTAGTAGGAGTTGGGGCGCTTCTTCTCGTCGAGCTTCCTGAAGGTGCCCTGAGCGACCAGCAGGTCCGCGAGGCGCTGGTACTCCTCCTCGGACCCGTCACACCACTCGATGCGGGCCGGCTGGGTGAGCTCGGCGATCTCGCTCACCCAGGCCAGCAGGCGCTTGTGACGGGTGGGCGCGGATGCGCTGAGAGCGAGGTTCTCGTACGACACGATCGCTCCGTTTCACGCCATCTCGGCACGGAGACGGCGTAGCGGGGGTTTGAGGGTGCTTGCAGCGTAGCTCCGGCCTCAAGCCCCGAACACGGCGCAACGGTGAAATTGACTCATCTTTTACTACATTCAGTCTGGTTACTTGTTGGTAATCCGGCTCCTTCGGCCGACCCGAGCCCGACCCGACCGACCCCCGAACACTCCAAAACGTCCAAGTAGTGATGAGGACCACTTCCTACGCGTCAGTAACCTACGGAGCCGTAGGTAGCAGGTAGCATGCTGCCCATGACTGCTGAGCTCCTGGAGAGCACGGAGCGCGTGGAGATCAAGCCGAGTTGGCGCGGCTGGCTGCACGCCGGGATGTTCCCCGCCACGGTGGCCGCCGGGATCGTGCTGATCTGCCTGGCCGACTCCACGCCCGCCAAGATCGCCTGCGCGATCTACTCGGTCAGCGCCTGGCTGCTGTTCGGGGTCAGCGCGGTCTACCACCGCTTCACCTGGGGGCCGCGCGGCGACGCCGTGCTGCGCCGCCTCGACCACGCGAACATCTTCTTGATCATCGCGGCCACCTACACCCCGTTCACCATCCTGCTGCTGGACGGCGCCGCGCAGCAGGTGCTGCTCTGGGCGGTCTGGGGCGGTGCGCTGGCGGGGATAGCGTTCCGGGTGTTCTGGGTGGGCGCGCCGCGCTGGCTGTACACGCCGGTGTACATCGCGCTGGGCTGGGCCGCCGCCTTCTTCCTGCCGGACTTCCTGCGCACCGGCGGGGTCGCGGTGCTGGTGCTGATGATCGTCGGCGGGGTGCTCTACAGCGTCGGCGGCGTGGTGTACGGGCTCAAGCGGCCCAACCCCTCACCGCGCTGGTTCGGCTTCCACGAGGTGTTCCACGCCTTCACCCTCGGAGCCTTCATCGTGCAGTACGTCGGGGTCTCACTGGTGGCGTACAGCGCGACCCGCTGAACCCGGCGCCCCACGACGGGCGGTCGGCCGGTCCAGTGACCGGGCGGCCGCCCGTTCCGCTGTCCACTCCGGACCCGGCCGGCCCGGCCGGCGGTCCCCGCGCTCGTGCGCCGCGCCGTCGTGCCCCGGGCGCTCGTACGCCGGGCGCTCGTACGCCGGGCGCTCGCCCGCCGGACGCTCCCGTGCGGCGCGCTCGCGGGCCGCGCGGTCGTGACCCGGAAGCTCGGCGGCCGAGTGGTCGTGGCCCGCGAGCCCGGGGGCCCGACGTTCCGGCGCCGGGAACCCGCGCACCGGGTACTCGCGGCCGGGGTACTCGGGGATCAGCTGCTCACGCACCCCGTACGGACGGGAGCCGGCCTGCCGCGCGTCCAGCGCCTCACGCGCCCGGCGGCAGCGCTCGCAGTGCGCCGGGTCCGGCCGGCCGCGCCCCGGGCGGTGCCGGCGCGCCGGACGGCGCTCACGCGGCCCGGCCTGCTGGTGCAGCTGCTGCCAGCGCCGGCCGACGTACACCATGAGCAGCAGCACCTCGACCCCGGCGACCCCCAGCACCAGGACGGCACCGTTGATCAGGTAGGCCGCGACCACGGCCAGCGCGGACCCCACCACCACCGCCGCACCCCAGATCTGGGCGCTCGACTCCCTGCCGGCCATTCGACTCCCCTTCCTGCGCCGGGCACGTGGTCGGCTCCTGCCGCCCCACCCCTTCTCGCTCTCGGCACGCTTCGGCCAGCACTGACCGATTGCCACATCCTATCTACCGTCAGTCACCCGAAGCCGCCCCGGGGCGGCGAACGCCAGATCAACGTTGCGTCAATTCCTTGTGCGGGAAGCACACTTCCAGGACACGTCACGCTGGGTCACGACTACTCGCGGTGGCGCGCTACATTGACGGCCACCCTCTTTTGGAAGTTACTGTCATTTGACAGTCACTTCCCCGAAGGCTCCGGAGGCCGCCGTGACCCCTCCCGCCGTACCCGCCCCGCCCGCTCCGCCCGGCCCCGATCCGCGGCGCTGGCTGGCGCTGGTCGCCGTCGCGCTGAGCGTCCTGGTCATCAGCTTCGACATGACGATCCTCAACGTGGCCCTGCCGACCCTGGCCTCCCAGCTGCGGGCCACCACCGGCCAGCAGCAGTGGATCGTCGACTCCTACACGGTGGTCTTCGCCGCCGCGATGCTCCCGGCCGGCCTGCTCGGGGACCGCTTCGGCCGCCGCCGCACCCTCACCACCGGCCTCGCACTGTTCGGCCTCGCCTCCGCGGTCGGCATGCTCGCCGACAGCCCCGGCACCCTGGTCGCCGCCCGTGCGGCGATGGGTCTGGCCGGCGCCCTGGTGATGCCGATGTCCCTGGCGGTGATCCCCGGTCTGTTCCCGGCCGGCGAGCAGCGCCGCGCCACCGCGATCCTCTCCGCCGCGCTCGCCGCCGGCACCCCGCTCGGCCCGCTGATCGGCGGCTTCCTGCTGCAGCACTTCTGGTGGGGCGCGATCTTCGTGATCAACGTCCCGCTGACGGTGATCGGCATCGTCGCCTGCGTCCTGCTGCTGCCGGAGACCCGCAACCCCGCCGCGCCCCGGATCGACGTGCTCGCCACCGTCCTCGGCGCGGGCGGTCTGGCCGCACTGACCTACGGCATCATCGAGGGCCCCGAACGCGGCTGGGCCGACCCGCTGGTGATCGGCATGATCGGCGGCTCGCTGGTCGCCCTCACCGTCCTGGTGCTGCGCAGCCGCCACCAGCACGCCCCGATGCTCGACCTCACCCTGCTCGCGGACCCGACCTTCCGCTGGGCCGCGGGGGCCGCGACGCTGGTCTCCCTGGTGCTCTTCGGCGCCTTCTTCGTCCTGCCGCTGTACTTCCAGAGCGTGCTGGGCGCGGACGCCTTCGGCACCGGTCTGCGGCTGATGCCGATGATGGTCGGGCTGATGGTGGCCGCCAAGCTCAGCGAGGGGCTGGTCGCCCGGATCGGCCCCCGGTCGGTGATCGCCCTCGGGCTCACCTCGCTGGCCGCCGCCCTGCTGCTCGGCAGCCGCACCTCCGTCTTGGACGGCTACGGCCTGGCGGCCGTCTGGCTCACCCTGCTCGGCCTGGGCATGGGCCTCTCGCTGATCACCGCCCAGGCCTCCGCCCTGCTCACCCTGCCGCCGGCCCGGGCCGGGGTCGGCTCCGGCCTGATGCAGACGCTGCGCCAGGTCGGCGGCGCGATCGGGGTCGCCGTCTTCGGCAGCATGCTGGCCGACTCCTACCGCGGTGCGCTGGACACCGCCGCGCTCCCGGCCGAGGCCGCGCACCGGGCCGGGCAGTCGGTGGTCGCGGCCGACGCGGTGGCCGCCGCCTCCGGGGACGGCGCCCTGACCGTCTCCGCCCACGCCGCCTACGTGCACGGGATGACGCTCGTCCTGCTCGTCTCCGGGATGATCGCCCTGCTCTCGGCGGTGCTGGTCGCCCTGCGGATGCCGACCGCCGAACCGCGCCCGGGCACCGGCGCCGGTCCCGCCCCGGAGACCACCGCCGTCCCCGCCGCCGATCACGGATAATCGAAGGTATGAGCGCAACGCGGCCGACCACGGCGCCCCCGGCAGACCCGGCCCACTCGGTCCGGGCGATGCTGGAGGCGCCGCTGTCGCTGCGCGAACGGAAGAAGCTGAGGACCCGCCGGACGATCCGCCGCGAGGCGTACCGGCTGATGGCCGCGCAGGGCTACGAGAACACCACCGTGGAGCAGATCGCGGCCGCGGCCGAGGTCTCGCAGTCCACCTTCTTCCGGTACTTCGCCACCAAGGAGGACCTCGTCCTCACCGACGAGTACGACCCGGCGATCGTCAGCGCGCTGCTCGCCCGCCCCGCTGACGAACCGTTTCTCCGCTCCTGCCGCGAAGCCATCGTCGGCCTGATCCGCGAACTGATCCAGGACGAACGCGACGAGCTGCTCACCCGCCTGCGGCTGATCCACGACGTCCCCGCGCTGCGCGCCAGGATGCGCGAGAACGCCAACGACCCGCAGCGCCTCTACCTCGCCGTCCTGACCCGGCGCCGGGGCGTCGAGGAACCGACCTTCGAGATGCGGGTCACCGCGGCCGCCCTGGGGGCGGCGACCGGCGAGACCGTCCTGCGGTGGGCCGAGAGCAACGGCGAGCTGGACATCGCCGACCTGGTCGACCACACCTTCGCCGTGCTGGAGCGCGGCTTCACCGACCTCTAGGGCCGCACCGGCGAAGCCGCGACGGGGCCCGGCCGCCGAGCCGGACCCCGCCGCTCACCCGGTGGACGCGCTCTCCGGCGGACTCGTCGTCCGGTGGACCCGCTATCCGGCGGACCCGCCATCCGGTGGACCCGCTAGCCGCGCCGGGCGCCCGCCCGTCGCCGCAGGGCGAGGCCCGCGCCCACCAGCACGGTGGCCCCCAGGGCCGCCGCCGCCGTGACGGCCGGCAGCGTGCCGCCGTCCGCCGCGGCCGCCCCCTGCCCGCTGGCGTCCGGCTGGTAGCCGCCGCCCTTGCCGGCCCGGTCGTACGCCGAGCCGGGCAGTTTGTCCCCGTACCGCTGGTGGACCAGCCGCTGGTAGGCCGCCAGGCTCACCCCGGACCCGCCCACCGAACGCCGCGCCTCGTCGTCCAGCGGCAGCACCCGGCCGTCCCGCAGCACGTACCAGGCGTTGAGCTGCGGTTCGCGGAACGCCGTCCCGCCACCGCCGGCCGCCGCCCGCGCCGCGTAGTCGGTCTCGTCGCCGCCCGAGGCGATGTTGACCACCCGCCAGCCGTCGCCCTGTTTGGCCGTCCAGACCGAGGCCACCTGGCCGTCCGCCGAGACGGCCTTGCTGGCGGTGTACTCGGCCGTCGCGACCGGTGCGCCCGGGGCGCCGGCCACGAAGCCGGCGTCCAGGGTGTAGACCGGCACGGTGTCGCCCGAGAGGCTCGGCGCGGCCGCGCTCGCCGCCCGCGCCTCCTCGGCCGCGCCGATGGTGAGCTGCTGGGTCGGCGGGACGCCCTTGCGGGCGAAGAAGTGGCCCAACCGGTCCAGGACGGCCGGGTCCTGGACCGCGCCCCGGGCCTGCGCGAGGTCGGCGGCGGTGACCGGGGCGGGGGTGCCCGCGGGGCCGTCCGCGGCGGTGTCCGCCTGGGCGGCCGGGGTGACGGCCAGGCCGAGGCCGGCGGCGAGCAGGACGGCGACGGCCGCGTTACGGATGCTGGTCATGGCCGCCCTCACGCGCCGATCCGGTACAGGGAATGGGTCCAGGAGAACGTGCCGTTGGACACGTAGTAGGTGAAGTCCGCCCAGTTGTAGCGGGTGTTGGAGGGCCACGGGTCGCCCCAGTACACCCAGTTGCTGCCGGTGTCGTAGCCGTAGACCACGTGCATGTGGCCACCGCCGGAGCTCCACTGGATCCGGGTCTCGATCGGCCGGTTGGCGTTCACCTCGGTCTGCACCGTGCTGTAGCGCAGGTACCCGGTGACGTACGAGCCGGGGTTGATGCCGATTCGGCTGAGACCGTTCTGCACGTCGCCCAGCGTGGCCTGGCTGTTGGGGCAGCTGGAGTTGGACGAGCGGCCGAACGCCGCGTTGCAGAACTGGTTCTGGCTGTAGTCGTACCCGAACCAGGTGGCGATGGTGTTGCCGCTCGCCGCCCAGCACCAGTTGGTCTGCTGTTGCTGCTGCATGGTGATGTTGAGCTTCTTGAACGTGCCGGCCAGATCGGCCGTACTGCCCGGCGCCGCGGCCGGACGAACCTGGGCGGACGCACCGGTGGGGGCCGGCGCGGCCGAGGCGGGGCTGGTCGCCGCGACGCTGAGCGCCGGGCCGAGCACGCCCAGCGCGAGCGCCGCGACGGCGCGGCGCGGACGTATCCGTGGAACTGGCATGGGGGAGTTTCTCCTTGCACGACAGAGGAGTGGGGGTTCCGTCTGGGTGCGGTCCGGATCGCGCCACCGAGCATCGCCCCGTTGACAGAAGCAGGTCAACGGCCTTCACAGCACGCGGAACGCGGTGTGAACGGCCCGGCCCAGGTGTGAACGCCGCCCCGGAAACGCCCGCGCGGCAGGCCCGGACCGGTGACAAACGGCCTTCCACATGTGAATATTCACGACCAGCCGGTGTCCGCCCTGCCCGCCCACCGAGGAGGCCGCCATGCAGCGGAGCGACCAGGCCGACCTCGCCACCGCGCTGCGCACCGGCCCGTTCCACGTGGCCCTGCGCACCGCCATCGCCGCCCGGGGCCTCGCCCTGCACCGGATCCGCCGGCACCTCGCCCTGCGCGGCATCGACATCGGGGTCACCAGCCTCAGCTACTGGCAGCAGGGCCGCCGCCGGCCCGACCGGCCCGAATCGCTGCGCGCGGTCCGGGCCCTGGAGGAGGTGCTGGAACTCCCCGAGCACTCCCTCACCCGGCTGCTCGGCCCCCGCCGGGCCACCCCCGCCGAGCAGGCCGGCCCGCCCGTGCGCCCCTACCGGGACCTCATCTCCCCGGCCGCCGCCGTCGACGACCTGCTCGCCGAGCTCTCCGGCCCGCGCGACACCGGGCTGCACACCATCACCCACATCGAGCGGATCCGGATCGGCGCCGACCGCCAACTGCTGCGCCGGGACTCCCAGCACGCGCTGCGCGCCCACCGCGAAGGCATCGACCGCTACCTGGCCATCTACCAGGGGGACCCGGGCTGCGACATCGCCCGGGTCGGCGTGCGCGCCGAGGAGAACTGCCGCCCCGGCCGGATCCGCCGCGACCAGGCCCATCACCTGCTGGTCGCCGAGCTCCTCCTCGACCGCCGCCTCCGGGCCGGCGACACCCACCTGCTGGGCTACGGCTTCGACGCCAGCCCGTCACCCACGCCCGGCTGCGAGTACGTCCGAGGCTTCAACTCCGGCGCCGGCCAGTACGTCCTTCAGGTCACCTTCCACCCCGCCGCCCTGCCCGTCCGCTGCCACCGCTTCGCCCTCCGCTCCCCCGGCGAGAAGCCTTACGAGACGGAGGAGTTGACCCTCGACGGCCACCACTGCGTGCACCTGGTGGCGACGGCTCTCCAGCCCTGCCTGCTCGGCGTCCGGTGGGACTGGGAGTAGCCCGCCCCCGCGCCGTGGACGGGCCGCCCGCCGGTCACGCCCGGACGCCGAACCGTCGGACAGGGACGCCCGTCGCTCAACCCCGGAAGCCGACCGTCAGGCAGTCCTCCACCGGGCGGTAGCCGAGCTGCCGGTAGATCGAGTTGCTGGTCGGGTCGGCCAGATCGGTGAACAGCAGCACCTCGGCCGCCCCCTGCGCGAGCGCGTGCGCCGAGGCCGCCGCGGTGACGCCGCTCGCGTAGCCGCGGCCGCGCCGCTCGGGCGGGGTGTAGACCGGCCCGATCCGCGACATGCCGGCGATCACCGGGCTGTTCCCGGCCATCGCGACCGGGGCGCCGCCGTCCTCCCAGACGTGGAGCAGCCCGGCGGCGATCCGGTCGTCCACCGTGTCCCGGGCGTTGGGGAGTTCGATGGCGGCCTCGGCCCCGAAGGCCCCGTACCAGTCGACCAGCAGCTCGCGGTCGGCCGGAGCGCAGACCCGGGGGCGGCCGGCCGGCGGGCGCGGCGGGCCGGTCAGCCCGTCGAGCCGGTAGAGCCGCTGACGGGAGCGCGCGCACGCGGTGGCGCCGGTCGCGGCCTGCCAGGCGGCGGCGAACGCGTGGACCGCCGACTCGCCACCGGAGACCGCCGTGACGTCGGTGAAGTCCGGCCCCGCCGCGGCCAGTTCGACGGCGAGCTCGGCCGCCGCCCGGTCTGGCATCACACCGAGGCGCGGCTCGAACGGCGGGGTCCGCAGGAACGCGCCCTCGACCGGGCCGCGCGGCTCACGGCTCCACCACCCGAAGACCGGCGTCTGCGGGCCGAAGGCGTGCGGCCCGCGCCCGACCAGCCGGTCGCTCACGGTGAGCAGGACGGTGTTCTCGGCCGGGCGGGCGCGGAGGAAGCCGCCCGCCCGCGCGAGGAAGTCGTCCAGGGACGTGGTCAGGGTCCAGGTCATGGGCGATTCTCGCCCGGCCGCCCGGCCGGGCACAACTGGATTCAGCTCGCCGGGTCGTCCAACTCCACCAGGAAGCCCAGTCGTTCGGCCAGCACCGCCGGGTCGGTGGTCGGTGCGTCGCAGGCGAAGTGCCGGCAGATGTACGCGGCGGGTGCGCCGCCCACCAGCGGCCGGTCCGCCAGCAGCGGCACCTCGTCGGCGTCCGGCGCGCCGACCGCGACCACCGCGCCGGGCGCGGTGCCCAGCAGCGCCGCCCGGTGCAGCGCGGCCGTCGCCGGATCCCCGGCCGATCCGACCACGGCCACCTCGCGCGGGCCGTCCACCAGCGCCTCGGCCACCGCCAGGCCCCAGCCGATGAACCGGGGCGCCCGGCCGGCCAGTGCCCCGACGATGCCGAGCGCCCGCTCGGCGGCCGTGCGGTGGCGCGCCGACCCGGTGTAGGCGGCGTAGGTCAGCAGCGCGCCGGCCGCGGCCGTCCAGCCGGACGGGGTGGCGTTGTCCGTCGGGTCCTGGGGCCGCCGGATCAGCTCCTCGGCGTCGTCGGCGGTGTCGTACAGCGCGCCGGACGCCTCGTCGGCGAAGTGCTTGAGCACGGTGTCCAGCAGCCCGCCGGCCAGCTCCAGCCACTCGGCCTCGCCGGTGACGGCGTACAGCGCGAGGAAGCCCTCGGCGGTGTCCGCGTAGTCCTCCAGGACGCCCGCGTGAGCACCGGCCCGGCCGTCCCGGGAGGTGCGCAGCAGCCGGCCGTCCGGCGTGAGGTGGACCGCCAGCAGCAGGTCGGCGGCGCGTTCGGCGGCCTCGACCAGGTCGGGCCGCTCCAGCAGCGCGCCGGTCTCGGCGAGCGCGGCGACGGCCAGCCCGTTCCAGGCGGCGACCACCTTGTCGTCCCGGGCGGGCGCCGGCCGCTCGGCCCGCGCCGCGAAGAGCCTCGCCCGGATCCGCTCGGCCGCCTCGGCGTCCGGCGGGTCGGCCGGCAGCTGCAGCACCGAGGAGCCGTGCTCGAACGTCCCCGTCGCGGTCACCTCGTAGAGCTCCGCCGCGAGGGCCGCGTCCGCCTCCCCCAGCACCTCGGCGAGCTGCCCCGGCGTCCAGGCGTAGTACGCGCCCTCGACCGAGGCGCCGCTCCCGTCCAGGCTGTCGGCGTCCAGCGCCGAGGCGAACGCCCCTTCGGGGGTGCGCAGTTCACGCAGCAGGAAGTCGGCCGTGGAGAGCGCCACCCGGCGGGCGAGCGGGGAGCCGGTGGCCCGCCACAGGTGCAGGTACGCGCGGAGCAGCAGCGCGTTGTCGTACAGCATCTTCTCGAAGTGCGGGACGACCCAGTCGGCGTCCACCGTGTACCGGGCGAAGCCGCCGCCGAGCTGGTCGTGGATGCCGCCGCGGGCCATCGCCGCGGCGGTCCGGACGGCCATCTCCAGCGCGGCCGCCGAGCCGGTCCGGGCGTGGTGGCGCAGCAGGAACTCGATCACCATGGCCGGCGGGAACTTGGGCGCCCCGCCGAAGCCGCCGCGCCGGGCGTCGAAGTCCCGGCCGAGCGCGACCAGCGCCTCGTGCAGCTCGGCCTCCCCCGGCGGCCGGTGGACCCCGCTGCCGACCCCGTACACCGAGGCCCGCTCGGCCAGGTCGGCCCGGATCCGGGCGGCGACCTCGCCGACCTCCTCGCGCCGGTCCCGCCAGGCCGCGTCGACGCCCTCCAGGACCTGCCGGAAGGACGGCATCCCGTGCCGGGGCTCCGGCGGGAAGTACGTCCCGAAGTAGAACGGGTCCTTGTCGGGCGTGAGGAAGACCGTCATCGGCCAGCCGCCCTGCCCGGTGGCCGCCTGCACCGCCTCCATGTAGACCGCGTCGACGTCCGGCCGCTCCTCGCGGTCGACCTTCACCGCGACGAACCGCTCGTTGGCGTACGCGGCCAGCGCCTCGTCCTCGAAGGATTCGTGGGCCATCACGTGGCACCAGTGGCAGGCCGCGTACCCGACCGACAGCAGCACCGGCACGCCGCGCCGCTCCGCCTCCGCGAACGCCTCGGGGCCCCAGGGCCACCAGTCGACCGGGTTGTCGGCGTGCTGCAGCAGATAGGGCGAGGTCGCACCGGCGAGACGGTTCGGCATGCCCCCATCCTCGCGCATCCGCGCGCGGACGGGGGCGGAGCCTCACTCCTTCGGAGCCTCCGGCTCCTCGACGAAGTCGACCCGGGCCTGAGCGACCTCGACCTGCGAGGTAGGCCCGCTGGGCTCGCCCATCCGGACAAGCTTGCCCAGCTGCACCCCAAACGCGGTCTTCCTGATCGCTTACTCGGGGGCCTCGGACGGCTAGTGCAAGCACGACCCGTCCGGTTTCGCCTCGCTCACAAAGGAGCCCTCACCGCCCGGCAGTACTGTCGGGCGCAAGCGTGCTCGATACGGGCGGTCGAATCATCCGCGCGGAGGAAGAGCACGAACTCACAGCCCCCGACCATTCCGTTCTCCCTCGCCAGCACCCTCAGACTGGAGAGCTGGGCCGCACTCGTCGCCCTCTTGAGTACGATCGGCGTCGGGTGACCAGCTATGGAGAACGTCCTGGCCATGGGAGCTTGCCGCATTCCGAGCTGCCACGTAAGCCAGCTGCTGACGACGACGCCACTGCCGCGGAGGATGTCCTTGTCCACCGTGAGCCGAATCCCGAAGACGTTGCCGGCGGGATCGGCGGCCATTGTCGCCGGCCGCGCCGGCTCGCTCTCCTCGATAGGGGCTGCCCCGCGCGCGACAAGGTCGATCAGCCCGCCTTCCGTCATGCCTACCCTATCGTCCAGCAGACACTGCTGGAGACGCCAGCGCGTCACGGGGTACCGCTCGCCGACCTTCACGAAAAGGGCTTCCTTTGGCAAAGGCCCCAGTTCAGTCAGTGTGGCAACGAATGCCTCGACGGCGTTCGGGTAGGAAGTATCGTTCAAATGAGGCCATTCAGCGAGCGCCCACTTCCCCTCCAGTCGGAGCTGCACGAACCTCTCGTCCCGCCTGAGCGCCTCGGTGACGGCGGGCTTCCGCCTGATCCCAGTCGGTTCGAGCAAGTCCTCAGCCCGACAGGGCTCGCCATTCGCCAACAGGTAGAGGTAGGCCGCGTCCCTGCCGCGGGCGCGACGACGCAGCCAGGATCCCTCAACGCCAGGCACAAGAGGGCTCTTCGGGTGTCCAAGCAGGTCCAGCAAGGGAACATTGGGCGGCATGCCGGCCGACGCGAAAGTCACCGCTACGTCCTCCCCACGCAGCGGCGCCTCCTGCACGCCAACTCGCAGCAGAACCTCCAGGGCGCTCGGGTCGCGCGTCCACCAGCCATGCAGACGACCAGCCCAAGTCAACGGAGGCTCAGCTCCAACGGCTTGGGCAAGAAGCCCCGCACCGACGTGTTCCCGTACGCCCAGCACTGCGGCCACCTCGGACCCGCTTACCGCCGGACTCACGGTGAGCGCCATCAGGTCATCGCGCCAGCGGTCGACGAAGCCGTCGGCGTAGCCGCAGAGTTGGTCCTGCGCCTTCAGGAGCAACTGACGAACCCTTTCGCGGCTCATCTCATGCTGCTGCCCGATACTCAAGAGCGTTTCTCCACTCACACGGTCCTCAACCATGCGACGCGACCGGGAAGGGAGAGCATGCCACGCGGCGCTAAGCCAATCGTCGTTATCCCTCGTCAGCGCATAGCTCTCTTCAGCCATCGGTGACATGCGCGCTGATCAGGCCGAGCCGCTTCGCGATCCGCTCGTTGGTCGTCTTCTGCTCCGGGGTGATCTTCCGAACGAAGGAGTCCACCGTGCAGATGACCCAGGGCAGCGCATCACCATCGGCCTGCGCCGCGATAGCCGCCCACGCGAGGTGCTTGAAGTCGCGCATCGGGGCCCAGGCGAAACACCGCTCCGTCTCCTCGTCGTCCTCGCGGCGAATCGTGACGCAAAGCGGCTTAATGGCGAGGGTCGCGAGATCGACCATCCAGCCGGGACCGAGAGCCCGGACGACGAGCTCGCTGACCGGGGTGGAGGGCTTGGCCACGAGCGGGGCCCACTTACCAACCCCGTAGGTGGCCCGGACGTATTCCTTCATGGGCCTATCCTTGAGCCACGGCCGGATCTTCTCCGGCTTCCCGATAAACGGCAGAAGCCTTCCTCCGACCGCCGGGTCGGACGTCCACGCCACATAGTGACGGGTACGTTCGGCGTCCGGCAAGTAGATCCAGTTGAGATCGGCCATCCGCTTGTAGAGAAGGCGCACGACATCCTCTTCAAGGTCTGCGGGGATCGCGTACTTGGTCATTCGATTCCAGTCGTCAGAGGGAACTGAAGGCGGACCTCGTCCGCCTTGGTCTCAAGGTCAGCCGCGTCCTGGATCCAGTGGTCCATCAGGGACCCAACGGTCTCGTCGCTGAACTGGATACGAGAGGCGTGCGGCATTCGTACGCGCAGGTGCTCGCTCTCCTGGGCCTCCTGTGCCTCCAGCGATCGCCGGAGCTCCAGGGTCGCCGCCACCCTGCGGATATCGGTCACGAAGTCGAGAACCCTCAGGGCGTCCTTGCCGGGACTAAGTCGAAGCCCACGCCCGAGCTGCTGAACGAAGATCCGCCGGCTGTGCGTGACCCGCAGGAACGCGATGAGGTTGACGTCCGGAACATCGACACCCTCGTTGAAGACGTCGACACACGTGATCACTGGTACCCGCCCTAGCCGGAACTCGTTGAGCAGGATCTGGCGTCGCTGCCGCGGAAGCGCGCTGTGGAGGAAGGACGCGTTGGACCACGCCGAGTCGGACGCAGCGAACAACCGGGCCATGTGTTCGGCGTGTTCGATGGTCTGGCAGAAGACGATGGCCCTCGGCTCAACCGTGGTTCGCCACGCCTCGCGGAAGTGCTCGATGATCTCCTCGTCGCGCTGCGGAAGGAACAAGGACTTGTTGAGGTCCTTGATCGACTGGCCGTGCACGCTAGCGTCCCTGACCACGTTCCAGTCGACGTTGTCGACGTACAGCCGGTAGTCGACAGCGGACAGGTAGCCGGCGGCCATGCCTTCCGCGATACCCATCTTGAAACTCGGATACCCGAAGCGAGAGGTGATGTCAAACTTGTCGCCGCGCCAGGGCGTCGCCGTCACGCCGAACTGCTCGGCATCCCCACACAGATTGAGCAATTCCGCAAACCTGCCGGTCTCGGCCACATGGTGGGTCTCGTCGATCATGATCAGGTCGGGTCGGTAGCCCACACGTGCGGCGCCCAGAACGGATTCGACAGTTCCGACGACTACTCCGTCCAGGGTTTCCGGTCGACTTTCCCCTGTGAGCAGGCGTGTGGGAACGGACTTAGGGATGTGACGCCACATCGCCTTCTCAAGCTGCGCGACGAGTTCCTTCATGTGCGCGACTACGAGAATCCTGGCGTTCGGACTGACCCTGAGGTGGCGGCTGATAATCTCCCCGCCCACCACCGTCTTGCCGAGACCCGTCGCGAGGACGAGCAGGGCGGTGCCGTTCGCGTCAAGGTCTCGGATCACCGCGTCCGCCGCCTCAGCCTGATAGGGGCGCAGCGCGTACTTCGCGGGAACCGTCTCGGGCATCTGGTCTCCGATGGATCCCAAAGTCGCGCCGTGCCAGAGGCTGATCGGCACGCCGACACCGTTGAGCGCTACGCGGCGCGCCGCTGCTACGGCGTTGATGTCGGTGTTGGTCACCAGGACGGCCTTGTCGGCGCGGTAGCGCGCATGAGCCCGCTCCAAGTCATCCACGCCGCTGCGGTCGACCTTCCCACCCGCCTTCCACTTGCATTGAAAGACCCACTGCTCTCGCCCACGTACGGCCAGAAGGTCTGCGCCATGGTCGCCTGCTCCATCAATGACACGCACGTCGTTGAAGCCAAGGTGCCAGAGGGCCCGCTCTACGGCGTGGGTGAGACCTGCGGGCCCTCCCTTCAGCAGCTCCTCCGCCGTGAGAAAGACGGCGCTCACTTCTCCTCCGCGAGATCGTCAGCCAGCAGGCGGATGCTCAGCCTCGTGCGCAGCAGCTGATTCGGGAAACTGGCCCCCGCGAAGGTCGCCTGAGTGGCTACGTCGGAGAGGTAGCCGACCGTGCGAGCCAGGCTGAGTCGCCGCGCGGAAGCGGAGGCGACGCCCTCGTAGACTCCCTGGAAGACACGATTGTCCATGAACGCTGACGGCAGTGACTCGACGAGACGGACGAGGAACAGCGCGGGCACGTGGAGCAGGAACTCGCCGCTCGTACCGAGGTCAGCCGTACGAGTCACCTTGCCATTGGCGATCATGGCGTGCTCTGTCGCGGTGAGTTCGTCCGGCGAAAGGTAGTGATACGCCTTCTCGGCCTCGCCCGTGCGGTCCAGCTCCGACGCCATCCGGTGGCGGATCTCGGCCAGGAGTTCCTGCGCCTCGGCGCTGATCATCTGCGCGTCCAGAGCGGTGGCGGGCAGCGACTCCGCCCGGATCGCGGCGATCAGTTCGGAATGGCTCCACTCCGTCTCCGCCCGCACCTTGAGCAGCACCGCGATCTCCGCGAGCAGCAGGTCCGCAGGGTCCGCACCGAACTTCTGGAAGATCGGGTGGCCGAGGTCGAGGAACGCTACGAGGCTGTTGCCGGCGCGCTGGTCGAGCAGGACCGGCGTGGGATGCAGGTTCTCGCCCGTCAAGCTTCCCACCGTCAACTGACGCGTCTCGACCTCGACGAATCCGATACGAGGGTGGCCGAAAGAGCGGCTCAGCGTCGGGTAGGTGGTCGAGTTCTCCATGTAGCGCGTGACGCGTTCCTGTCTGGTCTCCGGACGCTGCTCCAAGGCCGAAGCGGCGGAAGTGGACGGGCCTCCCTCCTTCGGCGACGGCGCCCCAGCGCCGAACTTCGATTCGTCCGCACCGTCCACTGGAGCGCTGGGCTCGCCGGTGTCCGCCCCGCTGAAGCCGAGCGCTTCCATCACCGCCGCCTCGTCAGGCCTCCCTGGGGTAGCGGCAGCGGCCTTGGTGTTCTTGCCCCTGCTCTTGGCCGCCTCGTGGTCCTCGACCGCCTGCCACCAGCGCTCGTCGCTCTCGTAATCGGGGTTGCCCCGATGAAACTCCTGCCCCCACCGACGGGTGTCGTCGTGGATCGGCTTACGTCCGTCACCCGGGACCAGATACCGAAGGCCAGCGTCATTACGACGGAATCCCTTGAAGAGAAGTGCGAGCGGGCTGGTGTTCTCCTCATACTCGAGGTTCGCCGCGCGCTGGGGCAGCAGGGGCGCGACTCCCCTCACGATCTCGACTGCCGAGCGCCAGCTACGGTCGCCGTACTCGAACGCGTCCTTCTGATAGGTGACCGGGACGTGGTCGAGGTGGATCTCCCCGATGATGCGGCCGCCCTGGTGAGCGAGGTCCACCGGATACTCCGGCTCCTCGTTGCCCACCGCGCCATCCGGGTTGCGCCATGTGAAGAGCTGCTTGTCCCAGCGGAGGATCTTGCGACCGTTGCGCAGGAAGTCGATCCCGTAGTCATGCTTGTGCATGTACCGCTGGATGCCGAGCCACCCGTGCACCCGGCGCTCGCGGATGGTGAGCCGATCGCTCCCGCAGTCCTCACACGTGTCCCGATCAGTGAGCTGCCACTGCCCGCAGTCGCCGCAGGCGAGACCGTTCTCCAGCTTCTGATCGATCTTGATATAGGCAGGGATCCGCTCTTTGTTGTTGTAGAGGACCGAGCGGTCGTCGCCCCAACGGCAATGCCGCACGGGCTTCACCTGGAAGCCACCGACCCACAGCTCGAACGGACGGTTCAGGAACATCCAGGAGTAGACCTGTCCCAAGATGTTGCGCAGGGCCGAGCCGTTCTTGTTCAGCCACCGAGCGCGCGTGGGGTGCAGGCGGCTGATAACGATACGGGTGCCGTGCTCGTTGGGGTCGGTCTTCGGCTCTGTGATGTCCTCCGCCTCGAAGTCGTCTCCGATACGGTCCAGGTCAATCTCCACGCCGATCCACTCGGTGTCGCCCTGCCGCGTGGTCAAGACGCGCGTGCACTTCCCGAGCCGGGCCGTTGAGACGTTGAACCCCATGCCGAAGAGGCCGAGCTTGTCGTGCATGTCGTTGCCCGACCAGCCGGCCCGCACGGCCCGCTCAAGGCGGTCATACGTCATGCCGCGCCCTGTGTCGGTGATCACGAGCTGACCCTGAGCCGAGTCGGGGAGTTCGACGCTGACGCGATACCCGCCCGCCCAGGGAGCTCCGGACCGATGGATCTCCGTGAAGTCGTCAAAGGCGTTGTCGATCAGCTCCGCAATGCACTGCCACTCGTCGAACTCGATCTCACCCAGCATGCGCAGCACTCTCGCGGAAGGAGTGATCTTCATGGCTTACGGACCCCCTGTCATCGTGTCGCGTAGGCACACCGAAGAGAGCCCTACCGCGGGCGACGTTTCGGCGCGCGGCTCACGGAGAGCCGTACGCGTGAGGAAGAGAGTAGCGGGCATCACCGACATCGTGCGCCAAGTTGCTCGCCACTGAGCTCACTTGACTGGGCAAAGGGCACGACTTGCGGCGCGATCAACGATCTCCGGGGTCAAGGGATGTCGTCATCGTCCTGAAGAGCAACGCCGCGAACAGCCGCGGCGACCCGACCCGCCGCTCGCACAGGATCTTCGTGCTCCCAGATTCTGATGGTTCGCCATCCGGCATCCGCCAGAAACTGATCGGTCTGGGCGTCCCTTGCGCGGTTCCCGTCGATCTTTGCCTGCCAGAAGTCGCTGTTCGTGTACGCGGGACGACAGTGCTCAGGGCAGCCATGCCAGAAACAACCGTCAATGAAGACTGCGACCCGAGCCCGACTGAAGACCAGGTCGGCGGTCCGCCGCATGCCGGGAAGTGGCCGGGCGGACACCCGGTAGCGCAAGCCCTCTCGGTGCACTAGGGAGCGGATCCGCAGTTCCGGCACCGTGTCTCGGCCCCGGTTCCCGCGCATCACCGATCGTGTGGCGGATGACGACGCCCACGACCCTTCGGGGACAGGGCGCTTCCCGGCCATGTCCCGATCCTTGGCGATCTTCCATGCCTGCTCAAGATTCGCCGCTCGCGTCGGGTGCTCGACCTCGCCGACATAGAGAGCCGGCGACCGGCCACACTCCGACCAGCGGAGATAGGCCCGGATGCGGCGGGTGCTGGGCAACACCTTCAACGTGATCGAGCCCAGCGCGTACCCCCCGTCCTTGCGCTTGACGTAGCGCTCCTCGCGACCACCTGCGGCGCGATCCTGCTCCGCGATGATCGCCTTTCTGGTCCGTCCCTGACGGCCTCGCCATGCCCTCTCGGGCGGAGGCTTGTCCTTCCAGCCCTCTCGCTGGGCGGCGGTGGCGTGGTTCACGAGCGCTGCTCCGCGTCGTCGAGGGCCTTCGCGACGGCGCTGGTGAAGACCTCACCCAATTTCACTGGAACCGCGTTGCCCAGCTGCCGCATGCGCTCACCGCGAGGGCCAGCCATGCTCCACCGATCGCCGAATGTCATGACCCTGGCAGCCTCGCGCACGGTCATGTACCGGTACTCGGGACGCATCAGGCCGGTGTTCTCGTCGCGCACCTGTTTGTCGAGTTGCATGACCGACTCGCCGCCGGGCACACCGTGCACTCCGGCTTTGACGGTCTTGGCCGGTCGGTCGAGTTCGTTGGGCGTGTGCCCGTCGTAGATCCTGGCTCCGGGCCATCCGACGTGGTCAGGGAAGTCACCTTGCTCCGTCGTCTTGTCCAGCATGAGAGTGTTGATCTCCGGGAGGCCCAAGATCGCGTCTCGAAGGGTGAGCCAAGGCTGGAGCTCGTCGTCTCCGCTCTCGAGGGTCAACTGCTCGTTCTTGTATCGCGACGTCACCAGGTCGATGACCCGCTTCGGAATTCTGGCGCCCGCCTCCTCGTGGCGGTTCCAGTAGGTGCCCTCGAGAATCGACCGCGCGAGGGCCACGTGGGAGTGAGTGCGCGCGACAGCCCGCTTGACCAGCTCGGGGTCCACATCCAGATCAGCGCGGAACGCCAAGAGGATCACACGGTTGCGGATCTGTGGGACCCCATAGTTCGCCGCGTTGACATCGTGCTGAGTCACCTCGTAGGTCTCAGCGGGGTTTGTGTCCCTCGCCATGAGCCGCTCCCTCAATACACGATCATGCTCCTGCCACGTGGCGCCCTCCCGGCGCTTCACGAACGGTAGGGCTAGCTCGCGCTTGATGTACTGGAAGTACGGGTTGAAGGACGGTCGGGTAAGGCCTCGTACGTTCTCGCAGATCACAGCCTTGGGACGGATCTCTCGGACCGCCCGAAACATCTCGGGGAACATGTTGCGCTCGTCCTCATCGCCCCTGGCGACACCACCAAGGCTGAAGGGCTGGCACGGAGGGCCTCCCGACAGGAGGTCCACTCCACGCTCCTGCAGGAACCTCATGTCCAGCTTTCGGACGTCTCCTGTGACCAGGGGTGGGTAGTGCGGCCTCTCCCCGGGTCCGGCGATCCAGGCCCCCTCAGCCCGTTGCTTGTCGATCACGTCCAGCCACTTAGCCAACACCTCTGAGTCGACACCCTCGGGAAAGGCTTCGAAGCGGTTGGCTTCCAGCGTCTGGCACGCCCTCTTCGCGAACTCGTTCAGCAGCAGGTGCCGGAACCCGGTGTTCGTGCTGGCCTGAACCAGACCGCCTCCGCCCGCGAAGAGCTCTACCGACGTCCGTTCCATTATCCACTCCTAGCAGTTCAGCGCAGCTAAAACCATACCGCGGAGTAGCGACAGTGCTTATCCATCCCCAGAAGAAGCGCCTGTGATGTCGTGATTCCACACCGCTACCACCGACAACGATCGCGAGTAGGGCCACGTGCGCCACCGGCGACATCGGGGGTCCCGCGAGAGCCGCCGTTCCCCGCCGGTGCCCCACCCTCAGCACCACATAGGCGTCTAGGGGCCAACTAGGGCCTGTGTGATGTTGTGATCAATCTTCGGGTTCTGCCCCACTTCGGGGCAGAATCCGGTAGGACTATTGGATGTGACGCGCAGGCAACTCACTGACGAGCAACGGAACTTGACCGAGCCCTATCTGCCAGTCGGCAGGTTCGGGCCGTAACCCGAGCGGCTCCGCGACCAGTTCGAGGGGGTGATCTGGCGGTTCCGTTCCAGCGCCCAGTGGCGGGAGATGCCTGACGAGTTCGGCCCCTGGTCGACGGTCTTCGGCCGGTTCCGGGTCTGGCGGGACGCCGGCGTGTTCAGCGGCCTACTCGAAGGCCTGATCGCCGAGGCCGCCCGCGAAGGGAGGACGGACCTGTCGCTGGTCAGCGTCGACTCCACGACCGTCCACCACGACGCGGCCGGGGTGCTCGTCGACGAGGAGATCATGCAGGCTCTGGAGGAAGCCGCGCGCGAGCAGGACAAGGCCCGACAAAAAGGGGCGAGCCGCCGGAACAGAACGGACAGGACGAGCGCAAGCGAGTCCGACGGCGACGCAAGCTCCGCCTGACCCAGGCCCTCCTCGGCCGGTCACGGGGCGGGTTGACCAGCAAGGTCCATCTCGCTGCCGGCCGCCGGTGCCGTCCGCTGGCGCTCGTCCTGACCGCGGGGCAGGCCGGCGACAGCCCGCAGTTCGTCCCCGTCCTCGCCAAAGTGCGCGTACGCCTGCCCCTCGGGCGGCCCCGTACCCGGCCTGGCGCGGTCGCCGCGGATAAGGCCTACTCGTCCCGCGCCAACCGCGCCTACCTGCGAAACGCCGCATCAAGGCTGTCATCCCGGAGAAGAAGGACCAAGTCACTAACCGCAAGAAGAAGGGCAGCAGGGGCGGTCGACCCGTCGACCATGACACCGAGCTCTACAAAGAGCGGAACACAGTCGAGCGCCTGATCAACAAACTCAAGGCCTGGCGAGGCATCGCCACCCGCTTCGACAAGACGCCCGAGAGCTACCTCGCAGGCCTTCACCTCCGCGCCTCGATGATCTGGATAGACGACCTCGTGCGCCCACCCAACTGATCACAACATCACTCAGGTCCTAGCGGTGGATCTGGCCGAGCGCTGAGCGCCAGCGCGAGGCGGGTGCGAACGCCCGTCAGCTCGGAGCAGTCCGTGCGATCCACCGCTCCAGCTGCGGCCGCTTGAGCATGAGCGGGTCGAGCTGGCAGACGCCGAACAGGACGACGGGCAAGGACGCTTCCGTCACAGTCCGATCGAGCCTCAGTCGGGCGAGCGTGGTCGCCACCGCTCTCGCCCGGCGAATCACCTCGGGCTCGGCCTGGGAGCGCCAGCGCGCTGACTCCCGAACGAGCCGCTCGCGCTCGCCCTGCAACCCGCCTTGTCCGGCCAGCAGTCCAGCTGCAGGAGGCCCGCAACGCCCGAAACCGAACACTCTGCTAGGGAAGGTCGGCATGGTCGGAAGCGACCACCTGGCGCAGCGGAAAGACTGATCTGGCGCGTCTGAAGTGAATACTCTCCGGCTGCGAGTGGGAACCAGGCAGCCGTGTGAATCCCCTGACCGCAGAGTGGCTTCGGGAGGCAGCTGGGCCACACGGGCACAAGTACGCGATCGACGCTCCTCGTTGCCGCGCTCGCGCTCCGTGCTCCGGCCCCCCACCGGGACGACTGGTCGAAGCTCTGCGGGAAGCGCGTGATCGTCAGAGAGGTGCAAGCATCGCCGACTACTCGGTTTGTGAGTTCACTGGCACCAGTGGCAGGCCGCGTACCCGACCGACAGCAGCACCGGCACGCCGCGCCGCTCCGCCTCCGCGAACGCCTCGGGGCCCCAGGGCCACCAGTCGACCGGGTTGTCGGCGTGCTGCAGCAGATAGGGCGAGGTCGCACCGGCGAGACGATTCACGCCGCCACCCTACTCATGGCAGGCGACGGGACAGCTGTCGAAACGGCGGCCCGGTGCGCCCGAGTGCCGGCGGTGCGGTCCGGCGGTGGTCGAGCGTCCTGGTCGCGAAGGCCCGGGACGCGGGGGCTGCCCGGGGACGGCTGCTCGGCGTCCGGCCGCTGCCGCAGCTGATCCGACGCGCACCCGTCGGGTGTTCGCCCCGTCGATCCGGGGCGGGAGGCGGCGTTGAACCGGCGCGCCGCCCCGGGCCGTTGAGTCGAGGCGGACGGCGGGGGCGATGCGGTGACAGGAGGCAATGGCGTGACGGGCGACCACACGGTCATCGAACGGGTGCGGCGGCTGGAACGGGAGGCGGACTGGGACCTCGCCCCGGTGTACGGGCCCGTCTCGCCGCCACAGGAGCCCGAGCGGCGCCGGCCGCTGGGCGCCACGGGCACGGTGGCCGTGCTCCCGGAGGCCGCTCCCCTCGCCGCCCCGCCCCAGCCGGCGGCACAGCCCGCCGTGCCGGGGGTCGGCGCGCCCGTCGCCCGGCGGGGCCTGCGCGGGATCGGCCTCGGCGCCGGGCTCGGCCTGGGCCGGGTCGATCGGGAACGGCTGGAGGCCGTCGTCCGCACCCCGCTGCACCGCTCCTACCGGATCGCGGTCGTCGGCCTCAAGGGCGGTGTGGGCAAGACCTCCGTGACGCTGGCGCTCGGCTCCGTGCTCGCCGAGACGCGGTCCGACAAGGTGATCGCCGTCGACGCCAATCCGGATACCGGCACCCTGAGCGGGCGGGTTCACCGGGAGACCACGGCCACCGTCCAGGACCTGCTGGTCGCCGCTCCCTCGATCACCGGCTACATGGACATCCGCCGCTTCACCTCGCTGACCCCCAGCGGTCTGGAGGTGCTGGGCAACGACCCGGACCCGGCGGTCGCCACCGCCTTCGGCGGCGAGGACTACCAGCGGCTGGTCGACCTGCTCGCCCGCCAGTACCCGATCGTCCTCAGTGACTGCGGCACCGGCCTGCTGCACGGCGCCACGCGCGCCGTGCTCGACCTCGCCGACCAGTTGGTCATCGCCGCCACCGCCAGCCTCGACGGCGCGAGCGGCGCCGACGCCACCCTGGAGTGGCTGCACGCGAACGGTTACGGGCCGCTGGCGCGGCGCAGCGTGACCGTGGTCTCCGGTGTCCGCGGCACGGGCCGGGTGGTGAAGGCGGAGCACCTGGTGGCGCATTTCGAGAGCCTCTGCCGGGCCGCCGTCGTCCTGCCCTTCGACGAGCACCTGGCCCTCGGCGGGACGTTCGAGCCCGCGAAGCTCCGCCACCGGACCCGCCGCGCCCACCTCGAACTCGCCGCCGCGGTCGCCGAGGGGATGAGCCACCCGGGCGCCGCCCTTCCCGCCGGCTAGGGCCTGGGAGGGCCCGTCAGGCCTGCCAGCGCCCGGGGCGCCAGGCGCGGCGGCGGCCGGCCGCGCAGACCAGTGCGGTGCCGGTGACCAGGGCGACGCCGGCGAGGACGGCGCCCGCCGTCACCACCGCCTGGTGCCCGGCGGTGTCCGGCGACGGCGGCCGGAGTGCGGCGACGGTCGGGGCCGGGCGGGGCGACGGCGGGACGGCGGCCGGCGCCGGGGCGCCGACGGCGGCCGCCGGGTCGACCGTGCCGTAGCCCACGCGGGGGTCCGGCAGGGCGGTGCCCGGGTGGTAGGCGGTGGACGTCAGACGGTCCTTCAGCCCGGCCGGCCCGAGGTCGGGCCGGTAGCCGAGGACCAGGGCGGCGGTGCCGGCCACCACGGCGGCGGCGAAGCTGGGCCCCGAGCCGGTGAAGTAGCCCTTGCCGCCGGGCCCGACGCTCATCATGGCGCCCCCCGGGGCCACCAGGTCGATCCGCCCGGCCCCGCCGCCCGGGGCACCGGAACCGCCGGAAGTGCCGGAGGTGCCGGAGGTGCCCGAGCCGACCCCGCCCGACCCGCCGGAGTCCGTACCGCCGCCGTTCGGGGCGCCGTTCGGGGCCAGGTCGGACACCGTCAGGACCTCCGCGGGGGCCGGGGCGGACCCGGACCCGGACCCGCTGCCCTGGTCGGGCCCGGCCGGGGCGACCACCAGCGCCCCCTTGCCGCCTGCGTAGCGGACCGCGCCGGCGAGGTCCTCGTCGCCCGCCGCGACGGGCAGGGCCAGCGCGATCACCCGGGCGCCCCCGTCGGCCGCGTCGCGGATGCCCTTGGCCAGCAGGGCGGCGGTGGTGTTCCCGGCGTCATCGGTCACGGCCACGGCCAGGACGCGCGCCTCGGGGGCGATGCCCGCGAAGCCGACGCCGTCGCGCCGGCCGGCCGCGATCAGTCCGGCGAGGAACGTGCCGTGGCCGACGCAGTCGCGGGTGGAGGCGCCCTCGCCGTACTCGCGCGGCCCCGGCACCAGGCGCCCGCCCAGGACGCCGGAGGCCGGGTCCACTCCGGAGCCGACGACGGCGACGGTCACCCCGGCGCCGCGGCCGAGCTGCCAGGCGGTCTCGGGACGCAGGAAGGCCTGCGCCCACGGCATCCGGTCGGTGTCCTTGTCGGAGGGCTTCACGCAGCCGTCCGCGCGGCCCGCGCTCCGGCTCTGCCCGATCACGGGCAGCGACCCCGGCTCGGCGCCGCCGGAGGAGGGCTGTCCCGTACGGGCCGTACCCGCCGCGGCGGGAGTGCCGGGGACCGGGGCGCCGGGGACCGGGGCACCGGGTGCGGCGCCGGCCGGGCCGGCCTGCGCCAGCAGGATGCCGAGGCACAGCACAGCGCACACCGCCGGACCGGCCCCCGTCCGCCGCACCCCCGCAGCCGGTCGGATCCGCGCGGCGCGGCGCGTACGGGAGCGAGCGCCGGTCATACAGCCCTCGCCCGCGCCGGCACGGGGATGTCCTGCGGCAGCAGCAGGCTCAGCTCCGAGACGTCGCCGATGTCGAGCCGGGCCAGGCGCCCGGCCTGCCGGGTCACCATCGCCTCCAGCGTCTGCCGGGCGAAGCGGCCGTTGCCGAAGTTGCGGTCGCGCGGGACGGTTTCGCACAGCTGCGCCAGGGCGGCGAGGGTCTCGGGCGCGCAGACGTAGCCGGCCTGCTCGGCCTGCAGCCGGACGATGGTGACGAGTTCGTCCGCGCTGTAGTGGTCGAAGGCGATCTGCTGGGAGAAGCGGGAGGCCAGGCCGGGGTTGGAGGCGAGGAAGCCCTCCATCTCCTCCTGGTAGCCGGCGACGATCACCACGACCTCGTCGCGGTGGTCCTCCATCAGCTTCATCAGGGTGTCCACCGCCTCCTGGCCGAAGTCCCCGCCGGCCCCGTTGCGGGGCGTCAGGGTGTAGGCCTCGTCGATGAACAGCACGCCGCCGCGCGCGCGTTCGAAGGCGTCGCGGGTGAGCTGGGCGGTGTGGCCGATGTAGCGGCCGACCAGGTCGGCGCGGGCGGTCTCGATCAGCTGACCGCCGGGCAGCACGCCGAGTTCGGCGAGGAGCTCGCCGTACAGGCGGGCGACGGTGGTCTTGCCGGTACCGGGCGGCCCGGCGAAGACCAGGTGGTGGCTGATCTTCGCGGTGGGCAGGCCGGCCTCCTCCCGGCGGCGCACCTGGGTGATGAGGTTGACCAGGTTCTCGACCTGCTCCTTGGCGGCGGCCAGGCCGACCATCGAGCGCAGCTGTTCCAGCAGTTCGGTGCCCCTGCCGCCGTCGGCGCCCGCCGCGCCGGCCTCCGCCCGGGCCGCGGCGGCGGCCTCCGCGCCGAGGTCCTCGGGCAGCAGCAGCGGCAGGTCCGCGTCGGTGACTTCGGCGAGCTCGGCCAGCCGGGACGCCTGGCGGTCCACCATCTCCTCGAACACCTTGCGGGCGGCGCGGCCGTTGCCGAAGTCGGCGCCCTTGGGCATCCGCGTGAAGTGCGTCCCGAGCGCGTCCACGGTGACGGCGTCGAGTTCGTAGCCGTGCGCGGTGGCGGACCGCTCGACGATGGTGACCAGTTCCTCGGGCGAGTAGTTGCGGAAGTCCACGGTGCGGCTGAAACGGGAAGCCAGGCCCGGGTTGGAGGCGAGGAAGTCGCGCATCTCGTCCGAGTACCCGGCGACGATCACCACCACGTCGTCGCGGTGGTCCTCCATCAGCTTGACCAGGGTGTCGATCGCCTCCCGGCCGAAGTCCGGTCCGGTGCCGCCGGAACCGGCGGACAGCGTGTACGCCTCGTCGACGAACAGCACGCCGCCGAGCGCGGACTGGAAGACCTCGGTGGTCTTGATCGCCGTGCCGCCGATGATCGAGGCGACCAGGTCGGCGCGGGCCACCTCGACCAGGTGGCCGCTGGGCAGCACGCCGAGCTCGGCGAGGATGGCGCCGTAGAGACGGGCGACGGTGGTCTTGCCGGTACCGGGCGGCCCGGCGAAGACCAGGTGGCGGCCCATCGGCAGAGCCGGCATGCCGGCCTGTTCCCGGCGCCGGGCCAGCTTGTTGAGGTTGACCAGGGTGGCCACCTGGTCCTTGACGCCCTCCAGACCGACCAGCGCCTGCAGCGCGGCCTGCGGTCCCTCCGGCTCGGGCGGCGGCGGGGCGGCGGCCGAGTGCCGCGCCGGGTCGGTGGCGTCGTCGCGGTCCCCGGCGCCGGTGCCGTCCTGCGCGCCGGCCGGCCGGACCGCCGCGGGGCCGTCCTCGGCGCCGGCGCTCGCGCTGCCGTGGCTGTCGGCGCGGCCGTTGTCCCGGCTGGTGAGGTCCTGTACCGCCAGCCGGCTGCCGGCCCTGGTCTGGCGCAGCCCCGAGCCGCGGTTGCCGGCGACGGTGCACCCGGTGACCCGGACCGGTTCCTCGGAGTCCACCCGCAGGCCGTCGCCGGCGTTGTCGGTCAGTTCGCAGCCGTTCAGCGCGGCCCGGCTGCCCGCCGCCGTCAGCACGCCGTGGCCGCGGTTGCCGTGCACCCGGGCGCGGACCATGGTGAGTTCGCCGCCGTCCTCGACCAGCACGCCGTCGCCGGTCCATTCGGCGATGTCGCAGTCGCGCAGGGAGGCGACGCCGCCGGGGCCGACCTCGACCCCGGCCACCGCGGCGGCCCGGCCGGGGCCGGCTGCCGGGGCGCCGCCGCGCACCGTGGAGCCGCCGACCTGGGTGTTGCCGCCGTCGGCGACCCGCAGTGCGGCCCGCCCGGTGGCGGACAGCACGCACGACTCCAGCCGTCCGCGTCCTTCCCGGAACACCTCGACGCCGTGGCCGCGCACCTCCGCGATGTCCAGGCGGCGCAGCAGCGGGTTGGCGCCGTCGCGGACGCTCACCCCGGCCCCGGCCGCGCCGCGCACCTCCAGCCGGTCGAACTCGGCGGCGCTCTCGCCGGTCAGCTCCACTCCCGCCCCGGCGCTGTCGGCGACCGCGGTGCGGGTCAGGGCGGGGCTGGAGGACTCGTCCACCAGGATCCCGGCTAGCTCCGAGGCGGCCACCTCGCACTCCTCGAAGCGGCCGCGGGAGCGGCCGGTGACGTGGATGCCGTGGCCCTTGGTGCGCACCGTGCGGCAGCGCCGCAGCAGCGGGTCGGTGCCGCCGGCCAGCACCACGCCGTGGCCGCGGGTCGAGCTGACGGTGCAGTCCTCCAGCACCACCTGGGCGGCGGAGCTGACGTAGACGCCGATCGAGGTGTCCAGGACGGTGGTGCGCAGCACCCGGGTGGAGCTGTTCTCCTCCAGGGCTATGCCGGGCTTGTCGGTGGCGGAGATCTCGCAGTCCTCGATCGAGCCGCGGCCCTCGCCGTTGACGCACACGCCGTTGCCGCGGGCGTCGCGCATGACGCAGCCGCGGACGACGGGGTTGGCGCGTTCGCCGATCACCACGGCGGAGCTGCCGAGGTGTTCGATCACGCAGTCCTCGATGACGCTGGTGCCGGTCGAGGTCTCGACGATGCCGGCCCCGGCGGGGTTGACGACGCGGCAGCCGCGCATCGCCAGCGAGCCCTGCTGGCGGGCCAGCACGGCCGTCCAGGAGTTGCCCGCCACCTCGCAGTCCTGGAGGGCGGCCTGGCCGCGCGGGACGTCGACGGTGGGCAGTTCCTCGTCCTGGCCCTGGAGGACCAGGCCGGTGAGCTGGACGGCCTCGGCGACCACCTGCACCACCGCGCCGCGCCGGGGTGAGATGCGCACGCTGCCGCGGGCCTCCTCGGCGGTGATGGTCACCATCTTGGTGATCACCAGGTTCTCCTCGTAACGGCCCGGGCGGACGCTGATGACCGCTCCGCTGCGGGCCGCCTCCAGGGCGGCGCCGATCGTGCGGTAACCGCCGCCGCTCGGCTCCGCGCAGACCGTCAGCACATGGCGGCTCATCGGGCGTTCTCCTCCGTCGTTCGTGGGGCGGTGACGCTGGTCGGGCGGTGGTGCGGGCGGTGGTGCGGGCGGCGGTCGCTGGGCTGCCGGTGGTGCGGGCCGCGGGTCAGCCGGTGCAGTTGGCCCTGACGGCGGAGGCGGCGTGGTGGGCGTAGGTCTGGGTGCCGCCCTTCCAGTCGTTGCCGCGGCTGTGGAGCACCACGGCGATCCTTCCGCCGCTGAGCGGGAAGGTGCCCGCGGAGACCCACTGGCCCCGGTGGGCGACCTGGTTCACCTCGAAGGACCTGTCCTGCACGGTGTAGTAGGTCGGGGCGCCGCCGACCGCCTTGATGTCCCCGTCGGGCACGAAGACCGACAGGTTGCAGGTGCCGGTGGTGACCGGGCCGGTGGTGAAGGTCCACACCACCGAGTTGCTCTTGTCGTCGTTCGCGTCGCCGGACATCGGCACCGAGCTGAAGCCGCCGCCGCAGCCGTCGCCGGTGTAGCCGCCGGAGTTGCGACGCCAGCCTTCCTGGCCCTTGTCGTACCAGCCGTTCAGCTGCATGGAGGTGGACCCGCCGCAGCCGGGGCCCGCGACAGCGTAGTAGGTCGGCGGCGGGGGCGGGGGCGGCGGGGCCGCCTGCTGGGTGGGCTTGGCCGGGGGCACGGCGGGCTGCTCGGCGGCGGGCGGCTGGGGCTGCGGCGTGCCGGCGGCCTGTCCGGTGGTCTGGGCGGTGCTCTGCCCGGCGCCCTGGGCGGGTGCGGGGGCGCTCGCCGCGGTGCCGGTGGCGGGACGACCGGTGGGCCGTGCGCTCGGGCCCGGGTCGGGTGCCTGGACGGCGTCGGGCAGGGCGGCGGCCCCGGCGGCGGCGGGGACCACGCCGTCCCCGGGTGCCGGGCCGTCGGCCGGCGGGCCGGGCTGCGGGGGCTGGTCGCCGGGCGGGTTACCGGGCGGGTTTCCGGGCGCGTCGGGGCCCGGCACGTAGCCGTCGCCGCCGCCGTCCGGCTGGGAGTACCCGGCGGGCGGCGGGCCGTCGGCGCCGGGGGTGTGGGGGCCGTCCCCGCCGAACCCGGAGAGGGCCAGCGGCACCCCGACCAGCACGAGGCCGGCGATCACCGCGGCGGCCACCATCGACTTGGGGAGGCGGCGTTGGCCGCCCTCCTCCTCGGCCGCTCCCGCCGGTGCGGGCACGGCGCTCACCCCGGCGCGGGACTGCCCGGGCGCCGCGGCGCCGCTCTCCCCGACCGGGGGCATCGCCCCGGCGGCGCCCACAGCGGCGGGCGCCCGCCGCGCGGGCCCGGCCGCGGCCTCCGCCGGCTGCCCGGCCTCCTCGGCCGGCTCGGGCACCGCCCATGCCACGGCGGGCAGTTGGACGCCCCCGCCCGACGGCTGACTCTCACGTCCGTTGCGCACCTTGCCCACCCGGGCCTCCCTGGCTCTCGACAACGACACCCGACAGGGACGGCCCGTCCCGGCCTCATCGGCCGCCCGACACAGCCGTCCCTTAGGAACTCACGGACGGCGGGGCACGCGGGGTTCAGTCGGTGTCCAGGCGCCAGGCCGGCTCGGCCGGCTGCGGCGGGTGGAGGACGAAGTCGGCCGCCCGCTCCAGGGTCGCCGCGTCCGGCCGGGGCCGTGCGTCGCCCCGCTCGCGCAGGTGAGCCAGCAGCCCGGGTTCGGGAGCGATGTCGTACTCCTCCAGGTAGTAGGTGACGGTGTCGGTCCAGATCCACTCGCCGTCGGTGCGGTAGTTCAGCGGGACGGCGCCCTGCCGGGAGGTGTCGAAGATGTCGTCCATGAGCATCGGCGTCATCAACACCTCCGCGCCGGCCCGCAGGTACCCGGCCAGCGCGGCCCGTTCCGTCGCGTCCTCGACCACCGCGCGGTCCGAGAACCCCGGCCCGGTCACCGGGTCGACCATGTCGAACACCGCCGCCAGCCGGAACTCCCCGACGTCCTCGTGCTCCTGCTGCTGATCCATGTCCTGCTCCCTCGCTTGTCGGCCCCGCCCCCCCGGGTGCCCCCACCCGGGGCAACGGCGCCCGGAGCGGGCGGTGTTCACCGGGTGGGGCGCGGAGCCGGTCAGCTGCTGCCCTTGATGGCCGGCCGCGGGTTGCGCTTGAACCAGAGCGGGAGGGCGGCTCGCAGTTCGGGGGTGAGCTTCCACGCCAGGAAGCCGCTCTTCATGTGCTTGTCGAGTTGCGTGACGAAGTCGTCCTCCGGACCGGTGTAGTCCTCGACGAACTTCATCACCCTCTCCGCCGATTTCGGCCTGACCGCTCCGTCGATCACGTTCAGGGCCTCGGCCTCCGCCGCCCGCCGTGCCGCGGCCGCCTCCTCGACCGCCCTGTCCGCGAGCCTCTGGTTCCAGGCGGACTCGCCGTCCTTCGAAGGGAAGTACTTGAAGGCGATGTCCTTCCCCTTGGGCAGGTACGCACTGGTGGAGTTGAGCCTGGACGTCTGCTTCCAGCCGTACTCGATGGTGCCCGGCACCTCCTTGCCACCCCTCGTGTACGTGCGCTCCTGGTCCGAGGACGTCGACTTCTGCTTGGCGGCGATCGTGTACCCCACGTAGGTGCTGACCTTCGGGAACGCCTCCCGGAAGTCCTTGACGACCTCCTTGCAGCTCGCGCACGTGCCTCGGGAGGAGAGCACGGTGAGCACACCCTCGGGCTGGGGAGGCAGTTGGGCACCGGGCCGCAGGGCGGCCTTCTCCGGCGGCTTGCCGGAAGACGGCACCGGCGCGAAGCCCCAGTCCTTCATCTGCTGGTAGGCCTTCGCCAGCCCCTTCACCTCGGCGTCGTAGCGCTGCGTCCTCAGGCCGTTCTCGTCCGCCCAGCGGGTGGCGGCCTGGAGCGACCGGCTGCCGTTGATGGACTCGTCCTTGCCGTTGGTGACGGCCTCCGTGGTCTGCCAGCTCTTGTCGCCCTTCAACTCCAGGCCGATGACGGCGTAGGTCTTGGTCACGTCGGTGCCGGCGAAGAGCGGAGCGAGGAGGGAGTCATCCAGAACCGCCCTCGCCACCTCCACGGTGTCGGGGTCCGGCTTCACGACGGTGTCCTCGGCGGTGTCCTCGGCCCTGTCCTTGCCCTTCCCCTCCGTCGCCTCCTCCGGCTTCACCTCCCCCTGGGCGTCGGCCGACGCCCGCTTGCCCGACAGCGCCATTTCGACCAGGTCGGACGTGAGGGCGTCGGTGCTCTTGGATTCGGTGCTCTTCGATTCGGTGCTCTTGGCGTCGGCGTCCCCGAAGACCTGTGCGCCGTCCACCGGAGTCGAACCTTGGCGCTTCCACCCGTCGATCTGCTGCCTGGTCGCCCCGTCGATCAGAGCAGCGGACTCGGTGTCCAGCCGGCCTTCGCGGTCCGGGGCGCCGAAGAACTCCCACGGCGCCCGGTGCGTCAGCGGTGCGCCATGCCCGGGCATGGCGAGCACCGCCTGCCAGTCCTGCAACCTGACCGCACGGTCGGGGAAGAGCAGCGGATCGATCACCCGGCTCTCTCCCGCCGTCTCGACCAGCACCGCGACGTGGTGGTTCCACTCGTGGTCCGGGTGGAGCCGCCCGTGCTCGGCAGCGGGATAGGCCCAGACCTTGGCGAGGTGCTGGCGGCCGATCCCCGGGTCTGCCTCGGTGATGAGCTCGGACAGGGCGTGGGCCCGGAATTCGCAGTTCTGGGCAAGGTTTCCGCCTTCGGGGTTGTAGCGGCTCATCACGTCGGTGTGGAGCGCCTGGAACCGGTCGGCGGAGGGCAGTGCGACGGTCTGCTGGGCCAGGGCATCGCGGCGGTCGGTCAGGTCTTGGCGCCGGTTCTCCGTTTCGTCGTTCAGCAGCCCCAGCAGCGCGTCGGCTGCCCGCACCGAGTGCACCAGGCCGACGTTCTGGATGGCCGTCAGCACATCGCGTTCGGCCCTGATCCGGGTGAAGACCGCATCCGGGGCGTTGCCGACCTCGGCCCTCCCCCACAAGGCCGCGAGCTGGTCGGAACGCCTGCCTACCACCCGCAGGAGGTCGCGGTAGTCCTCCGCCGAATCGGCGAGCTCACTGCCGGTGTCGTCGTCCGACACCATCTCCTCGTCCGTATCGGGACGATCGTTCGGGCGGATGCGCTTGCCCGAACTCGGGCCCTCGCCCGGGTCCGAGCCCGAGCCCGAGTCCGAACTCGAGTCCGAGTCCACGAGCCCGCCCTTGCGCCGGCGTCCGGAGAACGCCACCGCGTCGCTGTGCGACGCCAACCGGTCGCCGTTCGGCGCGGAGCGGTCCGGAATCACGGTGTAGCCCTCGGGCGCCGGCGTCGAGCGCGGCGGGAGGGTTCCGTTCACCGGCAGGTGGGCGCCGACGGTGCGCACCACGGGCGGGGCGTCGGGGGACGCGCCGCGCGGGGCCGTCAGGCTCACCCAGCCGCCACCCTCCACCAGGACGGGACGGCCGGCACTGTCGAAGGCGACCTGCCGGGCGACCACCAGCGCCCCGGGGCCGTGCGGGTCGCTGCGGAACGGCCCCGAGACCGGGGGCGCGAACCAGGCCAGGCCGCTGGGGGCGTAGACCTCCAGGTCCAGGCCGGGCAGGCGCAGGCGCAGCTCCCGCAGCACGCCGGCGGCGAACGACGTCTCGCCCTCGCGGGCCGAGGAGCAGGCCACCAGCTGCACCGGCTTGTTCCCGTCCCAGGCCCGCTGTTCGTACAACGAGGCGAGCAGGTCGGCGACTTCGCCCTCGGTGACCCGGGTGTTCTGCCAGCGCGGCACGCCGTCGGGGCCGGTGTGCATCGCCACGGTGAGGAAGCGTTCGTCGGCGGGGAAGCGGTCCAGCGTCCCGGCCATCCGCCGGCGGGCCTGCTCGCCGACCGCCGGGTCGTCCAGCCGGTAGGCGCCCGAGGCCTCGTGGTGGACCAGCGCCTCGCGCAGCTCGCCGCGGCGGCCGGTGACCGGCGGGTCCGCGGCCGGCGTGTGCTCGGGGCCAGGACCGAAGTGCCCGGCGTCGGGCACCGTCGTCAGCGCGGCCTCCGGGTGCGCGGAATCCTGCGACGCCACCTGGTCGGGTGCCGGGCGCTCGCTCCAGGGGCCGGGTCCGAACTCGGCGGGGCCCTCGTAGAGGTCCGGCGCGCTGAGCTCGATCACCCGGTTGACCTCGGCCGGGTCGTCCGTGGGGCTGACGCCGAAGCTCAGCAGGCGCGGCGCGCCGTGCTCGTCCGTGCGGCCGGTGGCGACGGCGACGTGGTCGCCCCGACCGAAGACGACGATGTCGCCCGCACGCGGGAGCGGCGTGTGCGGATCGTTCGCGTCGTAGGTGGTCCTGGTGTGCGGCAGCAGGCCGGCGATCAGGTTGGCCGTCCATTGGGGGCCCGTCAGGTCGGCCGCGTAGAGGTCGTGGATCCGGTCCCAGTTGATCAGCCCGGCCGTGTGGGCGGTGAGCAGGACGGACTCCCAGCAGTTGAGCGTGGTGTCCTGCGCGAACGGCGGCGGCTGATCCGCCGGGCCTTCCAGCGCCCAGTCCGCGAAGGCGGTGCGCTCCAGGTCGAGGGCGCCCGAGGCACGCCAGTCCAGGACGACCCCGCGCTCGGACAGGCCGTGCATGGCCTGCGCCAGCTGCCGGCCGCCCTCCGCGGCGGGCAGGTCGAAGCAGCCGGCCAGGTGGTCCGCGCGCAGCGTCAGGAGGGCGTCCAGGACGGGCGGTGGCAGTGCGCCGCCGTCGGCCGGGTGGTCGAGGGCGCCGCGGTCGGTGCCGGCGAGCAGGTCCAGGTCGTGCAGCCTGCGGCCCACCGCGGTCACGTCCGCGCGGTGGTTGGCACCGCCGGGGCCGACACTGGCGGAGAGCGTCAGGCCGAGCGCGCCGGCGTGCTCGGGTACCAGCGGCGAGGCGAGGTGTTCGGCCGTGGCCCGGACGAGCGGCTCGACGGTCGCCGGGGGCACCGGCAGCCTGAGCGGTGGGGCGTTGCGGTTCCTGGCCCGGGCCTCGATACGGCGCTGCAACGGCTCCGCGTCCTGCCGGACCTGTTCGGCCCGGTCCGGTGCCACGGCGCCGAGGTCCTCCAGTCGGCGGGTCAGTGCCAGGACGTCGGCCGGGCGGTTGTTGTTCCGTCCTTCGTCCCCGACGAACGAGCCGGAGGCCATCCGCAGGCCCGTCCGGGTGGCGGGGACGTCCCGGTTCGCGGCGGGGGGCAGGACGGCAGGTGGGTGGACGGCGGGCGGCTGGACGGCGGGCGGCAGCGGCGGGGCCTGCTCGGAAACCTGCGGCGTCTGCTCGGGAACCGGCGGAGCCTGAGCGGGCCGGCGCACCGCCGTCGTCGCGCCGGCGTTCCCGCCGGCCGGGGGTTCGGGCTGGCCGACGAGCTGCTCGGCCGTGCTGTGGACCTGGTCGTCGCCGCTGGTGGTCAGGCCGGTGCCGGCGCCCGGGTGCGGCTGCGGGGCCGGGGCGGGCGCGGCGGTGGGGACCAGGACGTCCTGCGGGCGGTTGCGCTCCGGCATGGTGCCGGCCGGGCGCAGTTCCACCGTGAAGGTGTGGCCCTTCTTGGCCGCGAACGCGCGGAGCTTGTCGGCGATCTCCTCGGCCCGCTCCCGGGTGGGCAGTTGCTGGTCGCGCCGGGGGACGGGGGTGTCGCTCGGCCGCTGGTGGCTGATGACGACGTGGCGCAGGTCGCGCCAGGACAGCGGGCCGTGGATCTGCGTCTCGAAGTAGCTGTTGGTGTCCATGCCTTCGGTGAGCATCCGCGCGCCGAAGTCCGGGTCGTGCCGGAAACCGGTCGCCTCGCCGAAGACCCGTTCGACCATCGCCGGTTCGCCCCACAGCAGCAGCGGCAGCAGGTGGGAGTCGGAGGTCACCGACAGGGCGCCCTTCTCGCGCGCCGTCCAGGAGTCGTTGGGGGTGTGGGTGACGCGGCCCCGGATGTCGTCGGACCAGTGCAGCGCGAACGCGCCGTAGCGGCGTGCCACGCCGAACGGCTGCAGGTCGGAGACCAGCGCCCCGTACTTGGGCAGCAGGCCGCGGTCGTCCTTCGCGGGCTTGAACCGGCTGTCGTCGCTGCCGGTGTCCTGGTAGAGGTGGCGGGTGTCGTGGCTGCGGCGCAGAGCGGGCGCGTAGCCGAAGTGCTCCTCGACGCCGCCGCGGCGCGAGGGGACGACCGCGGCCTGCGAGGCGCCGGTCTCCCAGGCGTTGCGGAACAGCCCCTGCTTGTCGGCCATCAGCTTGTCCAGCAGGGTCTTCGACTTCGATCCCCACCCGCCCAAGCCGCGGCCGGACGCGCCGAAGGTGGTCTGGCGGTTGGCGTTGAGCGGTTGGTCGAAGTGGAAGTTGGTGGCGATGTACATGGTGTCGCGCATGTGGTTCTCGACGTCGGTGATCAGCCGGTCGACCGCCTCGGGTGTGTCCCGGGGGTACTTCGCCGCCCACCGCCACTCGCCGGTGGGCGCGGTCAGCCGCTCGGTGAGCAGGGCGCGGTCGCGCTGCTCGAAGGCCATCGCCTTGCGTTCGACCATGACCAGGGCGGCCGCCTGGACCGGGTGCAGGGCGGTCCAGTCGACTCGGGCGCCGGTGAGGCGGTCCAGGAGCGCCGACTCGTGTGCCCCATCCTCCAGTGGGTGCTTCTGCGGCTCCCGCAGGTGCGCCACCAGTGCCAGGTCCCGCGCGCTGGGGACCATCCGCTGCTTGGACTCGGCGTCCAGGGCGTGGCGGTCGAGTTCGGCCTGGAGTTCGCGGACCTCCAGCTCCAGCGTGTCCAGCTGCCGGCGCCGGTGGTCCTCCTGCCAGGTCCCCGGGGTCGGCGTCTGGGTCCGCAGCCCTGCGATCTCCTCCTCGCGTACCCGCGCGGCGGCGGCGAGGTCGCTCCCGTCGTGGTCGAGGAAGGTCGTGAAGGCGGACCGGAGCCTCTCCTGCGTCCGGTCGATCTCCCGTTGCAGCTGCCGGCGTTCGGGGCTGCCCTCGGGCAGGTCGGCGAGCCGCCGGCGCAGGTCGCCCAGCTGCTCCCGCTCGGCACCGGCCCGGAACGGGTCCACGGCGTCCGGGCCGGGCATCCGCATCGGGACGTCGGACGGGTGGTCCGTCAGGCGCATCGGCCCGCCGTCGAGCGGCGGCCGGGCGTTCCCGTCCTGGGCGGCCGGCGCGGTGCTCCCGCCGTGTTCCGCCAGGACGGTGATCTCGTCGTGGGCGTCGATGACGGTGCGGACGGTGGGGGTGTTCTCGTCGGTCCCGTGCGCGGCGGTGGTCTCGGTGACGGTGCGGTGAGCGGCCGTGCCCGGGTCGCCGCCGGTGTCCTTGCCGGTGGGGTGGACGGTGACGAACCCGGGGCGGTCCTGGCCGGGTCGGCGCAGCTGGACCAGCCTGGCGCTGCCGTCGGCCTCCTTGGCGACGTAGGTCTTGCCGGTCGTCGCGTGCACGGTGCGCCCGGTGGCGTCGGCGATCAGCCCCAGGTTCACGCGGGACAGGCCCGCCTCGCACGCCAGCAGCACGACCGGCGACTCCTCCGCCCGGGCGGACAGGCTCGCCCGGCGGTTCAGCATGCCGCCGAAGTCCCGGTACGAGACGGACTTGTAGCCCTCCGTGCCGGCCGGCGTGCGCACGGCGACCTTCAACCAGTTCCCGGCGCCGTGCAGGTTGGCGAAGTACGGCTTGCTCTTCGGATCCCACGGCACCTGGACGTCCGCGTCGTCGCCGTCGCGCTCGCCGGGCTTGTTCTCGCCCCGATGGACGGCCGCCCAGTCGAAGCCTCCGTCGGGGCGGACGGCCCGCTGCGGCGCGAAGTCCGGGTTGGCGACCTGGTTCTCGGCAGCCGTCCGCTCCGAGGGGAAGTTCAGGTGCGTCTCCCGGCGCAGGCCGAAATCCTCCCCGGTGTGGAAGGAACGCCCCACGTTGACGCCGTCCTCGCCGACGATCGCGTGGGTCACCAGTTCGCCCTCGGTGAAGGGCTGATGCCGGTCGGAGCCGTGGTCGAGGACGCTCGGTGCGTCCTGCGTCTCGAACTCCCCGTCGAAATCGAACCAGTCGTACGGGAGGTCGATCGACTCGAAGCTGGGGTTCGTGGCCAGTTTCTGCTCGCGAAGGCTCCCGCTCACGTCGCCGATGGTCGCGGCGCGGTAGACCAGCGGGTCCCGCCTGTAGGGTTCGCCTCCGTCGGGCGGCGTGTCTTCGCTGGAACGCCAGAGGAGCGAGACGGATTCGTCCTGGTGGCTGATCGTCACCTCCAGGAACTGTCCGCTCAACGCCTCGTGCGGGTGCTCGATCCGGACGGTCTTCTGGAGGCCGTCCGCCGACCACGACTCCGTGATGCGGTGGTGGGGCTTGAGGTCCAAGGGGTAGGCGGCCCGCAGCGAGGACTCGCTGAAGAACCGGGTGAACGCCTGGAACGCGTCCGGCATCGACATGTCGCTGGACCAGTTCTCGACCTCGGTCCGGATGTCGTCGACCGAGAGGGGTTCGGCGTCCGCCGAGATGACGTGGAAGCGGCCGTCCTCCTCCCGCGCGATCACCGTCAGGCGGCTGGGTCCGAGCGTCACCTCGGACTGCTTCTCATTCACCGGCTCCGGGTCATCGGCCCTGGAGTGGCCCGGCGGGAACGACAGCGCCAGCATGGGATGGGACTGCGGCACGTGGATCTCGAACAGTGCGTAGTTGTCGGCGCCGCCCCCGTTCGACATCCAGTCCTGGACGAACTCCCGGTCGAAGGAGGTGGACGACGGCAGCAGCTCGGTGAAGACGTCCCGTTCGCGGCCCTGGGGGTCCATCCGCACCGCCCGGTACAGACGCAGGGCTCCCCCCGCCTCCTGCGCCCCAGCCGGGGGGATCGCCTGCGCGTGGTCGAGGAACCTCTGGACGTCTCCGAGCAGGGCCTCGTACCGCTCCCCCTCACGGATCCGGAGCATGCCCTGGTCGTCGCGCTTGCTCGTGAACGCGCCGTTCTTGATCCGCCCCATGAACTCGCGGAGCGCCGGGTTTTGGGCTGCGGCGCCGAGGTGGCGCCTGGCCAGGTCCACCGCGGCCTGGTCGGCAGAGGCCGGCGGCGCGGCGGCCGGCTGCCGGAGGCTGCCGGCGGAACCGGTGTCGCCCTCCCGGGTCGGCTGCTCGGCGTCGGAGGGGTGCTCATCGGCGGCCGGGGAGTCGGGCGCCGGGACATGGGGCGCCAGGTCGTCGAGTGACCAGTCCCCCACCAGGTGCTCGTCCGGGAAGCGTCCCTCCGGCGCCACCTCACTGCGCAGGTGCTGCTCGGTCAGCGGTGCGAGGAAGCGGTAGCGGTGGTAGGTGTCGCTGTAGGTGAGGTCCGTCCTGGTGAGGTTCGGATCCGCGCGCTCCTCGGGGGTGAGGCTCTCCGAGAACAAGCGGGAACCGGTCATGATCTCGTGGAAGGTGTGGTCGTCCGACTCCACCATCCAGCCGAGCAGCCCCAGCCTCAACAGCTCGAAGTCGACGGGCTCGGCCTTCATCTTGTCGAGGGCCGCTCTGCCCTCCTTCGTCCTGGCGAGCTCCTTGACGGCCTGGAGCATCCCGAAGGCCGTGCCGGAGGTGCCGCTGACGACCAGTCCCCCGCTGTCGTGGGCGTCCTGCTGGAACTTGGAACCGAGCTTGTAGTGGAAGCTCTTGGCACCCGGCTGCCAGCCGAGCCGGCCCTCCTTGTCCACGGCGCTGTACCACTCGCCCCGGCCCAGCGGCGGGTTGACGTCGAGGGGGTTGCGGTCGGTTTCGAGGATGCTCCTGGCCCGGCGCTCCGCCGCCTTCTGCGCGTCCTCGACGGTCTTCTTGCGGTTCCAGTCCCCGATCTGCTGGCTCCGGAGTCCGGCGTGGCTCTCCCGGATGCTGTCGATGACGGGCCCGTACGGCTCGTCGGTGCGGAACGATCCGAATGGTGCCTCCTGCTCGGACTCGCCGACGGGCCCCTTCAGCAGTTCCCCGTAGACCTTCTTGATCTCCGCGGTCAACGGGTTGACGACCTCGGCACCGATGTCGTGGCGGTCCGCCCGTTCCCGCGTCAGCTGCTCCGGTCGCGGCAGCTGCCGCTGTCGGACGAGCTTGGCGAAGTGGTTGGAGGTGTAGCCGTTGTAGAGCAGGGCCATGCGCTCCCGGAGGTTGCCGCGGTCGACGACCTCCTGCAGCAGGTGCCGGTCGGTACCGACCATGCCGGTCGTGCCCGTGCTCCTGGAGCCGAACTTGACCTTGTCCTTGTCGCCGGTGGTCATGGCCCAGGCCAGGTCCACGACCTTCTTGACCTCGCGCTGGACGTCCTCGCGCTGGAGCAGGTGAGTGGCCAGCCGCCGCTCGAAGGCCTCGGCGTGCTCGCGGTAGGCGATGCGCCTGAGGTCCCCGGGCGAGGCGGGCGGGGCGGCGTCCAGGACGGCGTTCATCGGGACCGGATCCGGCTCGCGGACGGGGCCGGGCATGTCCTGGCTCCGCGGGTGCTGGGCCGCCTTGTCCTGGTGCGCCTTGATCAGGTAGCCGTCGAACTCCGGGACGAAGTCCTCGGTCCGGTAGTGGTTCCAGAGCGCTTCGCCCTCCTTCACCTTCAGACCGGCGATTCGCAGGCCGCTCTGCTTGTCCGCGGGCTGCGTCCCTTCCCGGAGGAGGCCGTCGTAGAAGCGGGGGTGGAACTTGAACTGCGTCCCGTCGGTGAGGAAGTCGTACTTCGCCAGCGTCTGCGGAACTTCCTTGTCCGTCCAGTTCTGGGTGATGTTCTCCACCTTCAGGCCCGTGGCCCCGCGGGAGAGGGCGAACTCCATGACCACCGGCAGGTTGGAGAGGGTGTCGCTGTAGGCGGCGGCGTGACCGAAGTCGTGGCCGGTGTAGAGCCCGGGCCCCAGCTGGGACCACCCCTCCTTGTTCTTGACCGCGCCGATCTTGCCCTGGATCAGGTACCCCCGCAGCGTCACGGCATCGGTCACCCGGAAGACCGGCTGCCCGGGCTCCATGGTGACGACGACCATGTCCGGCTTGACGCGGCCGGCCAGCTCCTTCGCCACCTGCGGGTCGACGGGACGGGTGGTCTCCACCGCCACCGGCGCCCGGGTGTCGGGGCGCAGCGCCGAGTAGTGCGCGGCCAGGCCCTCGCCGGGATCGCGGTAGACGTGCACCTCGCGGCCCTGCACGTCGGAGTTGTACGCGGCGCGGGTGTTCCCCTGGTGGACCACGAGGTGGATGCCGAGGGCGTGGGCGATGATGACCGGCGCCTGGTCGTAGAAGGAGGTGTTCCACAGGGACCGGTTGCGCAGCCCCATGTCGTACAGGTCGCTCATGCGCAGGTTCCCGAGCTGGTCGGCGGAGAGCGTCGACGGCTCGTCCCCGGGGTTGCGGCGCACCTGCCAGGTCCGGGTCCGCTCGTCGGGTTCCAGACGGTCCTGGGGCCGCTGGCCGGTGTTGTCGGCGTTGTGGCGCAGCACGGCGCCGGCGTCACTGCGGAACCACTGCGACGCCAGCTCGCGCAGCCCGTCGACGGTGAGGTCGCCGTGCTGCCAGCCGGCCAGCTCACGGGCGCCGGCGAGGACGGCGTGGAGCAGGCAGTCACCGTCGCCCGGCACATCGACGACGTGGTACAGCCGGCCCCCGTCCAGCACGTTCACGCGTGATTCGTGCACCGGGGCGGGAGCGTTCGGCGCCCTGCTGGTGGCGACTTCGCCGGCGCGGGTGGCGCTGCCGGTCGGGGTCAGCGCGCCGGAGCCCTCGGTCTCCGGGTGCCGCTGCGTCAGCGGCGCTTCGACCGTCTCCGGGTGCCGCTGCGTCGGTGGCGCGTCCACCGTCTCCGGGCGGGGGCGCTCCTGCCCGAGCGGCAGGTCACGCAGGACCGGGCCCGAGCGCAGGACGTCCTCGATCCGCTCCAGGTGCCGGGGCAGCACCGTGAAGTCGTCCCGGTGGGCCGAGGTGCCCATCACACCGTTCTCGCCCGCCCACCGGTCGCGGCGGCGCAGTGCGAACGCGTCGCCCGGCTTCGCCGCCGGTTCGACGTACTCGTCCGGCAGGCCTAGGTAGTGCAGCGCCTCGTGCAGCAGCACACCGGGCGGGCTCTCGTCGGACCAGGTGAACTGGTCGCTGCGTTCGCGACCGGGAACCACGGTGACCGTCTGGTGCGCGCCGGCCGCGTCCGGCGTGCCGTCCACCCGCAGGTGCACCTGGTCCCCGCCGGGCAGGCGGAATCGCTCGTTGAAGCGTTCGTCGACCACCGACCGGACCCGGTCGAGCATCCGGGTGGCCTCGTGCGCGGGCAGCGGGCGGCCGTCCGGCCCCTGCAGGTGCAGGTTCAGCGTGAACTCGGTGACCCAGTGCCCGGGACGGACCTCGAAGCGCCGCGCGTCGTAGCTGATCGTGGTGTCGGCGCCGTGCAGCCCGCCCAGGCTCAACTGCCGGGCCTCGTACTGCTCGCGCACCCCGGGCCCGGCGATGGCGCCCGGCCCCCCCTGACCGCGCACCAGGGGGTCGAAACGCACCGTCTCCATCCGCGCGGGCGGCGCCGACGTGCGGATGTCGGCCCAGGACGAGGCGGGCAGCACCGTGCCCGCGCCCTCCGGCGGCGCGACCGGCCCCGGCTCCCGCACCGGCGGGGGTACGGCGACGGGCCCGGCCGGCGCCTGGGCGGGCTGGTGCACCGCCGTCGCCGCCCCGGAGTTCCCGCCGGCCGGGGGCTCCGGCTGGCCGAGGAGCTGTTCGACCGCGCTGCGGAACTGGTCGTTGGCGTCGGCGCTCAGGGACTCGCGCCAGGCGTCCAGGTACTCGCGCACCTCGCCGGTCGGGTTGTCCAGGTCGTGCACGAACGCGGCCAGCTCCGCGGTGTTCCCGGTGGCGAGCGCCGCGGAGGCCTCACCGATCCGGTGGCCGCCCTGTGACTGGGTGCCGTTCGGTGCCAGCGTCCAGGGGCGGGTCTCGCCGCCCGGGCGGGCCGAGATGCCGGGGGTGGCGAGGGTGAGGATCTCCTGCCACGTGTTGGCGCCCTCGGTGACGACCAGGGTCGAGTAGCGCTCGAACAGTTCCATCACCGCCGGCTCCACGCGTCCCAGCCGCAGCTGGTGGGCGCCGCGGTCGTCGGACGGCGCGTCGGAGAGGCCCCGGAGGCCGGCCAGCAGCTCCGCGGGGTCCTGTCGCTCGTTCGGCCCGGCTCCCAGCAGGACCACGACCGACGGACGGGGCGGGCCAGGGACATCCCGCAGCGCGGCTTCCATCCGGGCGGCCATGTCCCGGTGGCGGACCGTGCCGTCGATGGAGTCTCCGTAGTAGGCGGTGGCCAGCCGGATCTCGCTGTTCTGGGCGCGCCGCAGGAGGTCGGCGACCAGGTCCGGAACCGGGTCGTCGGCGCCGGTGGCCGCCGGCCAGTGGTCGCGGACGTGGCCCGGGAGGTCCTCCGGGACGGGCTGCGGGCGGAAGGGGTAGGTGACAGTGGCGCCCTGGTCGTGCCACAGCTCCGCCAGGACGTCGTCCCCGCGGCGGATCTGCCGGGGGTGGCTGTCCCACAGGAAGGGCTGCAGGACCAGGACGTCCGGATCCTGCTCCCCGGTCATCTCCCGCAGGGACGAGGTCAGGTTCTGCTCGAAGTAGCCGGCCGTGTCCCCGCCGTGCGGAGCGTCCAGGGCGGCGAAGACGGTCAGCGTCCGGCCCTGCCCGGAGGACTGGGCGCCGGCCGTCAGGACGTCGGAGGTCAGGTGCTGGTCGGGACTGATCGGCCGGTCGCGGTTGTCCTCCCTCGTGACGGAGTCCCGGAAGTCCTGCTGGATCTGCGGATTGTCGCCCAGGTACCGGCTGCGCACGGGTGCGCTCGGCCTGCTGGAGTCCAGCCAGGCCCCCTCGGGCCTCGCCCCGCTCCAGGCGAAGTACTTCCAGTACGTCTCCACGTCGGCGGCGATCCGCCGCGCGACCGGGTTGTACGCGACGTCCAGCGGCGCTCCCGCCGGGTGTGCGGTCACCCGCATCCCCTGGTGGACGCCCGTCCACGGACTGTGGAACAGCTCGTAGGAGCGCCGCGGGTGCGCCAGGTCGGCCGAACGGCCGAGCCGTTCGGCGTAGAACGGCGCCTTGCCGCGCGCGAACGTCAGGTGGACCTCGCCGGAATAGCCCATCCTGGCCAGGCCTTCCAGCACTCGCAGGAAGGCGACCTGGTGGCCGCTGCCGGGTGAGCCCGGGTCGACCAGGCTGATCCGCGGGTAGCGCTCGCTCAGTTGATGCCCGAGTGCGGCGTCGGCCGGGGACACGGTCGGCGTCCCACCGGTGTGCGGCGGCAGTGCGGCGAGGTGCTGTTCGTCCTCGGCGCGGTGCTGCTCCCGGATCTCCTGGACCGGCCCGTGCGAGGGCACCGGCACGAACGGCACGGCGACGGGCTGCCCCGCGCCACCCGGCGCGGGAGGCGCCAACGGGCCACCGGGCGGCGGCGGGGGCGGCGGGGGCGGCGGACCGCCCTGGGCCGGGGGTGCCAACGGACCGCCCGGCGGCGGCGGGGGCGGCGGACCGCCCTGGGCCGGGGGTGCCAACGGACCGCCCGGCGGCGGGGGCGGCGGAGGCGGCGGGGCCTGCGCGGGCGTGCGCTGCGCCACCGGGTAGACGGCGTCCTCGGTGGCCTGACGCTCCTTCCCGGCCGGCACCTGGTGTACCGGCTCCTGCACCTCACGGCGGGACCCGGTGCCCTCGTGGTCCTGCCCGGTCGTCAGGAGCGTCGGGCGTGCCCGTTCCTGCGACGGCCCGGCGGTCGCGGGCCCCCCGTCCTCGGGTGCGGGGGCGTGAGGGCGGCGGTCGCCCTGCTCGGCGAGCTCGTGACCCTCGGGCCGGACCTCGTCCCGCTTCGTGCCCGAGGACGGCTCCCGGACGCTGTCCCGGGGACGGACGAGGGGGCCGGACGGGGTGAGCGGCCCGGGTACGGGGGTCGGCTCGGGCTTCGGCTCGGGCTTCGGCTCGGGCTTGGTCTCGGGCTTGGTCTCGGGCTTGGTCTCGGCCTCGGGCTTCGTCTCCGCCTCGGGCTTCGTCTCCGCCTCGGGCTTGGTCTCCGCCTCGGGCCTGGGCTCGGGCCGTTCCTCGGACGGGCGGCGGCCGAAGACGTTCTCGTTGGCCGCTTCGTGGCCGCGCCAGTGCTCGCCGTTCAGGTCCTCCGGACCCCAGTGGTCCTTGTAGGCGTCGAAGAACTCGCCGCCGTAGCGGGTCTTCAGCTCCTGGACGGTCTCGTCCGACACCTTGCGGCTCTCGGCGAGGCGGTCGTAGCCGGCGGCGGCGTGCTCGCGGGCGGGGAGTACGGCGCGTTCGAAGGCGACGTGCCGGTCCAGGCCCTCCGTCAGCCGCTCCCGTTCGAGGCGCCACTGCTCCAGCCGCTCGGGCAGGCCGGCCTTGTGGTCGGCGTCCGCGTCGCGCAGCAGGGAGCGGAAGTTCTCCTCGAACGCGGCGCGGATCCGCTCGGTGTAGCCCTCGCGCACGCGCCGGGCCGCGGCGGAGGCCGGCGGTTCGGAGCGGTCGGTGCGGCTGCCGCGCGCCGGCCGTCCCAGGGCCGTCTCGACGGAGGCGGCCGTCGCCGTCCCGTGGCCGCTGCCGTCGGCGGTGTCGGGGCCGCCCAGGTCGTGCGGGACCTTGGTGCGGGCGGTGTCCTCGGCGGCGCGCAGCGCCTCCTCGCGGGCGCCGTGCAGGGCCAGCAGGCGGTTGATCTCGGCCGGGTCGGTCAGCCGGTCGAGTTCCTCCTTGAGCCGGGCCGGGTCGCGATCGGCGGCGGTGTGCTCGGTGACCGCGCGGTCGGTGAGGCGGGCGAGCTGGGCGCGGGCGGCGGCCACCGCGCCTTCGGACGGGCCGGCGGCCAGGCCCAGTGCGCTCAGCGCCTCGGCGCCGAACTGCTCGGGGGCACTGGTCTTCCAGGCCCCGGCCGCGTCCTTCACCGCGTCGATGGAGCGGTTCAGCACGGTCTCGCGGACCGCCTGGACGGTGAAGTCGTGGGACAGGCCGCCGCGGTGGCTCTCGAAGACGTCCCGGAAGTCGGCCTCGAGCCTGTCCTTTCCCCTGCGGGTGGGGTCGGAGGGAACGAGGTCGTCGCCGTTCTCGTCCTCGATCGTCAGGAACGTGTCCTCGTCCCGGCGGCCGGTGCCCGGCCCGTTCTCGTCGGCGTCCAGGGCCGTCCGCTCCTGGTGGCGGCCGTGGACCTCGGCGAGCCGCTCGCGCATGGCCTCGGCGACCTGGTCGCGGGCCTCCTCCGACACCCGGGCGTCCTTCGGCACGCCGAGCGCGTCCAGCAGCGCGCGGTCCGACTCGGAGAGGTTCTCCCGCTTCCAGTCGGCGTGGGCGTCCTCCACCGCCCGCTCGATGCGCGCGGTCTGCGTGGCGCGGGCCTGCCGGACCTCCAGGTCCCCGGCGGCCCGGCGCAGCCGGTGTTCCAGCGCCCGGGTGGCCAGGGCGTTGCGTTCGGGGGTGAGATCGGCGCGGGTGGCGTACAGCTGGGAGATGTCGCGTTCGGCGTCGGAGCGGAAGCGCTCGGAGACCTCCCGGCGGATCTCCGCACTCGGGTGGTCGCCACCGGTGGCCGCCGGGTCGAGGCCGCGCTCGGTCAGCAGGTGGTCGAAGCGGGTGACGGCGATCCGCAGGGCGAGTTCGCGGGCGCCGGCCAGCTCCAGGCGGTCGGCGGCGCCGGCGAGGATCTCCTCCCGCTCGTGCGGGCGGGCCTCGATGTCGCTCTGCACGTCGGCGGCGGTGCGTCGCCACGCCTCGGTGCCCGGGCCGGTCAGGGCGCGCAGTTCCCGGGGCAGCTCGGCGTGGCCCTCGATGAGGTGTTCCTCGACCTCGCTGTGCAGGGCTTCCTTCGCCTCGGCCTCGGCGAGCACGGTGTCGTGCCGCTCGGCGAGCTCCTGCTGCTTGTCCTGCCAGGCCGTGCGCCGCTCGTCGCCGACGGGCACCTTGGCGTGCTCGGGTGCGTCGACCCGGTGGTAGGCGTGGCCGGAGGGCGTGTGGGTGGTGATGGGGACGGGCGGGCCGTCGGGGTCGTGCGGGTCGGTGGGACCGTCGGGCCTGGGAGCGCGGGGCGGGGTGGCGGGCGGCACCGGCCCGTTCGGGGCGGGGCGGTTCGGGTCCGCGACCGGCACGTCCGGGGTCCTGGGCTCCGGGCCCTTGGGGTCCGGGGTCTTGGGGTCCGGGGTCTTCGAGCCCTCGGCTGGTACGTCCGGGCGGTTCGGGTCGAGGCGGCCGGGCGGGGTCGGCGCGGTGGCGTCGCCGGGGCCGTCGGTGCTGGTGCGCAGGGGCGGCGGCACCGGGGCCGTGCTCCGGTCACCGTTCGCGGGCGACTGCGGTTGCGGCTGCGGGCCGTTGTCCGTCCCCGCTCGTCCGCCCGCTCCCCCGGGGCCGCCCGTCGCGTTCCTGGGCTCGCTCAGGGGCGGTTCGGCGTGCTCGTCGACGACCGTGGTGCGGCGCGCCGGGTCGGGCGCGGGCGCCTGCGGCTGGGGCTTCGTGCTGCCCTGGTTGTTGGCGTCCGCGGACGCCGTCGCGGTCCTGCCGCGCTCCCCGGCGCCGGCGTTCTCGGGCCTGGGGCTTTCGGGCCTCGGGGTCTCGGGGCTCTCGGGCCCGCCACCCGTTCGGGTCCTGGGCGCGGGTGAGGGAGCGGCGCCGTCCCGGTGGCCGGGGGCTGCCGGGGACGCGGAGGACGAACCGGGCGCGCCCGTCCGGCCGTCGCCCCGGGACTGCGTCTCGACCGGTCGCGCGGGGGCCTTCGGGTCCCACCCGCCGTCGACCGAGGAGGTGTGGCTGGTCTTGCCCTTGGGGTCGGCGAGGACGCCCTCGCCGTTCTCCGCGGGGTGGTGGCTCCCGGACCCGAGGACGGACGGCAGCGAGCCGGCGCCCGACTTGAGCGAGGCACCGTCGCCGCCCGACAGCCGCGTCCCGGCGATCTGGTCGATGTGCCCGGGCCGGGGCACCGGGAGCGGCGCCGAGTACCCGCCCATGTTGCTGATCACCGAGAGGAAGGTCAGCGGGTGGAGGTATCCGTAGTTGTCACCGCTCTCCGGGGTGACGCGCGAGCTCTCCAGGCCGCGGACGAAGTCCGCGTACCGCAGGGTCAGCGGCGAGGCCAGCCCCATGATCATGTGCCGCATGCCGCCCATCATGAAGCCGCCGACGAAGCTCATCCCGCTGGCTTGCCACTCGCCGTTGTAGATCGTGTTGTAGATGCCCTCGGTGAGGTACTGGTTGATGCCCGACTCGATCTGGCTGCCCAGCACGTGCCCGAGGTAGAACATCTTGTTCATCTTGTTGACGCCGCCCGCGAGTTCGGGAATCTTCTCGACCAGCAGCTTGAGTTCGGGCGTGAGCGCGACCTTGCCGGCGTCCTTGGCGAGGTTCTCCAGGGTTTCCTTCAGCGCTTCCTGACTGCTCTCCTTCATCACCGTCTTGAGCGAGTGCTGGGCGAACTGCTTCCCGACGTGCTCGCCCATCTCCCGGGCGAGCTTCTTGCCCAGTTCCTGCCCGAGTTCCTTCTCGAAGAGCTCCCCGAGCTGGCGCACGAACTTCTCGCCGGTCGCGGCGCCCACCTTGCGCCCGGCCTTGAAGCCCTTGGACAGGTACTGGGCGTTCTCCTTCAGCAGCGTGCTGATGCCCCGGGCGAACCGCTCGGCCGCCTCGTTCCCGAGCAGGTGGCCCAGGCCCTGACCGGCCTCCTTGCCCGCGCCCTTGAGGGCACCGGCCGCCGCACCCTCGCCCAGCTCCTTGCCGATCCCCTTGAGGGCACCGGCCGCCGCACCCTCGCCCAGCTCCTTGCCGATCCCCTTGAGGACTCCGGCCGCCGCTCCCTCGCCGAGTTCCTTGCCCGCCCCCTTGAGGGCTCCCCCGGCCAGCCCCTTGATCACATCGTTGAGGGCGCTCTGCACGAACAGCTTGGCCAGGCGGGGGCCGAGCAGCTTGCCCAGGCCCAGGCCCAGCAGGTTCAGCGGCCCGCCGATCGCACCGCTGAGAGCGCCGAAGATCGCCGCCTGCTTGGTGAGCTCCGTGTCCCACTCGTGCCGGTCACCGCGCTTGAACTGGATGCCCTGGATGATCGAGTCCAGGATCAGGCCGCCGACGATGCCGCCGAAGGCGTGCAGGGCGATCAGCTGCGCGAGCTTCTTCAGCAGCTGGATCAGGAACTGCCTCGTCAGGATCTTCTTCCACTCCAGCGCCACCAGGGAGGCACCGCCGGTGAAGATGGACCAGGCGATGGCGAAGGCGATCTCGATGATCAGCTGGACGAGCTGGCCGATCGCCATCCACTTGGTGTACTCGACGGTGTTGGCGACCTTGCCGGCCAGTTCGGCCAGCTGGGTGCAGAGACCGGCGGCGTTGCGCAGGGGGTCGGCGGCCGGGTCCGAGCTGGTGAACCGTCCCCACTCCTTCTTGAAGGCCTCGGCGGCCTCGCCCTCGATCCTCGTGTTGCAGGTCTGGATCGCCGCGAGGATGTACTCGCTCAGCTTCGGCAGGTCCTGGGCCAGCGCGAGGTAGTCGTCCCGGACGTCCCGCAGCAGCCCCTCGTCGCTCTCCGGCCAGGGCATGCCGGTGATGATGTGGAAGAACTTCGCCACACCCGGGGAGACGTGGATCGACGAGTGGGGCATGGCGCAGGGCCTCCGGGGGCGGGACTGGCGGTACTGAGGTGCGGGGCGGGCGGGCTGACTCAGGCCCTAGCGGCGGCCGTTCACACCATGCCGGCGCCGTGTTCGTCGGTGGCGTCGAAGAGATCGGCGGTGCCCTGGCCGTGCGCGGACATCGCCTTCAGCTTGTTGCGGATCTGCGACGTCAGGCTGTACAGGTCGGCCGTGGGCTTGTCGATCTTCTCGTGGTACTGCTTGCCGATCTCGTCGCCGCCGCCGGCCTTGACGTTCTTCTGGTTGATGTCCTCCATCTCCGTGTTGATCTTCTCGACCAGGGCCGCCACGACGTCGAAGTTGGCGAACGCCGCTTTGAGGCCCTCCTCCTTGCGCAGCGTCTTAGCCATTGAATTCCTCCTGGTTGCGGGAAGGCTTGACCGTCCGGTCGGCGCCCGGGCGCATCGCGGTGAGCGGGGCCAGCAGCGCGTCCAGGTCCAGTCCGCCGCCGATCCCGAACAGGCCCTCCTCGTCGCCGCGCTCACCGGTGAAGTCCATCCGCAGCGTCTCGCCGACACCCTCGAAGCTGCGCATCTCGGCGGTGATCTGGTCACCCATCCGGGCCTTGGCCTCGTTGAGCACGTCCTTCAGCACGGTGCTCAGCTGGGCCGGGGCCATGGACTGGTAGGCGGTGGTGTGGAAGCTCAACGCGAGCAGCTCGCCCTGGGGGCCGACCTTCGCGGTGACCATCCGGTCCTTGCTGGTCGCCGAGGCGGTCATCGCCTGCATCTTGCGCGTCGACTCGGCCAGCCTCTCCTTCTGCTCCTCCAACGAGGCCATGGCCTGGTTCAGTTGGTCCTCGAACGAGTGCGACATACCTTCTCCGTTTCCTTGTCCAGGGGCGGTGTCCCTCCTGGGACGCCGCCCCTTCCTGCCGGTGCGCCGGGCGCTCAGCGGCCGATCACACCGTCGACCGCGCCGGTCTCGGTGCCCCAGACCTCTTCGTCCTCGGCCAGCCAGGTGGTGCGCTGACGGTCCTTCTCGCCTTGGCCCGCTCCCATGCCGCCGCCCATGCCGCCCATCGGCGGCATCATCGGCATTCCGCCGCCGCTGGTGGACACCGACCGGCCGCGCATCGCGGCCTGCTCCTCGGCAGCCATCGCGGCGGCCTTCTGTGTCGCGGCCTTCTCCGCGGCCGCGGCCTCGGCGGCCGCCACGGCTGCCGTCTTGCCGCCCGGAGCCAGCCCGCCGCTGTTCTCGATGGCCTGCGGACTCAGCCCGCCGCCGGAGCTGACCAGCCGGGGCATCGAGCCGCCGCCGGACGAGAGGCCGCCCGACGAGAGGCCGGTTCCCCCGGCGCCGCCGAAGAGGCCGGCGTAGGATCCGAGGCCGCCGGAGGCGGAGGCCGAGCTCCCGCCGGAGCCGTAGTCGCCGAAGGAGGAGCCGAGGTCCAGATTCCAGTCGGACCCGGTGGACGGCGGACGGATGCCGCCACCACCACCGGTCCCACCCCCGCTGCTGCCGCTGCCGACCATCGCGTCGATGGCGTGCTGCCGGTCGGTGTAGCGCTGGGAGATGTCGGAGATCGGACGACCGGTCGAGTCGAGCAGCGTGCCGTCGCCGGCGATGGATCCGCCCTTGGGCAGCACCACCGGGTTGCCGTCGCGGTCCAGCACCTCCTTGTCGTCGGGCCCGATGACCGTCCCGTCGTCGCGGACCTTCGAGCCCTTGGGCACCTTGGCGTTCTGCCCGTAGATGCCACCGCCGGTGCCCGGCGGAACGTCCGAACCCGGGGGGACGACGACGGGCTTGCCGTCCTTGCCGGTCACCTTCTGACCGTTGGCGTCGTACACCTGGCCGTCCTTGCCGATGTAGCCGCCCGGGGGCAGCATCACCGGCTTCTTGTCGGCGCCCAGGACGGGCTTGTGGTCCTTGTCGAGGATCGGCGTGCCGGCGCCGTCGCCCCCGAGGCCGGCGCCACCGCCGCCACCGCCACCGCCGCCGGGGCTGATGACGGGGGGCGGCGGCGGAAGGTGGGTGTTGTTGCCGCCGCCCTTGCCGTCGCCGCCGCCACCTCCGCCGGCACCACCGCCCAGGTCGGACTCGTCACCGGCACCGCCGCCCGCTCCTCCGCCCGCTCCTCCGCCCGCTCCGCCGCCGCCGCCGTCACCCGTCCCCGGGCCGGGCGGCGCCGCGGTGGGCAGGTCCAGGTGCACGTTGCTGTAGGCGAAGGGGAAGTTGGCGTCCAGCTTGGAGTAGGCCGTCTCCAGCGCTCGCATCGGATCGGCCTCCGCGACCTGCCGTTCGTCGACGACGTGGATGACGCGCCTCTTGTCGAGCTGCCTCTCGACGTTGGCCAGCCAGATGTTCTTCGCGCTGATCTCCAGCTGGTCGTAGAAGCCCTGCTCCCGGGGGTCGCCGAGGGGGGTGCTGATCGACTTTATGGAGTGCATGTCAGGGTTGAGTTCCGGCACGACGCCCGTCAGGGCCTGCGACAGGGCCTGGTAGATGGCGTGGGAGGGCCATACGTTCCCGCCGGCGTACCACTGGTAGTGGGCGTCCCGGAGGCCGCCGATGGTGTGTCCGATCTGGTCGGCCGCCGCGTAGAGGTCGGCCTCGTACGGGGTCTTGTCCAGTTGGAGGCGAATGGTCTCCATCTCCAGCGCGTACCGCTTGAGCAGGATCTTGAACTCACCGGCCGCGTCGCCCTGCCAGTCGCTGTCCGACCCGTTGATCTTCTCCGCCCAGCCCTGCACCCGCGGGTACCAGGTGCTCAGCCACGTGCGCACATTCGCGATGCCCTGCGCGGCGTACCGCAGGCTGGCGGGGTTGACCGTGTCGTTGCCGGCGCCACCGGGGCCCAGCGGGGCGAAGATGTCCTCGTGCTGGTGGATGAACTGGGACAGCGGCTTGTCGCGGTCGTTGCCCCAGTCCTTGTAGTTGACGCTCAGCGTGATCCGGAAGTGGTGGTTGACGTTGCTGTGCGTGTAGTTCCACGCCCACCAGACGTCGGGGGAGCCCATCCCCGAGACCCCGCCCTGAGTCGTCGAGCCGTTGTAGAACTTGCTGTTGTCAAAGGCCATCTTGTCGATCGGGCTGAGCCAGGGCTTGTCCTTCGAGGGGCCGGCGACCTGCTCCCTGGTGACGATCTTGGCGGAGCGCTGGGCCTCTGACGCGAAGAAGCCCAGCACGTCCTCCCACTTCGGATCCGGCATGGGGTGTCCATCTCTCCGTAGGTGTGCGGGGCGCTCAGCCCGGGTTCGGCCCGCCGGCCTTGGGAGCGGTGGCGGTCGACACCTTGGTGAGGACCTCCATCATCTCGGCGGCCGTCATGGCCTCCTCGTGGGCGGCGTCCATGAGCGTCAGCGCCAGCCGGATCCTCAGCTGAGCTTCGGTCATCTGGACGCCGAGGGTCTTGAGGTCAGTGGCCACGCCCGTCGCCAGGTTCTTGAAGTCGGTCTTGATCTTGCCTGCGACGGGCATCACCTGGTCCGAGCCGTGGCCCACCAGCAGGGAGGTGAAGTCCCCACCGCCGTCCCCGCCGAAGGACAGCATCGTCTTGAAACCGGGGTCGTCCTTGAGGACCTTCAGGTAGTTGCCGAGCTGAGTGTCAGCGAAGTACTTGAGGTCGTCGCTCTGGACGCTGAGCGTGTGCCCGTAGTCGGGCTCCGGCGGCGTCGCCATCAGCCGACGCCCCCCGCGGCACGCTTGTCGGCGTCGCGCAGCAGGCCGTGCATGACGCGCAGGACGTCGGCGCCCTGGATGATGTCGTCGTTCATGGCGCTGTTCTGGTTGGCGAGCGCCTGGTAGAAGGCGTTGGCGGCGGTGGCGAGGTCACCGCTGAGCTGGGCCTCGGCGGCCTTGATGGCGGCCATGCAGTCGTCCATCGCGGCGTGCATGCCCTGGCCGGCCTGGGTCAGGGCGTTGGCGGCCTCATCGATGTTGGCGTGGTTGAGCAGGATGCTGGCCATGGGGGTCCTCTCGGTCGGGTCGTCGGGTGGCCTGAAGGGGGCCGGGGTCAGCGGGGGTTGAGGCCGTTCAGGACTTCGTCGGAGGCGCCGCCCCAGCCGCCGCCGGCCGCCAGGGCCTCGTCGTGGGCGGTGTTGACCTGCGTGTGGCCGGCGGCGAAGCTGCCGTGGAAGGACTGGTACGCGCTCTTGAGCTGCTGGTAGCGGTTCTGCCAGTCCGCGATCTTCTCCTGGTACTTGGAGCTGCACGCGGCCTGGAAGTGCTGCTGGATCTCTCCGTTGACGTCCTGGACCTGCGTCGCGGCGCGCATCATCGTGTCGATGTGGCCCTCCAGGGTCGCCAGGACGCTCCGGACGACCGCGTCGTCCGTCTTCAGGTTGAGTGCCGCCACGGGGGTTCCTTCCTCCGGGCCCGGCTTCGGTTGCCGGGCTCACTCGACTCAACGGAACTGCGGGGGGCGGCGGTTCACCGCAGGCAGGTGGGGCCGGCCGGGCTCGGTGCGGCGGCGGCGCCGGTGAGCGCGGCCGGGTCGAGGCTGGGGCCGGTGGGCAGCAGGGTCAGCAGCGCCTCGGGCAGGCCCGGGGGGGCGACCTCGCCGTAGCCGAGCTGTTTGGCGACCTCGGGCGAGGGCAGCGGGTACTTCACCCCGGTGTCGGTGACCAGGTAGAGGGTGGTGCCGGTGCCGGCGGTGGACAGCGCGCGCACCAGGGCGCCGCCGCCGGGGCGCACCGCGATGGTGTCGGCGGTGGCGCAGGCCGCCTCGACGCCGGGCTGGGCGGCGGGGGCGGGGCCCTGGAGGGCGGTGTCGTCGAGGAGGGTGACGGCGGTGGTGGGCGCGGGGTCGCCCGGGCGCAGCTCGGCGCAGACGTCGCGGCCCTGGGGGGCGGTCAGGAGCTCGGGCGGGGTGGTGGGCAGGGCGGTGGTGGGGGTGGCGGCCGTCGCGGGGGGCGCGCTGTGGGCGGCGAGGTCGGCGGGGCGCAGGGCGGCGGGGGTGACGGCGGCGCCCTGGTAGGCGATCTGCTGGGTGCGGGAGTCGTTGCGCAGCAGTTCGAAGGCCATCGTGGTGAGCGGGGTGAGTCCGGCGGAGGTGAGCAGGTAGGGGTCGCCACCGGGGCCGGTGAAGAGTTGTCCGATGCGGGTGGGGCGGGTGGCGAGGTCGGGGCCGGGGGTGCCGCGCTGGTCGATGTCGGGGGCAGCGAGGTCGGGGCCGGCGGGCAGGGCGTTGAGGAAGGCCTGGGGGACGGGCTGGGCGGTGGCGGTGCTCTGGCCGAGGGCCAGGCGGGCGCCGTTGTGGGTGTCCAGGCGCAGCCGGCGGCCGTGCCACAGCAGGTGGGTGGTGCCGTCGGGGGCGGTGACCAGGAGGGCCTGGTTGTCGGTGAGGGCGGTGCCGCGGGTGGTGGGGTCGATGGCGACGGCCAGTTGGGGCCGGCGGGCGCCGGAGGGGCCGGGGCGCAGGGCGGCGCAGGCGAGCCAGGGGGCGGTGGCGAGGCGGTCGGGTGCGGGCAGGCCGTCGGGGGCGCCGAGGATGCCGAGCGGGGTGCCGCGGGGGGTGCCGGCCAGGGAACGGACGCTGACCTGGTCGACGGTGAGCTGCTCGCCGGCGATCAGGCGGGCGGTCGTCTCGTTGAGCAGGGGGTGGAGGGTGCCGTCGAGGTAGAGGTAGCGGGCTCCGCTTTCCTTGACCAGGACGAGGGTGCCCGGTTTCTTCCAGCCGGTGGCGCCACCGGGGACGAGGACGCCGTAGACGGCGGCGATCAGGCAGGCGAGGACGGCGATGACGATGCCGGTGACGATGCCGCGGGAGGTGCGCCCGGTGGGGGCGTCGGGGGCGTCGGGTTCGCCGCGGAGCATGCCGGTGGCGAGGCGGCCCATCACGAACAGGTGGGCCTGCACCTGGTCGCGCTTCGACTGCATGGCGTGGTTCTCCTCGGTGGCGGGGCGTGGGGTTGCTCGCGTGGGCGGGGGCCGGGCGTGGGGTGTGCCGCCGGTGCGGGTTCAGCCGGCGATGGCGCGTAGTGCCTGGTAGGCGCCGGCGGCGGAGAGGGCGAGCGGGAGCACGGTGATGGCGGCGAGGGTGTGCAGCAGGTCGGCGGCGCGGCCCCAGTAGGGCAGTAGGCGTCGGCCCGGGACGGTCCACGAGACGGCGGCCAGGACGGCGCCGGTGGCGAGCAGGGCGGCGAGCAGGACCAGACGGGCGGACGGGGACTGGCCGACGGCGAGGTGGGCGGTGAGCACGGCGGGGCCCAGGGCGCCGGGGACGAGGACGGCCAGGCGCTGGGGGATGGCGCCGATGCCGCGGGCGTGCAGCAGGAGCAGCAGGGACAGCGCGCAGGTCAGGGCGGTGGGGGCCCAGCCGTCCTGACCGGCGAGGGCGGTCAGGCACCCGGCGAGGACGGGGGCGAGGGCGAGGTGGAAGGCCGTCAGGAAGCCGTCGGCGACGACGCTGCGGGAGCGGACGGAGGCGGCGGGGACGGCCTCGATGCCTTCCTGGAGTTCCTCGGCGTTGCGGGGCAGGGCGGGCAGGCGCAGCCCGGACAGGCGGAAGCAGAGGCCGGGCAGGAAGCCGGCGGTGGCGACCGGGAGGACGGCGAGGACGGCGGCGGTGGCGGGTGCGGTCAGTCCGGTGAGCAGCAGGGCGCCGGTGGCGGTGACGTGCAGGGCGAACAGGACCAGGCCGAGGAAGAGCGGGGCGGAGCAGCCGACGGCGGCCATGGCGAGGACGGCTGCTCCGGCGCCGGCGCAGCCGCCGGCGAGGAGTCGGGCTCCGGTGGCGGAGGGTCCGGTGTCGGTGGTGAGGAGGGCGCCGGCCAGGGCGAGGTAGGGCACGGCGGTGGCGCCGAGGGCGGTGCCGGCGGCGGCGTCGCCGACGGCCCGGGAGGCGCTGAGGGCGCCCAGGAGCAGGAACAGGCCGGTGATGGCGGCCGCGCCGGCGCGCAGCTGCGGCGGGCCGGGCAGGAGGAGGAGTGCGATGCCGCCGGCCAGGGCGGTGACGGCCAGGACGAGGGCGGTGTGGTGGGTGAGCGCCGGGCGCCAGGTGTCGGGGCGTTCGCGCATGCCGGTGGCGACGCCGTCGGCGAGGTCGTCGTAGTGGACTTCGGGCAGGGCGTCGCGGCGTGGGCGCAGGTAGAGGTCCTCGCCGTCGCGCAGGTCGAGGGCGTCGGCGCCGAGTTCCTCGTCCAGGGGCGGGTGGCCGAGGCGTTGGAGGACCCAGCCGTCGTGTTCGAGGCCTTGCTCGTCGAGACCCGGTTCGGCGGGGTCGAGGTCGGCGTGGGCGAGGACGGCGGGCAGCAGGTCGGCCAGGGGGATGTCGGCGGGGACGGCGAGTTCGAACACCGCCCGGGGGGCGTGGAACCTCAGTCGGCACAGTGCGGCGACGGCGGCCCCGTTGGCACTCCCGTTCACGGTTCTCCCTCGTGGTCCGCGGCCCCGGCCGGGCCGGGGGGCCTGGGAGCGGGGCCGGCTCGGCGGTGGCTGGTCCTCGGAAGAGGGCGCGGCCGCCTGGGGCTGTCCGGGGGTGGCGGGTCGGGCGGCCACTCCCCGCCCGGTGGCACGGATGGCGGGGGGTGGTTGGTTCACCGCGGGCGGGAGCGGGCCGGGCGGGGTGAACCGGGGGCGGGGTGGTGGCCGTGGTCCGGGTGGACGGTGTGCGTCCCGGGCGACGGCGCACGGTGCGGGCCGTCCCCTGGTGCGAGGAGCGCTTTCGTTGAGTGTGGTGCTGGTCGACCGTCCGCCGCGGCGTCCCGGTCCGGCGATGCCCGACGGCGAGATCCAGTTGCAGGAGCCGCCGGTCCTGCCGGAGTCGCAGAGCGGCATGTCGAGCGTGATCTCGATGGCGCCGATGGCGCTGAGTTCGCTGTCGATGGTGTTCGTGTTCCTGCGCCCGGGTGAGGGCGGCGGGGTGCTCGGCTACGTGGCGATGGGCATGATGGGCCTGTCGGCGGTGGGCATGCTGGTGACGCAGCTGATCCGCGGTTCCAGCGACCGCAAGCGGGAGCTGCGGGCCGAGCGGCGGGACTACCTGCGGTACCTGTCACAGATGCGCAGGCAGGTGCGCGGGCACACCGTGCGTCAGCAGGAGGCGGCGGCCTGGCGGCACCCGGCGCCGGGGGCGGTGGCGTCGCTGATCCGCACCTCGCGGCTGTGGGAGCGGCGCGGCACGCACCCGGACTTCGGTGACGTGCGGGTCGGGGTGGGGCACCAGCGGCTGGCGGTGCGGCTGGCGCCGCTGTCGACCAAGCCGGTGGAGGACCTGGAGCCGTTGTGCGCGCACGCGCTGCGGCGGTTCATCCACGCCTACGGCACGGTCGCGGACCAGCCGATCGCGGTGTACGTGCGCGGGTACGCCCAGGTGCTGCTGCGCGGTGACGACCGGGCGGCGGCGCAGGCACTGGCGCGGGCGATGCTGGCGCAGCTGGCGCTGTTCCACGCGCCGGACGAGCTGCGGATCGCGGTGGTGGCGGACGCGGAGCACCGGGAGCAGTGGGAGTGGGCGAAGTGGCTGCCGCACGCGCTGCACCCGGTGGACACCGACGCGCTGGGGCCGGTGCGGCTGGTGGCGGGGTCGGTCGCGGAGCTGGAGCAGGTCATGGGCGAGGAGTTCGCGGCGCGCGGGCCGTGGGAGCCGGAGGCGCAGCCGGGCCGGGACGAGCCGTTCACGGTGATCGTGCTGGACGGTGCACCGGCCGGTCCCGGCAGCCGGGCGGCGCTGGCGGGGTGGCGCAACGCGGTGCTGCTGGACCTGGGTGAGGCGCTGGAGTGGAAGCCACTGCGGCACCGGCTGCGGCTGCGGATCGAGGAGGGCCGGCTGGCGATGGTCGGCGCGGACCGCAACCACCGTGACGAGGTGACCGAGCTGGGGCGGCCCGACGCGTTGTCGTTGCCGGCGGCGCGGCGGCTGGCCGCGCTGATGGCGCCCTACCGGCTCGGGGACCAGCTGGAGGCCGGGGAGCCGTTGGCGGGTGATTTCGACCTGGCGTCGCTGCTGGGCATCCGGAACCTGCACCGGCACGACGTGGCGCAGAACTGGGCGCGGCGCGGGATCGCCGACCGGTTGCGGGTGCCGCTGGGCATCGCCGCGGACGGCACGCCGGTGGAGCTGGACATCAAGGAGTCGGCGCAGGGCGGCATGGGCCCGCACGGGATGCTGATCGGGGCCACCGGGTCGGGCAAGTCGGAGCTGCTGCGCACGCTGGTGCTGGCGTTGGCCCTGACGCACTCCTCGGAGGTGCTGAACTTCGTGCTGGTCGACTTCAAGGGCGGCGCGACGTTCCTGGGTCTGGACCGGCTGCCGCACACCTCGGCGGTGATCACCAACCTGGCCGACGAGGCGGCGCTGGTGGACCGGATGCGCGACGCGCTGCACGGGGAGCTGGTGCGCCGCCAGGAGCTGCTGCGGGCGGCGGGCAACTACAGTTCGCTGCTGGACTACGAGACCGCGCGGGCGGGCGGGGCCGATCTGGAGCCGCTGCCGACGCTGTTCGTCGTGGTCGACGAGTTCAGTGAACTGCTGGCCGCGCACCGCGACTTCATGGATCTGTTCGTCATGATCGGCCGCCTGGGCCGCTCGCTGGGCGTGCACCTGCTGCTGGCCTCGCAGCGTCTGGACGAGGGCCGGATGCACGCGCTGGAGTCGCACCTGTCGTACCGGGTCGGACTGCGGACGTTCTCGGCGATGGAGAGCCGGGGCGTGCTGGGGGTACCGGACGCCTACCACCTGCCCTCCCAGCCCGGCAACGGTTTCCTGCGCAGCGACATCGCCACCCTGACCCGGTTCAAGGCCGCGTACGTCTCCGGCCCCTACCGGGCGCCGCGCCCCGCGGCCGCGCGCCAGCAGGCTGCGGCCGGGCAGGTCGCCGTCTACGGCACCGGGTACGTGGCGCCGCGTCAGCCCGTCGCGGTGCCGGAGGAGCCGCAGGTGGAGGAGGCGCAGGACGGTGGCACCTTGCTCGCCATCGCGGCCGACAAGCTGCTGGACGCGGGACCGCCGGCGCACCAGGTGTGGCTGCCGCCGCTGGGGGTGCCGCCCACCCTGGACGAGCTGCTGCCGCCGCTGGCGCCGCACCCGGAGTACGGGCTGACCACCGAGGGCGGTACGGGCCGCGGCACCCTGAGCGTTCCGGTCGGCGTCGTCGACCGGCCCTTCCACCAGGTGCGCGACCTGCTCACCGCCGACCTCTCGGGGGCCGACGGCCATGTGGGGATCGCGGGTGGTCCGCAGAGCGGCAAGTCCACCCTGCTGCGGGCCCTGATGACGGCGCTCGCCCTCACCCACACCCCGCGCGAAGTGCAGTTCTACTGCCTGGACTTCGGCGGCGGCACGCTCTCCGCGCTGCGCGGTCTGCCGCACGTGGGCGGGGTCACCGGTCGGCACGACCCCGAGCGGGTGGTGCGCACGGTCGCGGAGGTCAACGCGATCCTCGCGCGGCGCGAGCAGCGCTTCGCCGAGCTCGGCATCGACTCGGTGGCGGCCTTCCGCCGGATGCTGGCGGCAGGTCAGCTGCCGCAAGAGGCGCACGGCGACGTCTTCCTGGTGATCGACGGCTGGAACACCGTGCGCCAGGAGTTCCCCGACCTCGCGCCGGCGCTGACCCTGATCGCCCAGCGCGGCCTCAACTACGGCATCCACCTGATCGTGGGCACCACCCGCTGGGGCGAGGTCACCGGCGCGCTGCGCGACCTGCTGGGCACCCGGTTCGAGCTGCGGCTCGGTGATCCCGTCGACTCCGCGATCGGCATGCGGGTCGCCGCGACGGTCCCCAAGCTCCCCGGCCGGGGTCTGACCGCCGAGGAACTGCACTTCCTCACCGCGCTGCCCCGGATGGACGGCACCGGCAGCACCGACGACCTCGGCGACGGGGTGGCGGACCTGGTCGACGCCGTGGCGGAGCACTGGACGGGGGCGCGCGCGCCCGAGGTCCGGATGCTGCCGCTGCAGCTGCCCGCCTCCGCGCTGCCCGCCCCCGAGGGCCGACTGCGCGTCCCGCTGGGGCTCCAGGACGTCTCGATGGACACGCTGTGGCACGACTTCGAGGAGACGCCGCACCTGGTGGTGGTCGGTGACAGCGAGTCGGGCAAGACGAACCTCCTGAAACTGGTGGCGGCCGGCATCACCAGCGCCTACCGCCCCGACCAGGCGCGGATCATGCTGGTCGACTACCGCCGGGTGCTGCAGGGCGCGGTACCGCAGGAGTACCGGCTCGGGCACGCGGTCGCCGTGGACGCGCTGCGTCAGATCGTCGACGGCGCGGCGCGGGCGATGGCCAACCGGCTGCCCGGCGTGGACATCCCGCCGGAACGGCTGCGGCTGCGGGACTGGTGGGAGGGCCCGGAGCTGTTCATCCTGGTCGACGACTACGAGCTGGTGGCCGGCTCCCCCGGCGGGATGTCCGCCCACCCGTTCGCACCGCTGCTGGACTACCTGGCGCAGGGTGTCGAGCTGGGCCTGCACCTGATCGTGGCGCGCAGCGCCAACGGCATCGGACGGGCCTCCTCGGACCAGCTCCTGCGCAAGCTGGAGGAGGTCAACACCCCGGCGGTGCTGCTGTCCTGCCCGCCGAGCGAGGGCTTCCTGTTCGGCAACACCAAGCCCCGCGCCCTCCCGCCCGGGCGGGCCCTGCACATCACCCGGCGCCGCACGGTGCAGGTGCAGACCGCCGCCGTCGACGAGGACGCAGGGGCGCAGCAGTGAGCGCCGCGCCGGTGCGGCGCTGGCTGACCCGTCACCGCGACGCCCCGGCCCCCGCGGTGCTGCACGAGGCGGGTCCGCACTTCGTCATCGCACCCGGCGCGGCGCACGGGGCCGCGCACGGGGCCGCGGCGGCGCCAGCGCTGCCCGCCGAACTCGCTGCCGCGCTCGCCGCACTGCCGCCCGTGGTCGGGACCGTGACGGTGCTGGCGGCGGCCGCCGACGCGCAGCCCGTCCTGCTCGCGAGCCTGGCGGAGCTGGCGCGCACCGCGGCCGTCCGGCGGGCCGGGATCCTGGTCCTGGCGGCCTCCGGCCTGGCCACCGCCCAGCCGGACGGCAGACGGCCCGCCCAGCGGATCGCCGAACTGGCCGCCACCGGCATCGTCGCCCCGGACGGCGTCGTCACCCTGCGGCCCGACGGGACCCTGCTGGCCGACGGGGCCGGGCCGGGATCGCCGGCTTCCTGGTGGCTGTTCACTCCGGCCGGCCCGGCCCGCCGGCTCGGGCCGGTGTGGCCGCTGCCGGAGACGGCGGACGTGACGGCCGCCCGGGCGTGGGCGGCAGACCCGGCGGAGCCTCGGACACCGCGGCCCGGGAGCGCCGGGCCGGCCCCTCGGGCGGCGTCCGCCCCCGCCGTACCGGCAGCCGGCACACCCGTACCGGCCGCGACGGCCCCTCAGGCACCTCCGCCTGCCCCGGCGCCGATGGCGGGCGCCGAGCGCGACCCGCTCGGCGGGGGCCCGCTGATGACCGAGCTGCCGGGCGGCTACTGGCTCCACGGCGAGTCCGCCCCCGATGTCCGTTCCGGCCCGTTGGACCTCGCCACGGCGGCGCCGGGCACCCTGGTCCTGGTCGTCGGCCACCCCGGCGCGCCCCTGCCCGCGGCCGCCGGGGTCGCCGAACGGCTGGCCCGGGTCCGGCCCGCTCCGGCCGAGCTGCTGGTGAGCGCGCCCTGGGCGGCCACCGCGGCGCTGGTCGCGCTGACCGCCGCCCTCGCGGCCGAGCTGGGCCGCGACGTCCGGGCCGCCGTCGGCCTGCCGATGCGCACCGCGGACGGCTGCTCCGCCCGCGTCCTGGCCGCCGACGGCACGCCCGGCTGGGAGCCGTGGCTGACCGAGCTGACCGCCTCACCCGGGCGGGGCCGCGTGGTCGCCTCCGCCTGGCGCCCCCTGCCCGACGGCACCCTGCCCGACGGCCCCGCGCTCTACCCCGCGCCGGTGGCGGGCTGGCGCCTGGAGGCGGTGCCGGCCGGCCTGTGGCTGCGCCCCGACGACCCGCCGCCGGACCACGGCCCGCGGCTGCTCGACCCCGGGCCGGACCGCCCCCTGCTCATCGTCGGCTCGGCCGACCGGACGGTGCCGGCGGAGGTGCTCGCTGTGGTGGACGGCCTGCTGACGGCCCTCACCGTCCCGGGCGCGGCGGTACCGGGACTGCTCCTGAACGGCCCCACCCGCGCGCCCGCCCCCTTGACCGCGCCCACGGCCGCACCCGCGACCGAACCCGCCACCGGTGCCGGCCTCCCGGCCCCGCCGGTGCCGACCGCCACGTCCACCGGCCCCTCCCCCGCACCCGACCCCGCCGGGCAGGGCCCGGACGGCACGGACGCCACCGGCCCGGAGGCCGGACCGGCGCTCGTGCCCGCGGAGACGGGCCCGGAGTCCACCGGCTCCCCCGGGCCGGACACCGAACCCACCGTCATCCTGCCCACCACCACCGACCACGCCGCCGAGCCCACGACCGCACCGGGCGGCGCGGGCGACGGCGACGACGAGGACACGGCCGAGGTCCCCGCCGTGCCCCGGCTCATCGCGCCGGACGGCGCCTTCAGCTCGGGGCGGCCGTCCACCGCTGCCGAACGGGCCGCCTTCCGGGCCCTGCTCGGCCCGCACTTCCACCGCTACGCCAGCCAGGCCGAGCAGGTCGCCCTGCGGCTGCCGGCGCTGCGTTCACAGCCCCGCGACGCCCTGAAGGACGACCTCGCGGCCGTGTACCTGCACCACGCCGACACCGGGATCCCCGCGTCCCGCGCCGAGTTGGTGGCCGCGGCGCGCCGGCCCGGCGGACCGGGACCGCTGGAGCTGTACCTGGCGTGCCTGGGTTCCGGGCTGCGCCGGCTGCCCAACCACCGGGGCGCCGTGCTGCTGGGCTCGGACGCGGGCGAGGAGGTGCTGCGCCTCTACGTGCGGGGGGCGCTGCTGACGGAGCCCGCTCCGGTCGTCGGGACTCCGGAGGCCGACCTCGCCCCGGGGACGTCGACGGAGTTCCTCGTCTGGTCGGCCACCGGCCGCCGGACGTCCGTGATCGCCGACGACGGCGACCCGGAGGTGGTCTTCCCGCCCGGCTCGCGCTTCCGTGTCCTGGACGTCCTGCCCGGCGGCGAGGACCGCCCGGTCCGGGTGCTGCTGCGCGAGGCGGCCCCCGGCCCTGCCGCGACCGGCCCCGCCGCGGACGCGGCGGCCGAGGAGCACGACGCGCAGGCCCGGACCCGGCTGCTGGCGTGGCAGGACCGCCGCGAGCTGCTGCCGCCCGCGCGGCTGCGCCCGCCGGCCCGCCCGGAGCGGCTCCGTCTGACGCCGGGAGTCGCCGCCGGGTGAGGCACGCGGGGCGGCAGTCGCGTCCGCGAGACGGTTCGGCATGCCCCCGTCCTCGCGCATCGCGCGCGTGGAGGGGGCGGCCCTCACTCCTTCGGAGCCTCCGGCTCCTCGACGAAGTCGACGCGCTTGAACTGCTTGTTCATCGACTTGACCAGGAACCAGGTGGCCACGCCGAGGGCGGCGAAGACGACGAAGCCCAGCAGTCCGGGGGTCACCTTGGTCTCGTCGAGGGCGAGCTCGGCGGCGAGGTGGGTGAGGTTCACGGGGGCACTCATATCTCTATGGTGGCCCGGCTCACGGGGAGCCGGGCCATCGGGGGGTGGTTCAGTCGCGCGTGTCGGTGGCCTCGGCGGCCAGGGTGGGGGTGCGCAGGCCGGCGAACAGGTCGTCCTCCGGCAGGTCGACGTCGATCAGGGTCCGGGCCAGCTCGTAGTCCTCGGTCGGCCAGACCTCGCGCTGGACCTCCAGCGGGACGCGGAACCACGGCCCGTCCGGGTCGATCTGGGTGGCGTGCGCGATCAGCGCGCGGTCCCTGGTCTCGAACCAGTCGTCGCAGCGGACCCGGGTGGTGATCTCGCGCTCCTTGCGGCCGCTCTTCTCCCAGCCCTCGATCCACTCGCCGTACGGCGACTCGTGGCCGTGCTCGGTGAGGTACGCGTGCAGCTCGCGGATCCGGCCCATCGGGAAGCCGTGGTTGTAGTAGACCTTCAGCGGCTGCCAGGGCTCACCGGACTCCGGGTAGGCGTCCGGGTCACCGGCGGCGTCGAAGGCCAGCATGGTGATCTTGTGGGTCATGATGTGGTCCGGGTGCGGGTAGCCGCCGTTCTCGTCGTAGGTCGTGATGACCTGCGGCTTGAACTCGCGGATCAGCCGGACCAGCGGCTCGGCCGCCTCCGCGACGTCCTTCAGGGCGAAGCACCCCTCGGGCAGCGGGGGCAGCGGGTCGCCCTCGGGCAGGCCCGAGTCGACGAAGCCCAGCCAGGCCTGCCGGACCCCGAGGATCCGGCGCGCCTCGTCCATCTCCTTGCGCCGGACCTCGTGGATGTTCTCCTCGATCTCCGGCTTGCCCTGCAGCTTCGGATTGAGGACCGACCCGCGTTCCCCCCCGGTGCAGGTGGCCACCAGCACATCCACCCCCTGGTCGACGTACATGGCCATGGTGGCAGCGCCCTTGCTGGACTCGTCGTCCGGGTGGGCGTGCACCGCCATCAGTCGCAACTGCTCAGTCAACGCGTGCGTTCCTTCCACAATGTCTGGGCCTTCCGCGAAGTCCGGTCTGCCCACCGTCCGAGCCGCTCGGTTCGGGCCGCGTCACCGCGGGCCCGCCGCCGGGAGCGCCGCGGCAGGACCTCACCACGCCGCCGGCACGACGCCGACACGGCCGAGCAGCGCCCCCGCCGGACCGGCCGCGGGCGTGCCCCTCCTATAGTGACGGACTGGAGGAGCGTCGCATTCCCCCGGCACCACCGCGGGGGGTACCTCCCGGAGAGGACTGAGCCCGATGAGCGCAGGCACCACCACCCCGCAGCTGCCCGAGGGGCGCTACGGCCGGCGCGGCGACCGCGAGTCCGACCGCCGCCTCAAGGTGGCGGGTGCGGTCTGCGGCGTGCTGGGGCTGGGCCTGGTGGCCTGGCTGGGCGGCTCGTACCTGATCCGCGAGACCACCATCAACGGCAGCGTCCCCTCCTTCCAGGCCGTCTCGGACACCGAGGTGCAGCTGCACCTCGCGGTGCGCAAGAGCGACGGCACGGCGGGCAGCTGCACCGTCCGCTCGCAGGGCGAGAACGGCGCGGTGGTCGGGGTGGCCGACTTCCCCGTACCGGCCGCCGGCGGCGACTACGACGCCGTGGTCAGCCTGCGGACCACCGCCCGCGGCACCACCGCCGAGCTGCTGGGATGCACGCCGGCGAAGTAGCGGCCGTCGATCGCGACCCGCCCGGGCGCATATTCGATCGGAAGAGCGGGAATCCGTCAGGATGTCCCGCACACCGGTCCTGTACATCTCGGCGCAATGCTGTCGTCAATGACGCGCCGGCGACTCTCCCGCTTGTCGGCCGGAGTTGTTAGGCTCGTGGTTTCGCCCCTTCCGCACCGAGAGGTACGGGAGCGGGCGTTGCTTTGTAGTTACGACCGATATCTCCACCGCCACCCTGCTGACGACTCACACCCTCAGCACAGCCCCAGCACCTACGAGGAGCACCCGTGACCCAGACCAGCGAGAACGTGACCTGGCTCACTCAGTCCGGCTACGACCAGCTCAAGGCCGAGCTGGAGCATCTGAGCGGCCCCTGGCGCATCGAGATCGCCCAGAAGATCGAGGCGGCGCGCGAGGAGGGTGACCTCAAGGAGAACGCCGGTTACCACGCGGCCAAGGAGGAGCAGGGCAAGTACGAGCTGCGGATCCGCCAGCTCACCCAGCTCCTGGAGCGTGCCAAGGTCGGCGAGGCCCCCGCGGACTCCGGCGTGGTGGCCCCCGGCATGGTCGTCACGGTCGCCTTCGACGGCGACGAGGACGACACCATGACCTTCCTGCTCGGCTCGCGCGAGATGGCCGGCAGCGACGACCTCGACGTGTACTCCCCGCAGTCGCCGCTGGGCCGCGCCATCGACGGCAAGAAGGTCGGCGACGAGGCGACGTACGAGCTGCCGAACGGCAAGGCCGCCTCGGTCACCGTCACCGACGCCAAGCCGCACAACGGCTGATCCCCCGCACCTGACGCCGAGGGCGGCCGTGGACCTCGTCCACGGCCGCCCTCGCGGCATCCCGGCGGCCGGCCGCCGGACCGGGCTCAGCCCGAGGCCGAGCGGTACTTGCGCACCGACAGCCAGGAGAAGACGGCGGTGATCAGCACCGACCAGAGCACCGACATCAGCTCCGCGTGCTGCATCGGCCAGGCGCTGTCCACCGGCCCGACCTGGTTGCCGAACAGGTTGCGGCAGGCCTGCACGGTGGCGCTGAACGGGTTCCAGTAGGCGATCCCCTGCAACCAGCCCGGCATCGAGCTGATCGGCACGAAGGCGTTGGAGATGAAGGTCAGCGGGAAGAGCCAGATCAGCCCGGCCGAGGTGGCCGCCTCGGGACTGCGGACCGAGAGGCCGATCAGCGCGCCGATCCAGGAGAACGCGTAGCCGAGCAGGAGCAGCAGCCCGAACGCGGCGAGCGCCTTCGGCACCCCCTCGTGGATCCGCCAGCCGACCAGCAGCGCCACCACCGCCAGCACCACCAAGGTGAAGGCGGTCTGGCAGAGGTCGGCCAGGGTCCGGCCGACCAGCACCGCCGAGCGGGCCATCGGCAGCGAGCGGAAGCGGTCGACCAGCCCCTTGGTCATGTCCTCCGCGATGCCGGCGGAGGCACCGGCCGTCGCGAAGGTGACCGTCTGGGCGAAGATGCCGGCCATCAGGAACTGGATGTACGAGTCGGAGCTGGCCTGCGTCCCGGGGATCTGGATCGCCCCGCCCATGACGTAGGAGAACAGCAGCACGAACATCACAGGCTGCATCAGTCCGAAGACCACGATCTCGGGGATCCGGGTCATCCGGCGCAGGTTGCGCCGGGCGACCACCCAGGAGTCGTGCAGGGTGGCCGCCGCGCCCCGGCGCTGCTTGGGTACCGCCCCGCCGATGGCGTGCTCGGTGGCAGTGGTCATCTCACCGTTCCTTTCCAGCGGGGACGGCCTGCTGGTCCGGGTCCTGGCCGTCCCCGCCTGCCCGGCCCCCGCCGTGCCCGCCGTGCCCCTTGCCCCGGCCCTTGCCGGCGGCGCCGCCCTCCTCGTCCTCGGCCGCCGTGACGTGGCCGGTGAGCGAGAGGAAGACGTCGTCCAGGGTCGGGCGGCGCAGGCCGATGTCGTCGATCTCGATGGAGCGGGCGTCCAGCTCGCGGATGGCGTCGGCGAGCACTCGCGCGCCGCCACTGACCGGCACGGTGATCCGGCGGGTGTTCTTCTCCACCGCCGGATCGCCCTTGGCGTACTCGGACAGCGCCTCGACGGCTTCGGCGACGAGGTCGGCGCGGTGCACCACGACCTCGATCCGCTCGCCGCCGATCTGCGCCTTGAGCTGGTCGGCGGTGCCGCGGGCGATCACCCGGCCGTGGTCGACCACGGCGATGTCGTGGGCGAGGCGGTCCGCCTCCTCCAGGTACTGGGTGGTGAGCAACAGGGTGGTGCCCTGCTCGACCAGGGTCTCGATGACCTCCCAGAGGGCCAGCCGGTTGCGCGGGTCGAGTCCGGTGGTCGGCTCGTCCAGGAACATCACCGGCGGCCGGACGACCAGCGCGGCGGCCAGGTCGAGCCGGCGCCGCATGCCGCCGGAGTAGGTCTTGGCGGTGCGGTCCCTGGCCTCGGAGAGGTTGAACCACTCCAGCAGCTCCAGCGCCCGGGCCTTCGCCGCCCGGCCGGTCATCTGGTACAGCTCGCCGACCATCTGCAGGTTCTCGAACCCGGTGAGGTACTCGTCGACGGCGGCGTACTGGCCGGAGAGGCCGATCAGGCTGCGCACCTGGTTGGGGTGTTTGAGGACGTCGACCCCGGCGACCACCGCACGGCCGGAATCGGGCCGGAGCAGGGTGGTGAGGACGCGCACGGTGGTGGTCTTGCCGGCTCCGTTCGGGCCGAGCAGCCCCAGCACCGTGCCCTCGGGGACGTCGAGGCTGACGCCGTCCAGGGCTCGTACGTCACCGAAGGTCTTCACCAGGTTCTCGGCTTGGATGGCTGGCGCCATGGCCTGCCTCATCTCCTCGGGCGATAGGGGCGCTGTCGCTTGGGCGAATTCCAGTGGTCTGTCCCACTCTGCCCCGAATGCGGGCAGGCGGGCGACTCGGTCCTCGCCGGGCGGGCGACTCGGCCGTCGCTCCGAGGGGCCGGAAGCGCCCGGCGCCGGGCGCGCTCGCTCAGTGCGAGACGACGTACCCGGCTTCGCGCAGCTCCCCGACCACCACCGCGCAGTGCTCGGGCCCCTTGGTCTCCAGATGGAGGTCCACCTCGACCTCGGTCAGCCCGAGCTGCGGGTCGATCCGCACGTGCGCCACGTCCAGCACGTTCGCGTCCACCCGGGTGAGCACCCCGAGCAGGTCCGCCAGCGCGCCCGGCCGGTCCGCCAGCCGCACCCGCAGCGACAGGTAGCGCCCGGCCGCCGCCAGGCCGTGCCGCAGCACCCGCTGCATCAGCTGCGGGTCGATGTTGCCGCCCGAGAGCACCGCCACCACCGGGCCCTCGAAGGACTCCGGCTGTTCCAGCAGGGCCGCCACCGGGCTCGCCCCGGCCGGTTCCACCACCAGCTTCAGCCGCTCCAGGCCGAGCAGCAGGGCCCGCGAGAGGGAGTCCTCGGAGACCGTCCGCACACCGTCCGCCAGGGCGTTGATCACCTCGAACGGGATGTCCCCGGGCCGGCCGACCATGATCCCGTCCGCCATGGTGGCGTAGCGCTCCAGCGTCACCGGCCTACCCGCCGCCAGCGAGGGCGGGTACGCGGCCGCGGCGGCCGCCTGCACCCCGATCACCCGCACGTCCGGGCGGATCGGCTTCACCGCCGCCGCGATCCCGGCCAGCAGCCCGCCGCCACCCACCCCGACCAGGATGGTGCGCACCTCCGGGCACTGCTCCAGGATCTCCAGGCCGACGGTGGCCTGCCCGGTGACCACGTCCCAGTGGTCGAAGGGGTGGATGAAGACCGCGCCGGTCGCCTCCGAGTAGCGCTGCGCGGCCCGCAGCGCCTCGTCCACCGTGGCACCGGACAGCCGGACCTCGGCGCCGTACTCGCGGGTCGCCGCGACCTTGGGCAGCGGCGCGGCCACCGGCATGAAGACCGTCGAGCGGACCCCGAGCAGCGCGGCCGCCAGCGCCACGCCCTGGGCGTGGTTCCCGGCGCTCGCCGCGACCACCCCGCCGGCCCGCTGCACCGGCGAGAGCCCCGCGATCCGCACGTACGCCCCGCGCAGCTTGAACGAACCGGTGCGCTGGAGGTTCTCGCACTTCAGGTGGACCGGCGCGCCGATCAGCGCGGACAGGTGCCGGCTGCCCTCCATCGGTGTCACCCGGGCGACCCCGGCGAGCATCTTCTGGGCGCCGCGGACATCGTCGATGGTGATCGGCCAGCTGTGCATGGCGCCAGCCTACGGCGGCCGGGAGTGCCAACCCGGGATGTCGGCACTGTTCCCGGGCCCGCCCGGCCCGCGTACGCTGCTGGTCCTGAGCCTCCCTCACCGCACGACGATCGTGAGCCGCGATGACGACGACCTCGCCCCAGGCCACCGACCGCACCGACCCCCTGCACGCCCAACTCCAGTACCAGCTGGCGGTGTTCGCCCGGCGCATGGAACAGGTCCGCAGCTCCGACGGGGTGGGCGTACTGGACCGGGCCGCCTATCTGCTGCTCGACCGGCTGGAGCGGCACGGACCCGCCAACGTCAAGGCCCTGGCCGACGCCCTGGGCGTCGACTCCTCCACCGTCACCCGGCAGGTCGCCCCGCTGGTCGCGGCCGGGCTGGTCGGCCGGGTCCAGGACCCGGCCGACCGCCGTGCCGTACGGCTCGCACTCTCCCCGATCGGTGCCCGTCGGCTGGCCGAAGTCCGTGCCGGGCGGGCCGAGTTGGCCCGCCGGCTGGTGGCCGACTGGGCGCCCGAGGAACAGCGCGCGTTCTGCGCCCTGCTGGCCCGCTTCAACCACTCCATGGAGTCGTACACGGCGGGCCGGCAGGGCGGCTAGGCACCGTCAGCCGAGGGCCTGCTGGAGGTCGGCCAGCAGGTCGTCGATCGACTCGATGCCGACCGAGACGCGCACCAGGTCGGCGGGCACCTCCAGGGCCGAACCGGCCACCGAGGCGTGGGTCATCCGGCCCGGGTGCTCGATCAGCGACTCGACGCCGCCCAGCGACTCGCCGAGGGTGAAGAGCTGCGTGCGGTTGCAGACCTCGACCGCCGCCTCCTCGCCGCCGTTGACGCGGAACGAGACCATGCCGCCGAACGCCTTCATCTGCTTGGCGGCGATGTCGTGGCCGGGGTGCTCGGGCAGGCCCGGGTAGAGCACCTGGCTCACCTTGGGGTGGCCCGCCAGCAGCTCGGCGACCTTCTCCGCGTTCGAGCTGTGCCGGTCCATCCGGACGCCGAGCGTCTTGATGCCGCGCAGCACCAGCCACGCGTCGAACGGACCGGAGACGGCGCCCATCGCGTTCTGGTGGTAGGCGACCTCCTCGCCGAGGCCCGCCTCGGCCAGCACCAGCGCACCGCCGACGACGTCCGAGTGGCCGCCCATGTACTTGGTGGTGGAGTGCACGACGGCGTCCGCGCCGAGCGCGATCGGCTGCTGCAGGTACGGGCTGGCGAAGGTGTTGTCGACCACCAGGAGCGCGCCGGCGCCGTGCGCGACCTCGGCGAGCGCGGTCAGGTCGGTGATGCCCAGCAGCGGGTTGGACGGGGTCTCCACCCAGACCGCGCGGGTGTTGGGGCGCAGCGCCTCGCGGACGGTCGCCAGGTCCTGGAAGTTCGCGACGGAGAACTCGACGCCCCAGCGGGTCAGGACCTTGGCGAAGAGCCGGAAGGTGCCGCCGTAGGCGTCGTTGGGGATCACGATGTGGTCGCCCGGCTTGAGGATGGTGCGCAGCAGGGTGTCCTCGGCGGCCAGGCCGGAGGCGAAGGCCAGGCCGCGGGAGCCGCCCTCCAGTGCCGCGAGGCACTCCTCCAGCGCGGTCCGGGTCGGGTTGGCGCTACGGCTGTACTCGTAGCCGCCCCGGAGGCCGCCCACCCCGTCCTGCTTGTAGGTGGACACCTGGTAGATCGGCGTGACGACGGCCCCGGTCTGGGGGTCTGCTTCCTGACCCGCGTGGATGGCGAGGGTCTCGAAGCCCTGGGGAAGCTGGTGCTCGGTCATGACAACGAGCGTAGTGGGCGAATGCCGGGGCGCCTCCCGGAAGGGTCGCCGCCGTCCGGAAAGCGCCGGGGCTGCCCGGAATCCGGCGGCGGCCGTGAGCGTTGAAAGCTGCACAACGGTTCCCGACCCAGCTGGAGCAGGCCGTGCTGTTCAACCGCGACAAGACCTCGCTCGTCCCCGCCGACCAGGCGCTGCCCGGCCGGGAGACGCCGGGCTTCACCCTGCGCGAGCCGCACACCGTGCTCGGCAACCCGCTCACCGGCCCGTACCCGGCCGGGCTGGAGGTGGCCGACTTCGGGCTGGGCTGCTTCTGGGGCGCCGAGCGCACGTTCTGGCGGCTGCCCGGCGTCTGGACGACCCTGGTCGGCTACCAGGGCGGCCACACCCCCAACCCCACGTACGAGGAGGTGTGCAGCGGCCGGACGGGGCACACCGAGGCGGTCCGGGTGGTCTTCGACCCGGCGGTCGTCTCGTACGAGCGGCTGCTGAAGACCTTCTGGGAGGCGCACGACCCGACCCAGGGCAACCGGCAGGGCAATGACGTCGGCACCCAGTACCGGTCCGCCGTCTACACCCACTCCCCGGCCCAGGCCGCGACGGTGGCCGCGAGCCGCGAGGCGTTCCAGCCGGCGCTGACGGCGATCGGCCTGGGGCCGATCACCACCGAGATCGCCCCGGCGGGCCCGTTCTACCCGGCCGAGCCGTACCACCAGCAGTACCTGTCCGACGCCAAGAACCCGAACGGCTACTGCGGCCTCGGCGGCACCGGCGCCAGCTGCCCGATCGGCGTGGCCCGCACCGGCGACTGACCCGCCCGGCGCCGGGCCTCAGGCCCGGCGGACTTCGTGCTGGAAGCAGCCGAACTCCACGGCGCGGACGTGCACCACGGCCACCTCGGGGTCGGCGAGCAGCTCCGCGGCGGCCGCCTCGGCGGTGTCGGGGGTGACGGGCACCCCGCCCAGGATGTGGCCGTGCCGGTCGTAGGCCCGTAGCACCCGCGCGCCCAGGTGGTACCCGGCCGGCCAGGCCGGGCCCGCTCCGGCGCAGGCGTGGTCGTGCAGGAAGACCGGGCCGACCTCGTCGTACGGGCCCGGGTCGGCGCCGGTCTCGGCGGCCCAGCGGCGCAGCGGCGCGTAGCCGACCAGCGCGATCCGGTCGCCGGGCAGCGCCCGGGTGAGGCAGCAGCGCAGCGGGGCACCGCCGGTCCGGTCCACCGACCGGACCGGCGGGCGCCCCGCGTCGTCGCGTTCCAGCAGGGCGAGGTGGACGGCCGGCTCGATCGGGCGGACGGCCGGGGCGGGTGCGGTGGGATCGCTCATGCCGCCCAGCCTGCCGCCCGGACCGCCCGGTGTCCGGCGGGTTTCGGCCGTCGCGTTCGACGGCCCCGGACCGCCCCGCGGCGCCCGCGGCGGCCCGCCCGGGGCCTCAGACCGCGCTGCCGGCCTTCCAGGCGGCCCAGCCCAGGTTCCAGCCGTTCAGGCCGTTGGAGGGCTCGACGGTCTTGTCGCCGGAGTTCACGACCTCGACGACGTCGCCGATCATCGAGCTCTTGTAGAACTTGTAGCCGTCCAGGCCCTGGTCCTGGCCGCCCTTGGCGTCCTTCAGGCCGACGCAGCCGTGGCTGGTGTTCTGGCTGCCGAAGATCGACGCCGGGGACCAGTAGTTGCCGTGGATGAAGGTGCCGGAGGTGGTCAGGCGCTGGGCGTGCGGCACGTCGGCGATGTCGTACTCGCTGCCGAGGCCGACGGTCTGCGAGTTCATCCGGGTCTGCTGGTACTGCTCCGAGATGACCATCTTGCCGCCCCAGGTGCGGTACTCCGGCGAGCCGCCGGAGATCGGGTAGACGGCGCTGACCTGGCCGTCGGTGGTGACGGTGAGCTTCTTGGCGGCGAGGTCGGCAACGCTGGTCTGTGCGCGGCCGATGGTGAAGCGGACGTCCTTGGACTGGGTGCCGTAGACGCCCTTGGCGGCCTGGACGTCCTTGAGCCGGAGCCGCACGGTGACCTTGGTGCCCTTGGCCCAGTACTCCTGCGGCCGGAAGTCCAGGCGGGTGCTGGAGAACCAGTGCCCGACGATCTCGACGCCGGGCTCGGCTGTCACGGTGATCGCCTGCTGGACGGCCTTGCGGTCGGTCACCGGCTTGCTGAAGTTGATCGAGACCGGCATGCCGACGCCGACGACCGAGCCGTCCTCGGGGGTGAAGTAGCCGACGAAGGTGTTGGCCGGGGTGGCCGTGGTGAAGACGGCGTTGGCGTCCGCCTCCAGCTTGTCCTTGTCGGTGGCCGAGGCGGTGACGGTGTACTTGGTCCCGCTGGCGGGCGCGGCGGCGGACGTCCAGCCGGTGCCGTCCGAGGAGAGCTCCCCGGTCAGCGCCTTGCCGGTCGAGTCGGTGACCTTGACAGAGCCGAGAGTGCCGCCCGTGACGGTGACCCGGACCGGCTCACTGAAGCTGGCGGCGGTGGAGCCGTCGGCGGGGGTGACGGTGATGACGGCCACGGAGGTCTTCGGCGCGCTGCTCGCGCTCGCGGGGCCGCTGCCCGTGGCGCCGCCGCCCGAGGATCCGCTGCCCTGGCCGGCGGCGCTCCCGCCGTCGCCCTTGCTGTCGTTGCACGCCGCCAGCAGCAGGACCGGCGCGCCGATCAGACCCGCCAGCACACCGCGCCGGCTCCAGTTCCCGCCGGCCGCCCGACCCTGCCCGTCCCGTGCCGTCACGTCGCCTTCTCCCTGCTGATCATCCCGGGCATTACGGATAGAGAAACGCAATCCGCCCTTTCACGGTTCCATCACCGACGAGTGGCGATCGTATGAGACTACTCAACTTCCTGCCAAATATGGACAAAATGCCCGGTCTGCGAAAGCAGACCGGGCACTCGCGGGCCGTGACGAAAGTCGGTGAGGACTACTCGGCGGGCTCGTCCACCGTGTACTCGTCCCAGCCCTCCCCCTCGGCGTCGAACTCGGTCTGCGCGGACTCCCAGGTCGCCGAGGCGAGCTCGACGCCCGGGACGTCGCCGAGCAGGGCGACCGGGTCGATGAAGTGCGCGAGCGAACCCGACGGGTCCACCTCGATGGCCTCGACGGACTGGGCGCGCTCCTCGTCGTCGAGGTACTCGTCGTCCGTCACCTGCTGCAGGGCCGCCGCCTTGAGCGCCCCCTCGTCGGTGATCTCGGCGATGAGCTCGATGCTGAGCCGGACGTAGCGCGGTTCGTCCTGGCCGGTCGTGTCAGTGCTGGTCATGCGTGCGAGCGTACGGGAAACCGCTCCGGCCCGAAGGCACGCCGGGTCCGAGGGACGGGGGGCGGCGGTTCCCGACCGGGGCGCCCGCGGGCACGGAACGGGCGGACGCACGGAACGGGCGGACGCACGGGAAGGGCCGGCCCCTCCGAGGAGGGACCGGCCCTGCCGTCTCCGCCGGGGCTCCCCCACCCGGGAGCCGCGGAGACGCGCCGAAACGGCGCGGTGACGACCGCGGGAGCCGCCGCACCCTGATGACCGGCCGGAGCCGGACAGGGGCGGGACGACGACGCCCCCCGCGGTGGGCCCCTCCGCGCCCGCAACCGGGCACGAAGGGCAGGACACGGCCGGCCGGGTCAGGGCCGTCCGACGTGTCCGGAGACGACCACGACCACCGGGGAGCCGCTCCCGGACGGTTGTCGTCGCCTCGTTCGGCGTCTTGCCGTTGACCTCAACGATGCCCGACGCGTGTTAAGCGCGTGCTGCGCGCAGGTGACGCCGGTGTACCACTTCGCCCCCGGACGAGCCCTCAGCCGCCTGGGCGGGCGGCCTCGATGAGCCGCCGTCAGTGCGAGCTGCGGGCGGCCAGGAAGCCCAGCAGGTCCTGGCGGGTGACGATGCCCTGCGGCTTGCCCTCCACCAGCACCACGGCCGCGTCGGCCTTCTCCAGCACCGTCATCAGGTTGGTGACGGTCTCGCCCGAACCGACCACGGGCAGCGGCTTGGACATCACCTTGTCCAGTGTGTCGTCCAGCTGGATCTCGTTCGCGAAGACGCCCTCCAGGAGCAGCTTCTCGGCGACCGAGCCGATCACCTCACCGGCCATGATGTCGGGGTGGCCGGCCCCCGGGGAGACCACCGGCATCTGCGAGACGCCGTACTCGCGCAGCACCCGGACCGCCTCGGCGACGGTCTCGTTGGGGTGCATGTGGACGAACTGCGGGATGCCCTCGTGCTCGATGGCGTCCTTGCGGGCCAGCACCTCGGCGATGTGCGCCTCGTCGGTGGCCGAGGGCAGGAAGCCGTAGTCGGCCATCCAGTCGTCGTTGAAGATCTTCGACAGGTAGCCGCGGCCGCCGTCCGGCAGCAGCACCACCACGACGTCGTCCGGGCCCAGCCGCTCGGCCACCTCCAGCGCGGCCACCACGGCCATCCCGCAGGAGCCGCCGACCAGCAGGCCCTCCTCCTTGGCCAGCCGGCGGGTCATCTGGAACGAGTCCTTGTCGGACACGGCGACGATCTCGTCCGCGACGCCACGGTCGTAGGCGGTCGGCCAGAAGTCCTCACCGACCCCCTCGACCAGGTACGGCCGGCCGGTGCCGCCCGAGTAGACCGAACCCTCCGGGTCGGCGCCGACGACCTTGACCTTGCCGCCGGAGACCTCCTTCAGGTAGTTGCCGGTGCCGGAGATGGTGCCGCCGGTGCCGACGCCGGCCACGAAGTGGGTGATCCGCCCCTCGGTCTGCTCCCACAGCTCCGGACCGGTGGAGTGGTAGTGCGAGGCCGGGTTGTCCGGGTTGGAGTACTGGTCCGGCTTCCAGGCGTTCGGCGTCTCCCGGACCAGCCGGTCCGAGACGTTGTAGTAGGAGTCCGGGTGCTCCGGGGCGACGGCGGTCGGACAGACGACCACCTCGGCGCCGTACGCGCGCAGCGTGTTGATCTTGTCGGTGGACACCTTGTCCGGACAGACGAAGATGCACTTGTAGCCCTTCTGCTGGGCCACGATCGCCAGGCCGACACCGGTGTTGCCGGAGGTCGGCTCCACGATCGTGCCGCCGGGCTTCAGCGCGCCCGAGGCCTCGGCGGCCTCGATCATGCGCATCGCGATCCGGTCCTTCACGGAACCGCCGGGGTTGAAGTACTCGACCTTCGCCAGCACTGTCGCGCTGATGCCGTCGGTGACCTTGTTGAGCTTGACCAAGGGCGTATTGCCGACCAGGTCGATGATCGAGTTGTGGTACCGCACGGGGGTCCTCCCGGTCTGTGGGCATGCGAGTGCTTTCGGTACTGCAAAGCCTAGGCCGTGCCACCGGCCCCGGCCCTCCCCTGCGTCGCACCTGCGCCCCGCCCCCACGCGGCCCCCTTCCGGACCGCCGCCCGACCGCCGCCCGCGCGGTGCGCCCACGGATGGCCCAGTCCCGTCGATAGCGCACGGCCGAGGACGGGTAGGAGGTGTACAGGCAACGCGAGTGGCGGCTCCGACTGGGGGCGGCACGAGGACGCGAAGGGGGCACCGGATGCCAGGGGCACAGGAGTCGCGGGCCCGGGTGGCCCGCCGCATCGCCACCGCGGCGGCTTACGGCGGCGGCGGGCTCGGCCTGCTGGGCGTCGGCCTGGTCGGCGTGCTGCTGACCGAGAGCAAGCTGGCCGTGCAGGCCATCGGCGTCCTGGAGGGCGACCCGCCCCGGGCCGACGGCGTCTACGGCGAGGCCTTCGCCGACGCCGGCAGCACCGGCCAGGCGCCCCTGGTGCTCGCCTTCCTCGGCGACTCCACCGCCGCCGGCCTCGGGGTGCTGCGCGCCCGCGACACCCCGGGCGCGCTGCTGGCCGCCGGCCTGGCGTCGGTGGCCGAGCGGCCGGTCCGGTTGGTCAACGTGGCCCGCTCCGGCGGACGCTCCGCCGACCTCTCCGGCCAGCTGGAGCTCGCCCTGCCGCACCGCCCCGACATCGCCGTGATCATGGTGGGCGCCAACGACGTGACCCGGCACAGCCCGGCCCAGCTCGCGGTGCGCCACCTCGGCGAGGCGGTCGCCGCGCTGCGCGCCAACGGCTGCGAGGTGGTGGTCGGCACCTGCCCGGACCTCGGCACCATCAAGCCGGTCCGGCCGCCGCTGCGCTGGGTGGCCCGGCGGGTCAGCCGGCAGCTGGCGGCGGCGCAGACCATCGCCGTGGTGGAGGCCGGCGGCCGGACGGTCTCGCTGGGCTCACTGCTCGGGCCGGAGTTCGCGGCCCGGCCGGAGATGTTCGCCGCCGACCGCTACCACCCGTCGGCCCAGGGGTACGCGACGGCCGCGATGGCCGTGCTGCCCTCGCTCTGCGCGGTGCTGGGCCTCTGGCCCGAGGACGAGCGGCCGGCCGGAGCCGTGCCGGGCGAGACGGTGCTGCCGGTGGCGGTGGCCGCGGCCGCCGCGGCGGGCCGCTCCGGCACCGAGGTGGCCGCCGTCGGCGCGGAGGGCGCGGGCCGGCGCTGGGCCCTGCTGCGCCACCGGCTGCGAGTCGGCCTGCCGGGCACCTGGGCCGCCGAGGGGCCCGCCGGGCGGTCGGCCCCGGCCGCCGGGCCCGACCGCGGGAACACGTCGGCCAGCTCACACGCCGGGGCGGGTGACGCCTGATCTACCAGACGGTAACTTTCCTCCCGGGCGTCCCCCGCGCACCCGGTCGTTCCCGTCGGACCGCCACCCGGACACCCCACCGCCCGAAGGTCACTCAGCGAGGAGCCCGTCATGCCCGAAGCCGTCATCGTCAGCGCCACCCGTTCGCCGATCGGCCGGGCTTTCAAGGGCTCCCTCAAGGACGTCCGCCCCGACGACCTGACCGCCCACATCATCGCCACCGCCCTCGCCAAGGTCCCCCAGCTCGACCCCCGCGACATCGACGACCTGATGCTCGGCTGCGGCCTGCCCGGCGGCGAGCAGGGCCACAACCTCGCCCGGATCGTCGCCGTCCAGATGGGCATGGACTACCTCCCCGGCACCACCGTCACCCGGTACTGCTCCTCCTCGCTGCAGACCACCCGGATGGCACTGCACGCCATCAAGGCCGGCGAGGGCGACGTCTTCATCTCCGCCGGCGTCGAGACCGTCTCGCGCAGCGTCAACGGCACCTCCGACGGCATGCCCGGCACCATGAACCCGCTCTTCGACGACGCCCAGGCCCGTACCGCCCAGCGCGCCGAGCAGGGCGGTGGGGAGTGGCACGACCCCCGTGAGGACGGCCTCGTCCCCGACGCCTACATCGCGATGGGCCAGACCGCCGAGAACCTCGCCGCCCTCAAGGGCGTCACCCGCGCCGACCAGGACGCCTTCGGCGTCCGCTCCCAGAACCTCGCCGAGGCCGCCATCAAGTCCGGCTTCTGGGAGCGCGAGATCACCCCCGTCACCCTCCCCGACGGCACCGTCGTCTCCACCGACGACGGCCCCCGCGCCGGCGTCACCCTCGAAGCCGTCTCCGGCCTCAAGCCCGTCTTCCGCCCCGACGGCACCGTGACCGCCGGTAACTGCTGCCCCCTCAACGACGGCGCCGCCGCCCTCGTCATCATGTCCGACACCAAGGCCCGCGAACTCGGCATCACCCCCCTCGCCCGCGTCGTCTCCACCGGCGTCAGCGCCCTCTCCCCCGAGATCATGGGCTACGGCCCCGTCGAGGCCTCCAAGCAGGCACTGCGCCGGGCCGGCCTCACCATCGGCGACATCGACCTCGTCGAGATCAACGAGGCCTTCGCCGCCCAGGTCATCCCCTCCTACCGGGACCTGGGCGTCGACCTCGACCGCCTGAACGTCAACGGCGGCGCCATCGCCGTCGGCCACCCCTTCGGCATGACCGGCGCCCGCATCACCACCACCCTGATCAACTCCCTCCAGTGGCACGACAAGCAGTTCGGCCTGGAGACCATGTGCGTCGGTGGCGGCCAGGGCATGGCGATGGTCGTCGAGCGACTCAGCTGAACCCCCTGGCGTCAACCCCGAAGGGTCCAGACCACCCATTTGGAGTGACGCACAGTAATTGAGGGCCGGATCACACCGCGAGGTCGATCCGGCCCTCTTTTCTTTCGAATCGGGCCCGGAAATCGACAGTGCGGAGCGGATCAACTCCGCTGCGTAGAACGGTGTTACCTAACAATTTGGGGACAAGAGCGAAAGTCCCGGGCAAATTAGACATTCGCCACTGCGGTAACAGCCCCGTATGGGGCAGTGTGGAGAGGTAACCCCGTTCCACTCCTCCCTAGGAGTACGTTCCGTGAGCGCCGTCTACACCCTCCTCCTGCTGATACTGATCGCCGTGACGACCGCCGTGCTGGTCCACCTCCGCGGGCTCTCCCGCCGGCTGGACGCCCGGGCCGCGGCCACCGCCACGCCCGCACCGGTCGACGAGGCCGCGATCCGCCGCGCCGTCGCCGAGGCACTCGCCGCCGACCGCGAGCGGGAGATCACCGAGGCCCGCGCCTTCTGGGCCGAGCAGGAGGCCCGCGCGGCCGAGGACGCGCCACTGTTCGACTCCCCCTTCGCCGGCGTGCTCGGCTCCACCGACGAGTGGCCGCTCTTCTTCCCCCGGCCGACCGGTCCGCAGGAGGCCGCCGACAACGCGGGCACCATGGACCCGGAGTTCGGTGAGGCGCTGCGGTCGGCGCTGGAGGACCTGATCAACGAGGGCGGCGCCGCGCCCGACGCGCCCGGGACCGACGGCGGCGCCCCGCTGCGCCCGGGGCACCCCGCGGGGGTCCCGGTCGCCGAGGGCGGCGGCGACGCCCGGGCCCGCCGCGAGGCCGACCTGCTGGCCACCGGCCTGGAGGCCGGACTGCTGGACGCCGAGCCGATGGTCGAGGAGGCGCCCGCGCCCGCCCCCGACCCGCGCCGCCACCCCTCGCACCCGGACTTCGTGCCCAGCCAGGCGCCGTCCCGCGAGTGGACCGACACCCGGCTGGCCACCCTCGCCGAGGAGGGCGTGGCGCTGACGGACGTCCGCCCGGGCCCGCTCGGCACGCTGGACGTGTACGCCTTCGCCGACGGCACCACGCTCTGCGTCGCCCCCGGCGACCGGGAGGCCGCGTACCGGCTGATCGACGCCGTCCGGGCCGGCGAGGACGTCCGGCTGCTCGGGGGCTCGCGGTTCTCCGGCTCGTACTCGCTGACCTTCTCCACCGACGACGACGCCGTCTACGTGCTCGCCGACCGGGTGGTCGCCAGCATCTGACACCACGCGCGCGGACGCGGCCGCGACAGCCGCGGCCGACGTTCACCCGAGGGCCGACCGGATCAAGGGGTTACCGATCCGGTCGGCCCTCGGCGTTCCCGTCCGCCGTTTCCCGCCGGCGGCCCGCAGCGGCCGCCCACCGGGCCCTCGTACCGGGCCCTCGTACCAGGCCCTCGTACCGGGCCGCCGCTCCGGCCATCCGCCGGGCCGCTTCCGCCGGGCCCGGGCTCAGCCGCAGAGCGCGGCCGTGGCGGCCACCTCGGCCAGGGCCCGGGCGAGCACCACCGGGGCCGCCGCGGGCCCGCCCAGCGGCTCCGGGAGCGGCACCAGCGCCTGGGCCGGCAGGGCCGTCAGGGCCGCCGCCAGGTCGTGCCCGGCGACGGCCAGCTGGTCGCCGGCCGCGAAGGCACCGGCGTCCGGGAACTCGCGCGGCGGCACGGCCGGCCCGCCGGCGCCGTCCGCCGCCCCCTCGGCGGCCTGCGCCGCCGCCGCCAGCCGGCCGGCCAGCGCCAGCGCGGCGGCGGCCCGGGAGGGGTGGCCGGGGACGGCTCCCAGCAGCCGGCTCTGCGGCATCGAGCGGAAACGGTCCGCCAGGGCGTCGACGGCTTCGGCGAGGGAGGCTGCTTCAGGCATGGCGCGAGCCTAGACGAAAGCCGCCGGGCCCCGGAGCGGAAGGCTCCGGGGCCCGGCGGCAGTGCGCGGGGGGCGCGGTGATCAGTCGTCGCCGCGCAGGATCGCGATCAGCCGCAGCATCTCGATGTAGATCCAGACCAGCGACAGGGTGAGCCCGAAGGCGGCCCGCCAGGACTCCTTCTGCGGGGCGCCCTGGGCGATGGCCTGCTCGATGGCCGCGAAGTCCAGCGAGAGGAAGAACGCGCCGAGGCCGATGCCGACCAGGCCCACCACGATGCCCAGCGGGCCGGAGCGCAGCCCCATCTCCGCACCGAACATCGACGCGACCGCGTTGACCAGCAGCAGGAGCACGAAGCCCATGGCGATCGCGATGCCGATCCGCGTGTAGCGCGGGGTGACCCGGATCCGGCCGGTCTTGTAGGCGATCAGCATCGCCGCGAAGACCGCCGCCGTGCCCAGTACCGCCTGGATCGCGATGCCCGGCAGGGCGGCGTTGAGCGCCTTGGTGACGGCACCGAGCGCGAAGCCCTCCAGGCCCGCGTAGAGCAGGATCAGCGGCGGGCTGACACTGCGCTTGAACGAGATCACCAGGCCGACCACGAAGGCGATCAGCGAGGCGCCGATGGCCAGGCCGAAGTTCCGGTCCGGCAGCGCGAACCAGGCCAGGGCGCCGAAGGCGACCAGGGTGAGCAACGTCATGGCGGTGCGTGCGACGACGTCGTCGAGCGTCATCCGCCCGGTGTCCAGCGGGCCGGCGGACGGCGCGCCGTACATCTCGACCAGCTGCTCGTCGGTCAGCGGACCCTGGCCCTGCGGCTGCTGGGCGTAGGGGTTGTTGCCGTACGGGTTGCCGCCGTACGGGCTGCTCGGGCCGGTGGGGCCTGCGGCGTACGGGTTCCCGGCCGGCGGGGCCTGCGTGGTACCGAAACCCGCGTAGCCGGGCTCGCGGGTGAAGGACCCCTCCCGCGAGAAGACCGGGTTGCTGCTTCTCATTGCTCATTCCCTCCGTGGCGGCACTGCACCGCCCGCACCACAAGGGTAATGGGTTGGCAAAAGAATAGGGATACGCCGCAAGGAGGATCCGGGGAGCGGCGCCCGGCGGGGACGCCCGGTGGCGTCCCCGCGGGTCGAGCGGTGCCCGGAGCCGGACTCGAACCGGCACGGCCTCACGGCCAAGCAGTTTTAAGCTGCCCGTGTCTGCGTTCCACCATCCGGGCCTTCAAGGACCTGCCCTGCCGACAGTCGGAGGTGGTGCTCCGTCCCCGTGCGGGCCATCCCCGAGCCTAGTCGCCCGCCTCCCCCTTTCGCATGTTCCCAGCCAGGGAAGTTGTCATGTTTCCTTGCCATCTGACGAACAGTTCGTGATTTGGCCAATCCGAGCGTGCTATCCGGCCAGCGGGATCAGGTAAGGGTTGACGTCATACCCGAGGATGAGGGCTTTCTCCGGACGTACGCCCAGCGGTGGTCAGGCCAACCGTCCGGCGGAGCGACGAGAAGCCGTGACCACGTGGCCGAGCATGGAGATACCGCCGAACCCCTGCGCGGACCGGCCCTCCGGAGCCGTCCCGCACCCCCGGCGCCGTCCGCAGCCCGACCCCAAGGAGCACCCCGTGACCACGTCGACCGCAACCGCCGTCCGTACCGGCCGGGCGGCCGCCCGCGCCACCGGCCTCAACAAGGTCTACGGGGACGGGGAGACCCGCGTCGTCGCGCTCGAC
>NZ_JBEXYC010000017.1:0-143064 GCF_040630835.1 Kitasatospora sp. NPDC005751
GCGTCGCGATCGGACCCGTCTGCGCTCGTCTTGTCCGTTCTGTTCCTGCGACTCGCCCCCTTTTGTCGAGCCGCCTCCTGCTCGCGCGCGGCCTCCTCAAGGGCCTGCATGAGTTCCTCGTCCACGAGCATCCCGGCGGCGTCGTGGTGGGCGCGGACGGTCGTGGAGTCGACGCTGACCAGCGACAGGTCCGTTCTCCCCTCCCGGGCGGCCTCGGCGATCAGGCCTTCGAGCAGGGCGCTGAACACGCCGGCGTCCCGCCAGACCCGAAACCGGCCGAAGACCGTGGACCACGGGCCGAACTCGTCAGGCATCTCCCTCCACTGGGCACTGGAACGGAACCGCCAGATCACCCCCTCGAACTGGTCACGAAGCCGTTCGGGGTACGGCCCGAACCTGCCGATCGGCAGATAGGGCTCGATCAAACTCCACTGCTCGTCGGTGAGTTGCCTACGCGTCACAGCCAACATTCTTATCGGGTTCTGCCCTGGAGCAGGGGCAGAACCCGAAGATTGATCACAACATCACACAGGCCCTAGCGGTCAGCCGCTCTCGCGGGTGAGCAGCGCGATCGCGGCCAGCAGCAGAACGCAGCCCGCCAGCAGGGCCGGGGTCACCGGCTCGCCGAAGCAGACGGTGGCGAGCAGCGCGGCGGTCGCCGGCTCCAGCAGCACCAGCACGGCGGCCGTCGCCCCGGGGACGGCCGTCAGACCGGTGAAGTACCAGCGGTAGGCGAGCAGCGTGGGGACGGTCCCCAGGAAGAGCAGCGCGCCCGCCGTCAGCGCCGGACCGCCCGCGGTCGGCAGCACCCCGTCAGCCGCGGCCAGGGGCAGCAGGCAGAGCATGCCGGTGGCGAAGGCGCCGACGTCCGCCCGGGCCGAACCGCCGCCGCGGGCCCAGAGGGTGAGGCCGCTCTGCCCGGCACCCGCCAGGACGGCGAGCGCGACGCCGAGCGCCGGCCGCGGGCCGGCCGCCGGGGCGGCGACCAGCAGGACCAGCCCGCCCAGCGCGACCGCGATCGCGATCGCTGCCCGCGCGGTGAGCCGCTCACCGAGCAGCAGATGGGCGCCGAGACTGGTCAGGACGGGCCCCGCACCGATGGTGACCAGGGTGCCGAGGCCGAGACCGGCGTACTGCACCGAGCCGAAGTAGGCGCACTGGCTCACCGCCAGCCCGAGCCCGGTGAGCAGGGCCGCGCCGCGCGCACCGGCGCGCCCCCGGCGGGCGGGGAGGAGGGCCAGACAGCCGGCCGCGACGGCGAACCGCCAGAAGCAGACGGCCACCGGGCCGAGCCCGGTGGTCCGCAGCAGCAGCGCGGCGGCGGCGCCGCCCAGGCCCCAGGCGACGGCGGCGGCCGAGATGGACAGCAGGCCGTGCCGGAGCGGCACGGCGGAACGAGTGGTCATGCGTTGGTTCTCCACGATGGTGGGCCGGTGACGTCCGCGGTCGACGCGGGCGGCATCCAGCGGCCCGGTGGCGACGGCGCCGCCGGGCGGGGAATCGTGGAGCGCGCCCGCTAGCGGGCGGGCGGCGGAAGAATCACGGAACGCATGGCGGTCAGCCTACGCGGCCGCCCGGACCCGACCCCTGTGCGGCCCCCGCCGGGCGGTCGTGATCTTCTGCTGGTGGGCCGCCGCGACGTACCGTCGGCGGTGACGCGGTGGAAGTCGGCTTCCACCCCCGGACCGGGAGGAGCAGCAGCGTGGAGCACCTGACGTACGGCGAGGTCGAGGCGGCCGGGCGGCGGATCGCGGGGCGGGTCCGGCCGGTGGTGGTGGCACCCGGGGACGACGGCGGGCGGATCTGGCTGGCCCTGGAGTACCTCCAGCACACCGGCAGCTTCAAGGCCCGCGGGGCGCAGAACTTCCTGCTCGCGCACACCGAGGCGGGCACCCTCCCGGCCGCCGGGGTGACCATCGCCTCCGGCGGGAACGCGGGCCTGGCCTGCGCCTGGGCGGCCCGCGAACTCGGCGTGCGGGCCACCGTGTTCCTGCCGGAGACCGCGCCCGCGGTCAAGGTGGCCCGGCTGCGCTCCTACGGGGCCGAGGTGCGGCTGGCGGGCCGCGAGTACGCCGAGGCGCTGGCGGCCTGCGAGGAGTTCGCGGCGGACGGCGGCGCGCTCGCCTCGCACGCGTACGACCACCCGCTGATCGCGGCCGGGGCCGGGACGGTGCTGGACGAGATCGTGGCCCGGCTGCCCGGTCTGGACACGGTGGTGGTCTCGGTGGGCGGCGGCGGACTGTTCGCCGGGGTGGCCGCCGCGGCGCGGGAGCACGGCGTCCGGGTGGTGGCGGTGGAGCCGACGGGGAGCCGGGCCCTGGGCGCGGCCCTCGCGGCCGGCCACCCGGTGGACGTCCCGGTGGACTCGGTGGCCGCGGACTCCCTGGGGGCCCGCCGGGCCACCGCGCTGGCCGTGCACGCCGCCCGGCAGGACGGCGTCCGCACCGTACTGGTACCGGACGACGCCATCGTCCGGGCCCGGCAGGCGCTCTGGGACGAGCGGCGGATCGCCGTCGAGCACGCGGCGGCCACCGCGCTCGCCGCGGTGACGGAGCTGGACGACGTGGCCGGCGAGCGGATCGCGGTGCTGCTCTGTGGCGCCAACACCGACCCCTCCGACCTGGTGGCGGCCGGGTAGTCGGGCGGCGGCCCGGCCCCGGGGCTCCTCAGCCGATGCCCTGCCGGTCCGGCAGCAGGGCGAAGGCGCGGACCTCCGGATCGGGCAGCTGTTCGACCACGGCACGGTCCAACAGGCGCCGCTGCTCCAGGAGTTGCGAGCGCCGCCGGTCGGGGCTGATCAGCAGCAGGTCCTCCAGGGCGGCCGCCAGCCGGCGGGTCACCTGCGGGTGGCCCGCCCCGCAGAGCCGGATCTCGGTGAACGCGAGGTCGACCACGGACTGCCAGTCCGGCACCGGTTCGACCAGCCGGACGGCGCCGGCCCGGTCGCGGAAGCAGAGGTCCCCGAAGCTCTCGTGCACCAGCATCCCGAGCAGTTGGTGGATCCGGTCGATCGCCTGCACGGCGGTGGTCGGGTCGTTGACGGCGGGCGAGAGCGCGCGGATCGCGATGTCGACCAGCTGCCGGAACCCGAAGCTGAGGTCCTGGTGCATGGTGCGGTCGACGCCGACGTTGAGCGCCAGGGCGATCCCCCGCGGGCGCGGCGGCCGGTCGGCGGCCCCGGCCACCCGGACGATCGGGGTGCCGGGCGTGATGAAGTCGCCGATCCTGGGCACCAGATGGAGCACCACGTCGTGCTTGCGGGCGATCCGGACCAGGCGGCCGATGTTGACGTCGCGCAGCACCCCGGAGCGCCCCTCGTGGAGCAGGGTGGGCGCCCCCTCCGGGACGGCCGGCGGCTGCGGCTCGGGCGGCATCCGTCGGTACTGGAGGATCACCGCCACCGACTCGTTGGCGACCCGGTCGATGACGTGCGGCACCCGCAGCAGCCGCATGGTGGACTGCACGTAGAGCACGAACAGCGCCAGGCTGAGCAGTACCAGCAGGAGGGAGCCGAGGCCGGAGAAGACCGGCACCGAGGTGACCTTCGCCGGGTCGGTGGAGTCGTCGTAGCTGAGCTGGACGAGCAGGGCGAACAGGAAGGTGGCCAGGCAGACCGAGAAGGTGGCCTTGGTGAGCCGGCTGCGGACGTACAGCCGCAGGACGCGCGGGGAGAACTGGCTGGCGCCCATCTGGAGGGCGACCAGCGAGATCGAGAACACCACGCCGATGAACGTGAGCATCGCCGAACTCACCGTGGATACCACGCTCTTGGCCGCACCGGTGAACCGCATCAGCTCGTCCGCCGAGCCGGTCTCGGCGACGCTGGCGGTGACCACGGCCTCGTCCAGCCAGGCCGTCACCCCGGAGAGCAGTACCGCGGCGACGCAGGTGACCAGCGGGGCGAACCAGAACGACTCCCGCAGGTGCTCGCGCAGCGGGGAGAGCGGGCGGTAGCGGCCGGGCCGGCGATCGGTCATCGCCCCAGGCTAGGGCTTGTCCGACCATTCGCATCGGATCAGCGCCCGGCCGGCCGCGCGCGGGGCCACCCCGCGGCGGCGGCCCCGGCGCTCAGTCCCCGTCGAGCACCCGCCGGAGGGCGAGCGCGTCGGGGGCCGCGGCGATGAGCAGCCGGGCGTCCGGATCGGGCAGGGTGAGCAGAGCGGCGTCCCCGGCCTCGGGCCACCGCGGCGGCGCGGGCGGCGGGTGGCCGACGGTGAGCAGCTGGCCGGTGGCCCGGTGGCCGCCGAGGACGGCGGGACCGTCCCAACCGGGGGCGCCGGGGCCGAGGTCGGTCCGCTGGTCCAGCAGGAGCCGGCCGGCTCGGCGCACGGTCAGCCGGGAGGTGAGCCGGCCGGGGCCGGCGGCCCGGGCCCAGTCGTGGTGGCGGCCGAGGATCTGCTCCTCGCGGTAGCGCAGCCGGGCACCGGCGGCGAGGTTGATCCGGGTGTGCAGCAGGAGGTGGCTGCCGGCGGCGGCGACCACCGGCTCGGGGCACCAGTCGAGCCGGGCGCCCTCCCCCACCGTCAGTTCGACGTCGTAGTGGGCGGGGCCGGGGCCGGGCAGACTGATGGTGGCGGCCGCGCTGGTCACGGTGAGGGCCGCGCCGTCGGCCACCTCGACCGCGAGAGCCAGCCGGTCGCCGCCGAGCGGCGCGGCCATCGAGCCGACGATCACCACCCGGGCTCCGCCGTCGGCGTCCCGGGTGCGCCGTGGGGCGAGCGGTCCGGCGCCGGAGAGGACGGGCAGGGCGGTCGCGCCCCGCCCGTCGGGTTCGGCCCGGATCCGGGCCCGGGCCACCAGCGCGGCCCGGGGCGCGTCGGCCGGGACGGGACCGGCCGCGGCCGTCGTCACCGGAGCCGTCACCATGGGAGCCGTCACGGCCGGGTGCGCCAGTCGGCCAGCCGCTCCCGGACCCAGGCGGCGACCGGCGCCACGCCGTCGGGCGAGGTGAGCGCGGAGAACACGGTGGGCAGGGCGCCGCGCTGGGCGGCGGCGTCGCGGGCCATCACGTCGAGGTCGGCGCCGACCAGCGGGGCGAGGTCGGTCTTGTTGATCACCAGCAGGTCCGAGGTGGAGATCCCCGGGCCGCCCTTGCGCGGGATCTTGTCCCCGCCGGAGACGTCGATGACGAAGATCTGGTGGTCGACCAGGCCCCGGCTGAAGGTGGCGGTGAGGTTGTCGCCGCCGGACTCGACCAGGACGAGGTCGAGCGGCCCGACGGCCTCCTCCAGTTCCTCGACGGCCTCCAGGTTGGCGGAGATGTCGTCGCGGATGGCGGTGTGCGGGCAGCAGCCGGTCTCCACGGCGGTGATCCGCTCGGGCGGCAGGACGGCGTTGCGCAGCAGGAACTCCGCGTCCTCGGTGGTGTAGATGTCGTTGGTGACGACGGCCAGCGACAGCTCCTCGCGCAGCAGGCGGCAGAGCGCGGCGACGGTGGCGGTCTTGCCGGAGCCGACCGGCCCGCCGAGGCCGATCCGCAGGGCGCGCCGGCGGGTGCCGCCGGTGGCGGTGGAGGTGTAGGTGTGGCGGGCGGGGGCGTCGACGGGGTCGGCGTGGTCACGATGCAAAGAGGCGGACCTTCCAGGAGTGGTGCTGCTCGGCGTAGACGTCGAGCAGCGGCGCGGAGGCGGCGGGCAGCGCGTCCGGGTCCCCGCACAGGGCGGCGGTGACGGCGGCCTCGGCCACGGTGTCGAGTTCGGGGGCGAGCCGCGCCAGCGCGGCCGCGACCTCGTACGGGTCCAGGCCCAGCAGCCGCAGGCAGGCGGTGGCCGGGCCGTTGACGCTCTCGTGGGCGGCGGCGGTCGCGGCCTGGGCGGGGGTGAGGCCGGCGGCCAGCGCGGCGGTGCCGAGGACGACGCTCTGGTGCGCGCCGCGCGGGAACTCGGCGGCCAGCCGGTCGAGTCCGGAGTGCGGCCAGGCCGCGCGGGCGGCGCGGAGCAGTTGTCGGCCGAGCCGGCGGCTGGTGGCGCGCAGGGCGGGTGAGGCGGTGCGGGCCTCGGCGGCCGCGTCGAGCCGGCCGGCGTCCTGGCCGGCGGCGGCCGCCGCGGCCAGGGCGGCCGACACCAGACCGGTGGTGTGCAGCCGCCCGGTGAGGAAGGCCGTCATGCTCGCGGTGTCCCGCACCCGCCCGGACCGGACCGCCGCCTCGGCCCCGCCGGAGTGGGCGTGCCCCCCGGCGGGGAACCGGCCGTCGGCGAGCAGCAGGAGCGCGGCGATGCCCATCAGAAGAGGAAGTACCGCTGGGCGAGCGGCAGTTCGGCGGCCGGTTCGGGGGTGACGAGTTCCCCGTCGATGGTGACGGTGAAGGTGTCGGGTTCGACCCGGACGTCCGGCCGCGCGCTGTTGTTGACCATCCGCTCCTTGGTGACCCCCCGGGTGTTCCGGATCGCGCTGAACGCCTTGGCGACCCCCAGCTGTTCGGCCAGCCGCTCGGGCAGGCCGTCCTCGATCGCCGCCGCCGCGGTGAAGTTGAGCGAGTTGGCCGCCGCCGAGCGCCCGATGGCGCCGAACATCGGCCGGGGCAGCATCGGCTGGGGCGTCGGGATGGACGCGTTGGCGTCGCCCATCTGCGCCCAGGCGATCTGGCCGCCCTTGACCACGAGGTCCGGCTTGACCCCGAAGAAGGCGGGTGACCAGAGCACCAGGTCGGCGAGCTTGCCCGGTTCGACCGAGCCGATCTCGCCGTCCAGGCCCTGGGCGACGGCCGGGTTGATGGTGTACTTGGCGACGTAGCGCCGGGCCCGGTGGTTGTCGGCCCGGCCGTCGCCGGCGAGCGGGCCGCGCCGGGCCTTCATCACGTGGGCGGTCTGCCAGGTACGCAGGACCACCTCCCCGATCCGGCCCATGGCCTGGGAGTCGGAGCTGATGATGGAGATGGCGCCGAGGTCGTGCAGGATGTCCTCGGCGGCGATGGTCGACGGCCGGATCCGGGACTCGGCGAAGGCGAGGTCCTCCGGCACGTACGGGCTGAGGTGGTGACAGACCATCAGCATGTCGAGGTGCTCGGAGACGGTGTTGACGGTGTGCGGCCTGGTCGGGTTGGTGGAGCTGGGCAGCACGTTCGCGGCGCCGACCACGGTGATGATGTCCGGCGCGTGGCCGCCGCCCGCACCCTCGGTGTGGTAGGCGTGGACGCCCCGGCCGGCGATCGCCGCGAGGGTGTCGCCGACGAAGCCGGCCTCGTTCAGGGTGTCGGTGTGGATGGCCAGTTGGGCACCGGTCTCGTCGCATACCCGGAGGCAGGCGTCGATCGCGGCCGGCGTGGCGCCCCAGTCCTCGTGGATCTTGAACCCGAGCGCGCCGGCCCGCAGCTGGTCGTGCATCGAGGCCCGGTTGACGGTGTTGCCCTTGCCGAGCAGGCCGATGTTGACCGGCAGGCCGTCCAGTGCCGCGAAGACCCGGCCGAGGTGCCACGCCCCCGGGGTGATCGTGGTCGCCTTGCTGCCCTCGGCCGGTCCGGTGCCGCCGCCGACCAGGGTGGTGACCCCGGAGGCCAGCGCCTCGTCCACCAACTGCGGGCAGATGAAGTGCACATGGGCGTCCACGGCGCCGGCGGTGACGATCCGGCCGTTGCCGGAGATCACCTCGGTCTCCGGTCCGATCACCAGGTCCGGGTGGACACCGTCCATGGTCTCGGGGTTGCCGGCCTTGCCGAGGGCGGTGATCCGGCCGTCCCGGATGCCGATGTCGGCCTTGACGACGCCCCAGTGGTCGAGCACCACGGCGCCGGTGATGACGGTGTCCGGGGCGCCCTCGGCGCGGCTGGTCCGGGCCTGACCCATCGACTCCCGGATCACCTTGCCGCCACCGAAGACGGCCTCGTCGCCGCCGCGGCCGCGGTCCTCCTCGACCTCGATCAGCAGATTCGTGTCACCGAGCCGGATCCGGTCGCCGGTGGTCGGGCCGTACAGGTCGGCGTAGCGCTCGCGGGTCAGCCAGAGGGCGGGGCGGTCAGTCATCGAGCGCACCTCCGACCGCGCCGCGCAGGCCGAGGACCTCGCGCCGGCCGGCGATCGGGACGAGTTCGACCTCCACCGGGATGCCCGGTTCGAAGCGGACGGCGGTGCCGGCCGGGATGTTCAGCCGCAGGCCGCGCGCGGTGGACCGGTCGAAGTCCAGGCCGGGGTTGGCCTCCCCGAAGTGGTAGTGCGAGCCCACCTGGACGGGCCGGTCGGCGGCGTTGACGACGGTCAGCCGGGTGACCGGCAAACCGGGGTTGAGGCCGATCGCGCCCTCCCCGTGGAGGATCTGCCCCGGGAACGCCCGCTCGCCGCTCACTGGATCGGCCCGTGCACGGTGACCAGCTTGGTCCCGTCCGGGAAGGTCGCCTCGACCTGGACGTCCGGGATCATCTCCGCGATCCCCTCCATGACGTCGTCCCGGGTGAGCACCTTGCGGCCGGAGTCCATCAGCTCGGCGACGGTCCGGCCGTCCCGGGCGCCCTCCAGGACGTGCGAGGTGATCAGCGCGACCGTCTCGGGGTGGTTGAGCCGCAGCCCCCGCGCCCTGCGGGCGCGGGCCACCTCGGCGGCCACGTGGATGAGCAGGCGTTCCTGCTCGTGGGGGGTGAGTCTCATCTGCGCGCACCTCGGGAGGAGTTCGAGCGCACGGACACAACGCTGTGCCGCGGTGGTGGCGCATACCGTAGCGAACGAACGACCCCGGCCACAGGGCACCTCACCGATTCCGCCCGGTATCCCTATGCGGCCGCCACTATTTCTATAACCCTATTTGCCGTCCACATTGCCGGATCTTGTGCGGAACCTCAATTCCGGCTCAAATGCTGGACCTACCGGCGAGTCACGTAACACACACATGAACAGAGGACCCCCTACCAGCGGGAATGTCTGGGGAAGTAGGTAAACATTCAGTAATGAAATCTGTGCATAGGCCTATGAATACGCCTACTGTGTGGCAACTCTCCGCGCTCCGTCCGCCGGGTTCCCACACCACAGAGAGATTTCGCATGGCATCCCTCAACCAGCTGTCCCCGCCGAGCACCGGCACCTCTCCCGATTCCGGGACACCCACCCATCGGTCGCTCCGCCGCGAGGTCGGCCTGATCGGCCTGCTGTGGGCCTCGGTGGGTTCGATCATCGGCTCCGGCTGGCTGTTCGGCGCCAAGAACGCCGTCATGGTCGCCGGGCCGGCCGCGCTCGTCTCCTGGGGCATCGGCGCCGTCGCGATCGTCCTGCTCGCCCTGGTGCACGCCGAGCTGGGCGGGCTCTTCCCGGTCGCCGGCGGCACGGCCCGCTACCCGCACTACGCCTTCGGCGGTCTGGCGGGCATGTCCTTCGGCTGGTTCTCCTGGCTGCAGGCCGCGACCGTGGCACCGATCGAGGTCGAGGCCATGATCGGGTACGCGGGGCACTGGGAGTTCGCCAAGAGCTTCCTGAACGACAACGGCACCCTCACCACCAGCGGCTTCATCGTCGCCGTCCTGCTGATGGGCGTTTTCGTCGCGGTCAACTTCCTCGGTGTGCGGGTGCTGGCCCACACCAACTCGATCGCCACCTGGCTGAAGATCTTCGTCCCGCTGCTGACGATCTTCGTGCTCGCGCTGACCAACTTCCACGGTTCGAACTTCACCTCGCACGGCTTCGCCCCGTTCGGCATCAAGGGCGTGCTGGCCGCGATCAGCTCCAGCGGCATCATCTTCGCGCTGCTGGGCTTCGAGCAGGCGATCCAGATCTCCGGCGAGAGCCGCAACCCCAAGCGCGACATCCCCCGCGCGGTGCTCGGCTCGGTCGCCATCGGCACCCTGATCTACGTCCTGCTCCAGGTCGTCTTCATCGGCGCGCTGCCGCTCAGCTCCTTCGCCAACGGCTGGGACAAGCTCGACTTCCCCGGCATCGAGGGCCCGTTCGCCGGCCTCGCCACCCTGGTCGGCCTCGGCTGGCTGGCCTGGGTGCTCTACTTCGACGCCATCGTCTCCCCCGGCGGCACCGGCCTGATCTACACCACCTCCACCTCGCGCATCTCCTACGGCCTGAGCAAGAACGGCTACGCGCCGCAGAAGTTCGAGCAGTTGGACAGCCGGGGCGTGCCGTGGTTCGGCCTGATCCTCTCCTTCGTCACCGGCGTCGTCTGCTTCCTGCCCTTCCCGAGCTGGCAGGAGCTGGTCGGCTTCATCACCTCCGCCAGCGTGCTGATGTACGCCGGCGCCCCGCTGGCCTTCGGCGCGCTGCGCCGCCGCCTGCCCACCCGTGAGCGCTCGTACCGGCTGCCGCTCGGCGGCGTGATCTCGCCGCTGGCCTTCGTGGTCGCCAGCCTGATCATCTACTGGGCCGGCTGGCACACCCTGTCCCGCCTGGGCATCGCGATCGTCCTCGGCTACGTGCTGCTCGGCAGCTACGCCGCCTACGCGATCCGCAAGGGCCTGCCGAACGCCCCGCGCCTGGACTGGCGGGCCGCCCAGTGGCTACCGGTCTACCTGGTCGGCCTCGGCCTGATCTCCTGGCAGGGCGGCTTCGGCGAGGGCCGCGGCAACATCCCGATGTGGTGGGACATGGGCGTGGTCGCCGTCTTCGCCCTCGGCGTCTACTTCTGGGCGATCCGGGTCGCGCTGCCGGCCGAGGCCATCGAGCAGAACATCGAGGACATCGAGGTGGTCGACGCCGGCGGTCACTGACCCTTCGTCGGACACCACGGGGCGGGCCCGCCGGTACACACCGGCGGGCCCGCCCCGCGTTCGCCGCCCGCTCGCGGCTACAGCTTGAGCGCCGTACGCAGCGCCGCCTCCACCGCCGCCTCCGGGTCCGCCACCGCGTCCTCGCTCCGCCAGGCGACGAAGCCGTCCGGGCGGACCAGCACCGCGCCGCCCGGCCGGAGGCCGTGCAGCTCGGCGAAGTCCGCGCCGGGCTCGGGCGCCAGGTCGTCCTCCGCCCCGGTACCGATCCGGTAGGTGTCCAGCGGCACGGCCAGCCGGTCGGCCGCCCGGCGGGCGCCCTGGTGCCAGGCCGTGCCCTCGGGGCCGGTCAGCAGCACCATCGCCTGCTCGTACAGGTCGAGGGTGGAGAGCTTGACGCCCGCCCGCAGCAGCCACTGGTGCGGCGCCCGGCTGCCGGGTTCGCCGCCGGACTCGAACGCCTCCGGCACCACCGGCCCGGCCGGGTCCGCCCCGGCGACCGCGCCCACCGGGTAGCGGTAGCCGAGTGCCACCGCCAGCACCCCGGCCTGCCGCCCGACCCCGGGCACCACCGCGTACCCGGGGTGGCTGTGCTCGGCGGACCGCGCCGAGGCCCGCTCGCTGGTCACCTCCGCCACCGGCCGGCGCTCCTGCCCGTACGTCTCCAGCAGCCCCGGTCCGGCCCAGCCGCAGAGCACCGCGGCCAGCTTCCAGGCCAGGTTGTGGGAGTCCTGGATGCCGGTGTTCGAGCCGAACGCGCCGGTCGGCGACATCTCGTGCGCGGAGTCCCCGGCCAGGAAGACCCGCCCGGCGGAGTACCGCGTCGCCACCCGCTCGGCCGCGTGCCAGGGAGCCTTGCCGGTGACCTCCACCTCAAGGTCCGGCACCCCGACGGCGGCCCGGATGTGCCGGACGCACCGCTCGTCGGTGAACGCCTCCAGCGGCTCGCCGTGCTCCGGGTGCCACGGCGCGTGGAAGACCCACTCCTCGTGGTTGTCCACCGGCAGCAGCGCGCCGTCGGCGTCCGGGTTGGTCAGGTAGCAGGCGATGAAGTGCCGGTCGCCCACCACCTCGGCCAGCCGCTTGGCCCGGAAGGTGATGCTGACGTTGTGGAACAGCTCGCCCTTGCCGCTCTGGCCGATGCCCAGCGCCTCCCGGGCCGGGCTGCGCGGGCCGTCCGCCGCGATCAGGTACTGGGCCCGGACGGTGCGCTCCTCGCCGGTCTCCCGGCTGCGCAGCAGCGCCGTCACCCCCTCGTCGTCCTGTTCGAAGGAGACCAGCTCGGTGCCGAAGCGCAGCTCGCCGCCGAGCTCGCGGGCGGCCTTCAGCAGGACCGGCTCCAGGTCGTTCTGGCTGCACAGGCACCAGGAGCTGGGGCTGAACCGGGCCAGCCGGCCGCCCGGGTCGATCTCCCGGAACAGCCACTCCTGCTCCTCGCCGGTCAGCGAGGGGGCCTGCAGGATGCCGTGGTTCGCGGCGAGCACCGAGGCGGCCTCGCGGATCGCCGTCTCGATCCCCGCCCCCCGGTAGAGCTCCATCGTGCGGACGTTGTTGCCTCGGCCACGCGGGTGACGCGAGGTGTCGGCGTGCTTCTCGACCAGCAGGTGTCTGACACCCAGTCGGCCCAGGAAGAGTGAGGCCGACAGCCCGACCAGCGAGCCGCCGACGATCAGGACCGGCACCCGGTCGTCAATCTTCGGATTCATCAATTGCTCCAGCCTGTACGGGGGTTCGCGACCCGGCTACGGGGCTCGGCGTCGCCCTCGGCGGGGCCCGCGCGCACGTCGGCCCCGCTCTTCCATCCCCCGCCGCGGGTCCCTTCTGCCGCCTCGTCGCCCGGATGGCCCGCATATCTCGCGCCACTCGTGGGGTCCGCGCACGATCGACCTCAGGCCTGGCCCCCACCCGCCCGGGCCGACCGCCACCGCACCGCCCTCCCCCCGCCGGGGCCCGTCCGGACGGAAGCCGCCCGGCGCACGGCGCGGGCAGCGCCCGAAGCAAGAAAGTGGATCATGACGACTCTGTCCGAACCGCAGGCCGAGCAGCACTCCGAGCAGCACACCCGACTGCGCGTGATGCTGATGCTGGAGATCAAGGACGGCGCCCAGCAGCGCTTCCTCGACGTGTACGAGAAGCTGCGCCACCAGGTGGCCTCGGTCCCCGGCCACGTCAGCGACCAGCTCTGCCAGTCGATCAACGACCCGCGGCAGTGGCTCATCACCAGCGAGTGGAAGGACCAGGAGACCTTCCTGGAGTGGGTGGACAGCCCCGCCCACCGCGAGATGGTCAAGCCGATGCACGGCTGCGTCAGCGACACCTTCCGCTCGCTGCGCTACTCCATCCTCCGGGAGACCTCCGCGGCCGGCGCCACCGGCACCCGCAAGCCGGTGGACGTGCCGCCCGGCCTGCCGCGCACCGCGCCGGCCGGGCACGTCGGCCCGCCGCAGGCCGCGCCCGGCCCGGACGGGGTGGTCCGGCACGCCCTGACCTTCACCGTCAAGCCCGGCAGCGAGCACGAGGTGGCCCGGATCCTCTCCGGCTACGCCTCCCCCAAGGCCGAGGTCGACGAGACCACCCAGCTGCGCCGCACCTCCCTCTTCATGCACGGCAACCGGGTGGTCCGGGCCGTCGAGGTGGTCGGCAACCTGGGCGACGCGCTGCGCCACGTGGCGATGCAGCCCGAGGTCCGCGCCGTCGAGGAGGCCATCAACCCGTACCTGGAGGAGGCCCGCCAGCTCGGCGACCCGCAGGCGGCACGCGCCTTCTTCGCCCGTGCGGCGCTGCCCGCCGAGCACCAGGCGATCGCCGGCTCCCCGGCCTCCGGCCGGCTGCACCGGCACGCCGTGCTCTACCCCGTCAAGCCGGGCAACGGCGCGGCCGTGGCCGCCCTGCTCGCCGAGCACGACAACCTGGCCACCGCCGACCCGACCGGCCCGCTCGCGGCCGCCACCGTCTTCCACCGGGAGGACGTCGTGGTCCGCCTGGTGGACCTGCGGGTCCCGGCCGAGGCCGAGCCGGCCGTCGCCCTGGGCGTGGCCGGCGAGCGCGAGGCCACCGTCCTCGGCCGGCTGCTGGACCTCGGCGCCGAGGGCGACCTGCGCACCGTCGCCGGCCTGAGCGCCCTCCTCGCCGCCCGCGCCATGAGCCCGGTCACCGACCGCAGCTCGCAGCTCACCTGACCGACCATCGGCCCTGCGCCGGCTCCGACTCCCGAAGGAAGAAACCATGTCCACGCAGTACCCACGGATCGTGCACGTCGACGAGGCGCCGGAGAACCGCCGGCGCGGCGGCGACCTGCGCGCCATGCTCACCCCGACCACCTGCGGCGCCACCAGCGGCTTCATGGGCCTGGCCCTCGTGCAGCCCGGCGAGCGGATCGGCGAGCACTACCACCCGTACTCCGAGGAGTTCGTCTTCGTGGTCGCCGGCGAACTGGAGGTGGACCTGGACGGGGTGACCCACTCGCTCCGGCCCGACCAGGGCCTGATGATCCCGATCGACATGCGCCACCGCTTCCGCAACGTCGGCGACACCGAGGCCCGGATGGTCTTCCACCTCGGCCCGCTCGCCCCCCGCCCGGAGCTCGGCCACGTCGACACCGAGGAGACCGAGGGAGCGGTGACCTCCGGTCCGCCGGAACACGCCAAGGTGGCTTCGTGACCCGGCGGGTCGCCGTCACGGGGATCGGTGTGGTCGCGCCCGGCGGCGTGGGCGTACCGGCCTTCTGGCAACTGCTCACCTCCGGCCGGACGGCGACCAGGGGCATCACGCTCTTCGATCCCACCGGATTCCGCTCCCGGATCGCCGCCGAGTGCGACTTCGACCCGGCGGCGCACGGGTTGAGCCCGGAGGACGTCGAACGGGCCGACCGCTACGTGCAGTTCGCCATGGTCGCGGCGGACGAGGCGATCGCCGACTCGGGCCTGGACCTGGCCGCGGAGGACCCGTGGCGGATCGGCGTCTCGCTCGGCACCGCCGTCGGCGGCACCACCCGGCTGGAGCACGACTACGCCCTGGTCAGCGCCGGCGGCGCGCGCTGGGACGTGGACCACCGACGAGCCGAGCCGCAGCTGCACCGCGCCTTCGCACCCAGCACGCTGGCCTCCGCGGTCGCCGAGCGCACCGGTGCGCACGGCCCGGTGCAGACCGTCTCCACCGGGTGCACCTCCGGACTGGACGCGATCGGCTACGCCTTCCAGGCGGTCGAGGAGGGGCGCGCCGACATCTGCGTCACCGGCGCCTCCGACTCGCCGATCTCACCGATCACCGTCGCCTGCTTCGACGCCATCAAGGCCACCAGCGAACGCAACGACGACCCGGAGCACGCCTCCCGCCCCTTCGACGCCCACCGCGACGGCTTCGTGCTCGGCGAGGGCGGCGCCGTCCTGGTGCTGGAGGAGCTGGAGCACGCCCGGCGGCGCGGGGCCCGGATCTACGGCGAGATCGGCGGCTTCGCGACCTTCGGCAACGCGTACCACATGACCGGCCTCACCCAGGAGGGGCTGGAGATGTCCCGGGCGATCGACGAGTCGCTCGCCCACGCCCGGGTGGACCGCACCGACGTCGACTACGTCAACGCGCACGGCTCGGGCACCAAACAGAACGACCGGCACGAGACGGCGGCCGTCAAGCGCTCGCTCGGTGAGCACGCGTACCGGACGCCGATGAGCTCGATCAAGTCGATGGTCGGGCACTCGCTCGGCGCGATCGGCGCGATCGAGGTGGTCGCCTGCACCCTCGCACTGGCCCACGGCGTGGTACCGCCGACCGCCAACTACGAGACTCCGGACCCGGAGTGCGACCTCGACTACGTGCCGCGCACCGCGCGCGAGCTGCCCCTCCGACACATCCTGTCGGTCGGCAGCGGATTCGGCGGATTCCAGTCCGCCGTCGTGCTCAACAGAACGGGGTGAGATCCATGACGTCACGTCAGCAGGGCCGCCGGGCGGTGGTCACCGGCCTCGGCGTGGTCGCGCCGAACGGTGTGGGGGCCGACGCCTTCTGGAAGGCCACCAGGCAGGGCGTGAGCGTCCTCGACCGGATATCCCGCGAGGGCTGCGCGGACTTTCCGCTGCGCGTCGCCGGCCAGGTACGGGACTTCGACCCGCAGTCCGTGATCGACAGCCGCTACCTGGTGCAGACCGACCGCTTCACGCACTACGCGATGGCCGCCGCCGACCTGGCGGTGGCGGACGCCGGGTTCGTTCCCGACCCCGACCAGCCGTTCGGGGTGGGCGTGGTGACCGCGGCCGGCTCCGGCGGCGGCGAGTTCGGCCAGCGCGAACTGCAGCAACTCTGGGGCCAGGGACCACAGTTCGTCGGCCCCTACCAGTCCATCGCGTGGTTCTACGCGGCCAGCACCGGCCAGGTCTCGATCCGGGGCGGCTACAAGGGCCCGTGCGGGGTGGTCGCCAGCGACGAGGCCGGCGGCCTGGACGCCCTCGCGCACGCCGCCCGGGCCATCGAGCGCGGCACCGACGCGGTGGTGGCCGGCGCGGCCGAGGCCCCGCTGGCGCCGTACTCGATGGTCTGCCAGCTCGGCTACCCCGAGCTCAGCCTCGACGACCGGCCGGACCGGGCCTACCTGCCGTTCTCCGCCGCCGCCAACGGCTTCGCCCCCGCCGAGGGCGGCGCGATGCTGCTGCTGGAGGACGAGGAGACGGCCCGCCGGCGCGGCGCGACCGTCCGGGCGTACCTGGCCGGGCACGGCGCCACGTTCACCGGCGCCTCCCGCTGGGAGGAGTCCCGCGAGGGGCTGGCCAACGCCGTCCGGATCGCGCTCGACCAGGCCCGGATCGCCCCGGAGGAGGTCGACGTGGTCTTCGCCGACGCCCTCGGCGTCCCGGCCGCCGACCGCGCCGAGGCGCTGGCCCTGGCCGACGCCCTGGGCCCGTACGCCGAGCGGGTACCGGTGACCGCCCCGAAGGCGGGCACCGGCCGGGCGTACTGCGGCGCGCCCCTGCTGGACACCGCCGCCGCGGTGCTCGCCATGGAGGACGGCGTGGTGCCGCCCACCCCCAACGTCACCGAGGTCTGCCACGACCTCGCCCTGGTGACCGGCCGCGCCCGCCCGGCCGAGCTGCGCACCGCGCTGGTGCTCAGCCGCGGGCTGATGGGCTCCAACTCCGCGCTGGTGCTCCGGCGCGGGGACCGGGCCTGACCGAACCACTGCTCTGGCAACGAACTGAAGGGAACATCCCGTGAGCAACACCCTCAGCCATCCCGAACTGGCCGCGCTGATCCAGGCGCGGGCCGGCGTGGTGATCGACCCGCTCGACCTGGAGCGCCCGGGCGCCAGCTTCGACGACTTCGGCGTGGACTCCCTCGGTCTGCTCGGCGTGGTCGGCGAGCTGGAGAACCGACACGGCGTGAAGGTCACCAACGGAGCGGAGTCGGCGAAGACGCCGGCCGAGTTCCTCGACCTGGTGAACTCCTCGTTCGCCACGAAGGCCGGTGCCTGAGATGCCCGGACACACGGACAACGAGATCGTCATCGCCGCCCCGCTCGACCTGGTCTGGGAAGTCACCAACGACCTGGAGAACTGGCCGCAGCTGTTCAGCGAGTACGCCTCGGTCGAGGTGCTGCAGCGCGACGGCGACAGCGTGCGGTTCCGGCTGACCATGCACCCGGACGAGAACGGCCAGGTGTGGAGCTGGGTCTCCGAGCGCACCACCGACCGGGCCTCGCTCGCGGTGCGCGCCCGCCGGGTCGAGCCCGGGCCGTTCGAGTTCATGGACATCCGCTGGGAGTACGCGGAGGTCCCGGCCGGCACCAGGATGCGCTGGGTGCAGGACTTCGCGATGAAGCCCACCGCGCCGGTCGACGACGACGGCATGGTGAACCACATCAACCGCAACTCGCGGGTCCAGATGCAGCTGATCCGCGAGAAGGTCGAGAAGCAGGCGGGGGAGGTCTGAACCGGATGCACCGCGCACTGATCGTCGCCCGGATGAAGCCGGACGCCGCCGGCGGCATCGCCGAGGTGTTCGCCGAGTCCGACCGGGGCGAACTCCCGCACCTGATCGGCGTCACGGGGCGCAGCCTCTTCCAGTTCGGCGACGTCTACCTGCACCTGATCGAGGCGGACCGCCCGCCGGGCCCGGCCGTCGCCCGGGTCGTCGAGCACCCGGAGTTCCGGGACGTCAGCGACCGGCTCACCGCCTACGTCCAGGCTTACGACCCGGCCACCTGGCGGGGGCCCAAGGACGCCATGGCGCACGAGTTCTACCGGTGGGAGCGCGGCGGCGCGAGCTGACACCGCGTACCACCGGCCCGGCGGGCCGCCCCCGGCGCAGGTCGGGGAGCGGCCCGCCGGGCCGTGCGCGTCCGGCGTCAGGGGCACTGCCTCCAGGCGAGGTGGTAGACGGTGTTGATGCTGCCGTCGGTGGAGTCCATGGTCATGAAGCTGGTGGTCCTGGTCGGGTCCGAGGTGCCGGCGTTGACCCGGAGTTCGGTGTTGATGTTGAAGTTGCGCAGCTCCCCGCAGGGCGCCCAGACCAGCGCCGTCACGGCGACGCTGTCGGTCGCCTGCCAGCTGTCGTCGATGGCCCCGGTGAACTTGTGGCTGAGCGAGGTGGTCTGGGGCGAGCCCTGGAAGTAGTAGTTCGCCTTCTGCACGGCGGACGCCCCCGGCTCCAGGTGCGCGTAGCCCCGGTAGTCGGCGGCGGCGATCGCGTAGGTGAAGCCCTGCGGGACGTGGACGTTCAGGTTGAGCTGACAGTTCTTCCGGAAGTCGGTGGGCTTCGACCCGACGCCCACCTGCGCGATGTAGTCGCTGTAGGTGACGGTGAAGGCCGTGTTGTCCGGGGAGACGGCGATGGCGGCGGTACCCGCCGGGCAGCCGGACCCGTTGACGGTGGCCACGTCGATGACGATCTTGTCCGGCGGCGGCGTGCTCCAGCCGGTCGCGGCGGCCTCGCCGCCGACGCCGGTGAGCGAGGAGCCGAGCAGCGCTGCCACCGCCGCACCGCCGGCGGCCATCATGCGTACAGTCACGGGCATTTCCTTCCGTCGGCCCACCGGTCACGGGCCGCACCCCCACGTGCGTGCCATCCGGCAGGCTTGTCGGGTACATGTCACCACTGATGGCGGTGCCGCGGCCAGGGGCGCGGACCGGCGCATCGCCGAGCGCCGGGGCGGACGATCCGGCGCCGGGCGGTACGCCGGTCGGCTGGCGCGGAGCGCGCCGCACCGCACGGCTCACCAGGGCGATCACCCCGTGCGCATACGGTGTGCCGCACAACGGAGGTGACCCCATGACCACGAGCCGACGCGACATCAACTCCCTCAGCCCGGCCGAGCTGGACGACTACGTCCACGCCCTCGGGATCCTGCGCGCACGGTCCGCCGCGAACCCGGACGACGAGACCGGCTACGACTTCCAGGCCGCCCTGCACAACGACATGTTCGTGGGCCCGTGCGAGCACGGCAACGACCTGTTCCTGCCGTGGCACCGCTCGCACCTGTACCACTTCGAGAAGCTCCTGCGGGAGTCCGACCCCCCGCGCACGGCGAACGTCACGCTGCCCTACTGGGACTGGCTGCACCCGGAGACGACGGGGAAGTTCCCGGCCGCGTTCTCGCTGCCCGGGCTCGTCGAGGACCGCAACACCGTGGCCACGGCACTTCCGCCCGACACCCTGGACATCGTGACCACCGAGACCGACCAGGGCGAGTTCGGCGGCTTCCCGGCGGCCCACCCGGGAGGCGACTTCGGGCGACTGGAGTTCGGCCCGCACAACTTCATGCACGGCAACTACATCGGCGGCCTGATGGCGGACCCGTCCACCGCGTCGATGGACCCGATCTACTACGGCTTCCACGCCTTCATCGACCTGCTCTGGGCCGAGTGGCAGCGCCGCAACGGATCCCCCGCCCCCACCTCGCCCGACCACGACCTGCGCGGCTTCCTCTCCCAGGAGAAGCACAAGGTGGCGGACTTCGCCGACACCGTGGCGCTGGGCTACCGGTACGAACTCACCGACCGGCTCAAGGCCGACTTCGACGTGCCGACCCCGCAGCCGGTCGTCCGCCGGCTGCTGGCGGCGCAGCCGTTGAGCCTGGTGTCCGCGCCGAGCCTCACGGCCTCGCTGCGGGCCGACTCCCGGGCCGAGTTCAGCCTCGCCGCCCCGCCGGCCGAGGCGCGGAAGGTGATGGTCCGGCTCGACGACCTGAAGGTCCCGGTCGCCGGCAGCTACGTGCTGCGCGCCTACGTCCACCCCGCCGATGTCGCGTTCCGGGCCGACGACCCGGACTTCGCCGACCACTACGGCGTCGGCTACGTCACGATGTGGAAGTCGCACCGGACGGCCCCCGACGACCGCCCCGCAGGCGGCCGGCCGCACCCCCACCACCCGACCGAGTGCAACGCGCGCTTCGACGTCACGGCCGTCCTCGCGGCGGCCCCGGCCCCCGAGGACCTCGTGCTGACGCTCCAGTACCTCCCCTCCCCCGACCCCTACGGCCGGCCCCAGGAGGCTCCCGGCCTGCTCCAGGAGGTCGCCCTGAAGGACGTCCTGATGGAGGTGTACGGCTGAGATGCGTACTCCGGTCTTCGAACTCCACATCCAGCCCATGTTCCGGGCGACCGACCAGGAGCACATGACCTTCGCGGTCGACCTCTGGGACTTCGACTCCGTGGTCGCGAACGCGGACGACATCCTCTCCCGGATCGACGGCGCCGGGATGCCTCCGGACTCCGAGGGCGGCCCGTGGCCGCAGGAGTGGATCGCGCTCTTCCGCCGCTGGCACGAGAGCGGGCACAAGCGCCTCCAGCTCGGCACCGCGGCCTTCGCGTTCGGCCAGACGTCCTCCGCCACGACCGTCACCGCGACCGGCACCTTCCCGGCCGCCGGATTCACCGGCTGGCTCCAGCTGGAGAGCCAGACGGACAGCGCGAAGACGTACGTCCTCTACTACGAGGCCCCGGACGCGCCGGCGCCCGGTACGCCCGCCGCGTTCACCCTGAAGGAGCGCTACCGGGCCACCGACACCCGGTCCGTCTTCGTCCGCGACAGCGGGGGCGTGCAGCAGCTGCACTGAGCCGGGCCGCCGGTCGGGCCCGGATACCGAATCACCCGGATCACCGGGGCACTCGGGTGAACCCGCCCAGGAGTCCACTCGAAGGGCGCACCGCCACACCGGCCACCGCCGTCCTCCGGTGGCAACGGCCGCCGCGGTGGATGACGGTGGTTCAGGCGCACTCCGCGAGTCCCCTTGCCCGACGACGTGTCGGCAGTCGCGGCCCGCGCCGGAAGGACCCACCCCATGCGTTCTGCACGCACGCTGCTCGCCGGAGCGGCCGTCGCCGCCGCCCTGACCGTTGCCGCCCCCGCCGCGTACGCGGACGGCACCGCCGACAAGAACCTCACCTGGCAGGAGAAGCAGGACAAGGCTGCCACCCCCGACGGTCAGAAGACCTGGGACGACAAGCAGGACAAGGCCGCCCCGTCCGTGCCCTCCGCGCCGGCCGCGCCCTCCGCGCCCTCCGGCGAGGAGCACAAGGCCGAGGAGAAGACTCCGCACGGTGGCGTGCACACCGGTGGCGGCGGCCTCGCCCTGTCCGGTGGCGGCCTCGCCTCCGGCGCCGTCCTGCTGCTCGGCGGCCTGGGCGCCGGCGCCATCGCGCTGCGGCGCGGTCGCCGGACCAGCGGCGCCGCGATCTGACCGGGCTCTCTCCGTAGCCTGCCCGCCGTGGCCACCGTCCTCAGTGGTGGCCACGGCGGGGGCACGTGCGGCGGCGCCCCGGCCCCCTCTTCGGGGCGGGCGGCGCCGTTCCCGGCGGCCGCAGGCGCCGCCCGTGGACAGCGAACACCGCCCGGTGGTGACGACCGGCATGACCTAGGAGTGGAACGATGGCCGGTCCGGCCACTGGAACGTCCCGGTTGCTGCGCGTGGGTATGGGCGCCGCGGCCGCCGGTCTGCTGATGATCTACAACTCGGTGGACCTGGCGCCCGCGTCCGATCCCGGACCCGGCCAGGCCGCTCCCCCGGCCGCCACCGCGAGCGCGTCCCCGGGTGGCGCGGCCTCGCCCGCGGCCGCCGCCAAGCCGGCGGCCCCCGTGCTGAAGCGCTCCAAGCCGACCCGGCTGCGGATTCCGCAGATCGCCGTCGACGCGCCCTTCACCGAGCTGACGCTGAACCCGACCGGTGAGCTCAACGCACCGCCGCCGGAGGACAAGAACCTGGTCGGCTGGTACCGCGACGGCGTCTCGCCCGGTGAACGCGGCGCCGCCGTGGTGGCCGGACACGTCGACACCGCCAAGGGCGCCGCGGTCTTCCTGCTGCTCAGCCTGGTCGTCCCCGGCAACAAGGTCGAGGTGCAGCGGGCCGACGGCACGGTCGCCGTCTTCGTGGTGGACTCGGTGGAGACCTTCGCGAAGAACGCCTTCCCCGACCAGAAGGTGTACGGGAAGACCACCGACTCCCAGCTGCGGCTGATCACCTGCGGCGGCGTGTACGACAAGAAGCGCAAGGACTACCTGGACAACGTGGTGGTCTTCGCGCACCTGGAGTCCTCGCGCAAGGCGTGAGCCCGGACACCGAGCGACCGCCGGTCCCCACTGCGGGGCCGGCGGTCGCTCGGTGCGGTGCGGCGGTCAGCCGCGCACGGTGGCCTCGAAGGCGTGCAGGTACGGGTTGACCGGGCGGACGTCGGCCACGTCCAGTCCGGCCTCCTCCATCAGCCGCACCAGGCTCTCCTTGGAGTGCTTCGCGCCGCCGACGTTGAGCAGCAGCATCAGGTCCATCGCGGTGGTGAAGCGCATCGACGGGCTGTCGTCGACCAGGTTCTCGACCACGACGACGCGCGCGCCCGGACGGGCCGCCAGGACCACGTTGGCGAGGGTGCGACGGGTGCTCTCGTCGTCCCACTCCAGGATGTTCTTGATGATGTAGAGGTCGGCGTGGACCGGGATGTCGACCCGGCAGTCACCGGGGACCAGCCGGGCCCGGGCCGCGAAGGCGCCGCCGTCGCGGAGCCGGGGGTCGGCGCCGGCGACCACCTTGGGCAGGTCCAGCAGGGTGCCGTGCAGGGCCGGGTGCTTCTCCAGCAGGCTGGCCAGCACATGGCCCTGGCCACCGCCGATGTCGACCACCGAGTCGATCCCGGTGAGGTCGAGGTACTCGGCGAAGTCGACCGCGGACTGCCGGCTGGAGGTGGTCATCGCCTTGTCGAAGACCTTGGCCGAGTCCCCGCCCTCGCTGTGCAGGTAGTCGAAGAACTCCTTGCCGAACAGTTCGGGGAAGACGTTGCGGCCGGAGCGGACGGCCTCGTCCAGCTTCGGCCAGGCCTCCCACGTCCACGGCTCGGTGCACCAGAGGGAGATGTAGCGCAGGCTGTTCGGGGCGTCCTCGCGCAGCAGGCGGGACATCTCGGTGTGCTCGAAGCGGTCGTCGCCCGTCTCGTGGAAGATGCCGTAGCAGGTGAGGGCCCGCATCAGCCGGCGCAGCGGCTTGGGCTCGGTGTCGAGCGCGGCCGCGAGGTCGGTGACGGTGGTCGGGGTGTCGCCGAGCGCGTCGGCGACCCCGAGCCTGGCGGCCGCGCGGACGGCGGCGGCGCAGGCGGCGCCGAAGACGAGCTCCCGCAGGCGCATCGCGGCCTGCGGGGTGGTGGCGGGTGCGGTGGTCATGTGCCGTCTTTCTGCAGGTGGGAGGTGGGCTGGGTACGGCGGAGCCGGGGCTTCGCCGGGTGGCCGGGGTGCCCCGCGGCCGCGGGTGGGGGCCTGTGGCTCAGCAGTGGCCGGCCGGCTCGGAGACCGCGCACTGGTTGCGCGCGAAGGAGTTGGAGGTACCGGTGTCGCGGTCGGCGAGGTCGGCCGGACCGTTGCCGACCACGTGGTTGCCGGTGACCGTGTTCCGGGCGTTGGCCACGCCGACCACGCTGCGGAAGAGCACGATGCCGCCGGACATCGGCGAGGCGCCCACGTTGTCGGTGACCTCGTTGCCGGCCACCGTGGTGTCCTCGGCGCCGGTGAGCAGGATGCCGGTGCCCTGGATGGCGTCGAGGCGGGGGTTGGGCGGGCAGTAGCTGTTGTTGGCCACGACCCGGTTGTGGCTGACGCTCAGCGCCCCGGCCCGGGGGACCCCTTCGTCGCCGACGATGAAGACACCGCCGCAGTTGCCGTGGATCTCGTTCGCCTCGACGCTGAGGTCGCGCAGCCGGCGGACGGTGACGCCGATCCGGTTGTCGGTGAGCAGGTTGCCGCTGACCACGGTGCCGTCGGTGGTGAGGGCCCCGCCCTCGCTGTCCACCGCGTTGGCGAGGAAGACGCCGGACTGGCCGTTGCGGGTCGACTCGTTGCCGGTGATCACGGCACGGGTGGACTTCTCCTGGCTGATGCCCTGCTGGCCGTTGTCGTGGACGTAGGCGGCGCGGACGGTCATGCGGTCGGTGCCGGAGGCGTTGATGCCGTTCTTGCGGAAGCCGGTGACGGCGAGGGCCTCGATCGTCACGTCGGTGAGCGGGCCGGCGTCGGCCCCGACCACGCAGAGGCCGTGGCCGGCGGTGGCGCAGGCGTTGCCGTCGGCGGCGTCACCGGGGGCGACCACGCTGTCCGGGCCGGCGCCGCGCAGGGTGAGGCCCGGGGTGGTGATCCGGACGCTGCCCCGGTAGGTGCCGGGGAGCAGCTGGACGGTGTCGCCGGGGCCGGCCTCGTCGACGGCCTGCTGAATCGATTCGCCCGGCTGGACGAGGTGCACCGTCCCGGCGGCGTGCGCCGGAGGTGCGGCGCCGAGCGCGGTCAGGGCGGTGGTGAGTGCGGTCGTGGCGGCGGCGGTGGCCGCGGCGAGGTGGTGGACCCGTCGCGTGGGCATGAGTGGTGACCTGCTTTCTCGCGCGCTCGCGGGGACGCCGGCGCGGTGACACGGAGTGTGCGGGAGATGACGGCCGGTGGGTGTCGGCCGAATCGACGCTATGGGTGCGCGAGGGGGCCCGCCACCAGGGCTGGGCTGCGGGACTGACGGGGCGTCGGCCAGGTGGGCGGGCCGTCGGCGTGGCGCGGGGCGGCGGGGTGGGTCGGGGCGGGGCGGGGGGCGACGGATCGGGGCCGTGGGCGGGGAGACTCGGGGTGGGGCGGCGATGGGGCGGGGCGGCGGTGGGGCGGGGCGGGCACGGTGGCGGCAGCGGGAGCCGGGCAGCACGTCGGCGCGCCCGGTTGCGAGAGGTGAGGTGCGGTCGGGCACGTCGTCGGGCGGGTACGCCGGGGTGTGCGGTACGCCGGGGTGGCGTCCGGCCGGTCCGGGCCGGCCGGGCGAACCGCGCCGGCCGTAGCGGGGAGCGGGATCGGGGCCACCGGGGCGTACCGGGGCCTGTCGTGCGCCCGGCCGTGGCCGGTCGCCGGGGCGAGCCCGTCCGGACCGCACCCGTCCGGGCGCCGGGCCCGCCGGCCCGCGTGGCATGCTCGGGGTCATGAACACCGCCGTCGCCGCGCCGCCCGCCGCGGCCGTACCCGCCGCCTCCGCCCGCAATCCGATCGGCGCCCACGTGCCGGTGGCCGCCCGCGGACTGGCCGGGACGGGCCTCGCGTACGCGCGCCGGGTCGGTGCCGAGACGGTGCAGGTGTTCGTGGCCAACCCGCGCGGCTGGGCCACTCCCCCGGGCAACCCCGCCCAGGACGCGGAGTTCCGCACCGCCTGTGCCGAGCAGGGCATCCCGGCGTACGTGCACGCGCCGTACCTGATCAACTTCGGCTCGGACAACGCGGCGACCCGCGAACGCTCGGCCGACTCGCTACGGCACTCCCTGCTGCGCGGCCACGCGATCGGCGCCGCGGGCGTGGTGCTGCACACCGGTTCGGCGGTCGGGACCGCCCCGGGCGGCGGCTCCCGGCGGGCCGAGGCGATGGCCCAGGTCCGCGCGGACGTCCGGCCGCTGCTGGACGAGCTGGACGCGCTCGGCGAGGACGCGCCCTGGCTGCTGCTGGAACCGACGGCCGGTCAGGGCAGCTCGCTCTGCTCCCGGATGGAGGACCTGGCGGCGTACCTGGACGCGCTGGACGGCCACCCGAGGGTCGGGGTCTGCCTGGACACCTGCCACGCCTTCGCGGCCGGTCACGACCTGGCGGCGCCGGGCGGCACCGGCGCGGCGCTGGACGCCCTGGTCGCGGCCGCCGGGCCGGGCCGGCTGCGCCTGATCCACGCCAACGACTCGGAGGACGCCGTCGGCGCGCGCAAGGACCGGCACGCCAACATCGGGGCCGGGCTGATCGGGGCGGAGCCGTTCCGCGAGCTCTTCGAGCACCCCGCGACAGCCGGTGTCCCGCTTCTGGTGGAGACCCCGGACCGCAAGCACGGCGGTGACGGCACCGGGCACGCGAGGGACATCGCGGTCCTGAAGGAGCTGCGCGCGCGGGCCGCCGTACCGGCGTAGCCGCCGGGCTCCGGCGCCGCGGGCGGCTCGCGAACCACGCCCGAACCGGGCCGCCCCGCCCGGTCCGGTACGGGCCGCCCCCCGACCGGTTCAGCCCGGGCTGCCGGGTAGCGGGAGCGGTGGGAGGCTGGGACGACTGACGCCCGAGGCCCCTGGGAGTTTCCGATGAGCCCGACCCGGAAGCTGGCCACCCTGCCGTGCGGCCGCCGCAGCAAGTGGGTGGTCCTGGCGCTGTGGCTGGTGCTGCTGGTGGTGGCCGGGCCACTGGCCGGCAAACTCACCGACGCCGAGGACAACCAGGCGTCCAGCTGGCTGCCGGGCAACGCGGAGTCCACCCAGGTCCTGAACGAACAGCGGGCCTTCCAACCGGTCGACACCGCCCAGGCCGTGGTGGTCTACCAGCGGGACGGCGGGATCACCCCCGCCGACCGGGTCGAGGCCGCCCGCGACGCGACGGCCTTCGCGAGCGCCCCGCACGTCCTGGGGCCGGTGGTCGGACCGGTGGTCTCCGCCGACGGCCAGGCGATGCAGACGATCGTGCCGGTCGACATCGGCACCGGCGGCTGGCAGGACCTGCGTCCGGCGGTGGACAGCATGCGCGCGACCGCCGCCGACAACAGCATGGGCATGGCCACCCACGTCACCGGGCCGGCCGGGGTCGGCGCCGACCAGGCCGAGGCGTTCGCGGGCATCGACGGCACCCTGCTGGCCGCCACCATCAGCGTGGTGATCATCCTGCTGCTGCTCACCTACCGCAGCCCGGTGCTCTGGGCGCTGCCGCTGATCTCCGCGGCGGGCGCGCTCGTCGTCTCCCAGGCCGTGATCTACCTCCTCGCCGAGCACTCCGGACTGACCGTCAACGCGCAGAGCGCCGGCATCCTCATCGTGCTGGTGCTGGGCGCCGGCACGGACTACGCGCTGCTGCTCACCGCCCGCTACCGGGAGGAGCTGCGCCGGCACGAGGACCGGCACGAGGCGATGGCGTTCGCGCTGCACCGGGCCGGGCCGGCGATCCTGGCCTCCTCGGCCACCGTGGTCGCCTCGATGCTCTGTCTGCTGGTCGCCGAGATGAACTCCACCAGGGGCCTCGGCCCGGTCTGCGCGATCGGCGTGCTGGTCGCCCTGGCCGCGATGCTGACGCTGCTGCCGGCGCTGCTGGTGGTCGTCGGCCGCTGGGTGTTCTGGCCGGTCAAGCCCGCGTACGGGACGCCGGAGCCGACCAGGACCGGCCGGTGGGCCCATGTCGGCGGCTGGATCAACCGCCGTCCGCGCAAGGTGTGGATCGGCACCGCGCTGGCCCTCGGGGCCTGCTGCATCGGGCTGGTCTCGCTGAACGCCACCGGTCTGAGCACGGCCGGCTCGTTCACCGGGACGCCGGACTCGGTGGTCGGCCAACAGGTGCTGGAGCAGCACTTCCCCGGCGGCACCGGCGCTCCGCTGACCGTGATCAGCGCGGCGGGCGAGGCCGGTACCGTCCGCGCGGTGGCGCAGGAGACCCCCGGGATCGCCGGGACGTCGACCCCGACCACCCACGAGGGGCAGGCACTGTTCCAGGCCACGCTCGCCGACCCGCCGGACAGCCAGGCCGCCAAGGACACCGTGGACCGGGTGCGGGCCGCCGTCCACGCGGTGCCGAACGCCGACGCCAAGGTGGGCGGCAGCACGGCGGTGATCCTGGACGCCGGACGGGCCGCCGCCAACGACAACCGGACGATCATCCCGCTGGTGCTCGGCGTGGTGCTGGTGATCCTGGCGGTGCTGCTGCGGGCCGTCACCGCACCGCTGGTGCTGATCGCGACCGTGGTGCTCTCCTACGCGGCGGCGCTCGGGATCAGCGCGTTCTTCTTCGAGCACGTCTTCCACTTCGAGGGCCAGGACAACGCGTTCCCGCTGTTCGTCTTCGTCTTCCTGGTCGCGCTCGGCATCGACTACAACATCTTCCTGATGACCCGGGTGCGGGAGGAGTCCGCCCAACTCGGCACCCGGCAGGGGGCGGTGGCCGGACTGGCCGCGACCGGTGGGGTGATCACCTCCGCCGGGCTGATCCTGGCCAGCACCTTCGCGGTGCTCGGGACGCTGCCGGTGGTGGGGTTCGCCGAGATCGGCTTCGCAGTGGCACTCGGAGTGCTGCTGGACACGCTGGTGGTGCGCTCGGTACTGGTCACCGCGCTGACCATGGACCTGGACCGGCACATGTGGTGGCCGAACAAGTTGTCCAGTCAAGTCCACGATCCGGAAAGCCAGTTGAGCAGACATCTTTGAGTTACCGATGAGTTCACAAACTGCTTGTCGAACGTCTTGCCGGACGTGGCCGGGAGCGCGTTGACTGCGCGCATGCCAACTCCCACCACCCTCCGGCGCGCCTCGCGACTCGCCGCCGCCGGTGCCGTCGCCGCCGCCCTGCTCGCCCCCTGCGCCGCCGCCCAGGCGGTGACCGAGCCGACCGCGAGCGCCGCCACCCCGTCGGTCGCGCCGCTCGACGTGCTGACGTACAACGTCTTCCTGATGAGCAAGAACCTGTACCCCAACTGGGGCCAGGACTACCGGGCCAACGCGATCGCGGCCGCCGACGTCTTCCAGGGCCACGACGTGGTCGTGCTCCAGGAGGCCTTCGACAACAGCGCCTCCGACCAGCTCACCGCACAGGCCTCCGCCGCGTACCCGTACCACACCCCCGTGGTCGGCCGCTCGACCTCCGGCTGGGACGCCACCAGCGGCAGCTACACCTCCACCACCCCGGAGGACGGCGGGGTGACGCTGCTCAGCAAGTGGCCGATCCTGCGCAAGGAGCAGTACGTCTTCAAGGACGCCTGCGGCAGCGACTGGTGGTCGAACAAGGGCTTCGTCTACGCGGTGCTGGACGTCAACGGCCGGCGCACGCACGTCATCGGCACGCACCTGCAGTCCACCGACACCGGCTGCTCGGCCGGGCAGCCCGCGGCGGTCCGGGCGGCGCAGCTCAAGGCCATGAAGGCGTTCATCGACGGCAAGAACATCCCGGCCGCCGAGCCGGTGCTGATCGCGGGCGACCTCAACATCGACTCGCACGGCAGCGAGTACCCGTCGCTGCTGACCAACGCGAACGTGGCGCCCGCCGACACCCGCGACGGCTGGGCCAACTCCTTCGACACGGTCGACAACTCAATCGCCGCCTACCGCTACCCCGGTGAGCCCAAGGAGGACCTGGACTACGTCCTCTACCGGGCCGACCACGCCCGGCCGGCGCGCTACACCAACACGGTGGTCCACTTCCACAGCTCGCCGTGGACGGTGAGCAGTTGGGGTACGAGCTACACCTACAACGACCTCTCCGACCACTACCCGCTGACGGCTCGGTAGCCCGGCCTGCCGCCTGCCCGGCCGGTGCCCACGGCGTGAACCGCGGGCACCGGCGGGGCGGTGGGGCCCGGGGGGCCGCTCCGGGCAGTTGGGATCGGGAGGGCCGCTCCGGGCGGTTGGGACCGGGAGGGCCGCTCCGGGCGGTTGGGATCGGGAGGGGCCGCTCGTCCGGCGGGGGAGGAACGGGACCTCCTGGCCGGTCGTTCGGGAACACGGCCCGAGCGGTCAGCCGGTGTCGGTGAACCGCCGGTACGCGGGGGCGAGCAGCGCCTCCAGCGGGCGGCCGCGCACGGTGATCCCGGAGGCGACCAACCCGTCGACAGCCGGGGCCGCTTCGGGGCCTGCGTCGGCGGGCGCGATCGGCGGCGGGACCCTGCCCTGCCAGAAGGTGTCGAGCGACTCCGTCAACGGGCGGTCATCCGGTACTGGCATGGCGGCGGGTCACTCCCCGATCGCGTCGGCGGACAGGGTCAGCAGCTCGCGCAGCCGCTCGGTGGACAGCTCGGCCAGCCACTGCTCGCCGCCGCCGACCACGGCGTCGGCCAGCGCGCGCTTCGCGGAGATCAGGTCGGCGATCCGCTCCTCGACGGTACCGACGCAGACCAGCCGCCGGACCTGCACGTCGCGGCGCTGGCCGATCCGGTGCGCCCGGTCGGTGGCCTGGTCCTCGACCGCCGGGTTCCACCAACGGTCCAGGTGGATCACCTGGTTGGCGGCGGAGAGGTTCAGACCGGTGCCGCCGGCCTTGAGCGAGAGCAGGAAGACCCGCGGGCCGTCCGGGGCCCGGAACCGCTCGACCAGGTCGTCCCGCCGCCCCCGGGGCACCCCGCCGTGCAGGTACAGCACCTCGCCGCCCAGGCGGCGGCTCAGGTACGGCTGGAGCATCGCGCCGAACTCGGCGTACTGGGTGAAGACCAGCGCGCGGTCCCCCTCGGCCAGCGCCTCCTCCAGCACCTCGACCAGCCGCTCGACCTTGCCCGAGCGCCCGGCCACCTCCGTTCCGTCGTGGAGGAGTTGGGCCGGGTGGTTGCACACCTGCTTGAGCCGGCCGATCGCCGCCAGCACCGCCCCCTTGCGCTCCACGCCCCGGATGCCCTGGAGGCGCCGCAGCAGATCAGCGACCACCGCCCGGTAGAGACCGGCCTGTTCGGCGGTGAGCCCGCAGTGGACGGTGAACTCCTGCTTGGCCGGGAGGTCCTGGGCGATCAGCGGGTCGCTCTTGCTCCGGCGGAGCAGGAACGGACCGCTCAACCGCCGCAGCCGGGCAGCGACCTCGGCGTTGCCGGACTGCTCGACCGGGATCGAGAAACGCTCCTTGAACGACTCCGCACTGCCGAACAGGCCGGGGTTGGCGAAGTCCAGGACGGCGTGCAGATCGGCCAGCCGGTTCTCGACGGGCGTGCCGGTGAGGGCGATCCGGGGGCCGGAGCGCAGTGATCGCAGCGCCCTGGACTGCCGGGCCGCCGGGTTCTTCACCTGCTGGGCCTCGTCGGCGACGATCCGCCGCCAGCGGATCCGCCGCAGGTCGGCGACGTCGCGCTGGACCAGTCCGTAGGTGGTGATCACCAGGTCGGCGGACGGATCCGGCGCCGAGCGGTCGGCGCCGTGGTGGACGTGCACGCGCAGGCCGGGGGCGAACCGGGCGGCCTCCCGCTGCCAGTTGCCGACCAGCGACATCGGGCAGACCAGCAGGGTGGGCCCGGCCGCGCCGCGCTCCTGCTCCAGCGCGAGCAGGGCGAGGGTCTGGACGGTCTTGCCCAACCCCATGTCGTCGGCGAGCACCGCGCCCAGGCCGAGCCGCCCGAGGGCGTCCAGCCAGGCCAACCCCCTTCGCTGGTAGGGGCGGAGAGTGCCGGTGAAGGCCTCGGGCAGCTGCGGCGTCCGGTCGGCGTCGCCGGGCCGACCGGCCAGCAGGTCGCCGATCGGCCCGGTCGCATGGACGGCCGTGACGGGGAAGCCGTCCACACTGGCCCGGTCGTCCACGGCCAGTCGGAGCAGCTCGACCGGCTCCATCGTGCCGCTGCCGTGGTCGGCCAGGAACCTCACGGCAGCGGCGAGTTGGGCCTGGTCGACCTCGATCCAGCGGCCGCGCAGCCGGACCAGGCCCTGCTGGGCGGCCGCAAGCTCGGCCAACTCCTGCTCGGTGAGGGTCACTTCACCGAGCGAGAGCTGCCACTGGAAGGCCAGTACGGCGTCCCGGTCGATCTGCGCGGTGCGCTTGACCGCGCCGGGGGTGGCTGCCGGAGCCGCGGTGAGGGCCAGCCCGATCCGGGGGCGCCGCTGCCACCAGGCCGGGAGCAGTACCCCGAAGCCGGCCCGGGTAAGGGCCGGCGCCGCCGTGCGCAGGAAGTCCAGCGCGCCGTCGCGGTCCAGGTCGACACCGGTGGGGCGGGGGTCCAGCAGGGCGGTGCGCAGCGGCGGGTGGATCCGGGCGGCCCGGTCGAGCTCGGCCAGGTAGGCCTCGGCCGGATCCGGGACGGTGCGGGCCAGGGCCGCGTACGCCTCGTCCTCGGCCCACAGCGCGGCGGCGGGGACCACCAGGGACGGCCGGTCGGCGGCCTGGACCAGCAGGTCCAGCCGCCAGGAGTCGGCGACGGCGCCGCCGTCGGGGTCGTCCGGGTCCGGCCCGAGCGGTTCGCCGAGGCGCAGGTTCAGCCGGACCGGGCTGTCCGGGGACCGGGCGGCGTACCAGGCGGCGAGCCGCTCGGGCAGGTCGGCGGGCGGGCGCTCGGGAAGCCGGCCGTCGGCGGAGTGGAGCGCGGCGAGCCACGGTTCGGCGGGCGGTTCGAGGTCCGCGAGCGCGGCCCGGGCCTCGCGGTCGACCAGGGTGTCCAGCAGTTCTGTCGACAGGTCGACGGCGCTGCGCCCGGCCGGGGCCGGCTCCGTTGTCCGCGGTCCGGGCGTGTGCTGTCCGGACGCGGGCGCTGCGGGCACGGGCGGTGCGGGCGCTGCGGGCACGGGCGGTGCGGGCATGGGCGGTCCGGGCGCGTGCTCGGCACGGCAGACCGGGGGGCAGCCGGCGGCCAGGGCCGCGAGCTCCCGGCGGGCCGCGGAGTCCGGCGCGGGCCGCCAGCGCGCGTACCACTCCCCCGGCCGCTCCTGTCCCAGCGCGGGCAGCAGCCGCCCTCGCCCGACCAGCCGCCAGGCGAGGTCGTGGACGGCGGACAGCCAGCGCAGCGAGGCGCCGTAGGCGACCTCGACGGTTTCGCCGCCCGGGAGCTCGACGGTCGCGCCCGGCCAGTGCGGGTCGTGCAGGGCACCCAGCAGCTGGGCCGCCTCGGCGGCGTCGAACAGCAGGGTCGGCACCCGCCAGGGGCTGAGCGTGACCCCGCGCGGCGCGGCTCCGACCGGCAGATCGGGCGAGGGCACCGGTCGGCCGCCGAGGGCGGGCAGCAGCAGGCCGGTCCAGCGCTCCGCCCCCTGGCCGGCGAGCCAGTCGAGGCCCGGCCCGATCGCGCCCAGCAGACGCGCGACGTCGGCGGCCGCGCAGGCGAACGGATGGGCGCCGGCCCGGGCGCCGTCCGCCGCACTCCGGCCGGCCGCCGCGCGGCCCTCCCGGTACACCGCGGCATCCTCCGCCCAGAGGGCGAGGCGGCCGTCGGCTCGCCAGAGCGCGTGCAGGGCGTACATCGGCCGGGGCCTTCCGGAGCGGTGCGGACAACGGGCTTCCCAGCCTAGCTTCGAGGTCCGACAGGTCGGCCGGGCGGCGGGTGGTGCTCCCCGCAAGTCCCCCATGAGGTCTGTTGACATCAAGTATCTTGACGTCGAGATTCATGTCCGGCAGGCTGCTCCCCGAACACCGGAACGGCGAGGGGCAGGGGTCATGGCACAGCACGGGGGCGGACTACTGGCGCAGCTGCGGCGGCCGCCGGGCGGACGGGATGGGCGGGTCATGCTGCTCGCCCAGTTCCTGGACCGGACCGGCACGGGGGTGTGGGCCGCGGCCTCGGTGCTGTACTTCACCTTCGTCACCCGGCTGGACGCGCGGCAGGTCGGCCTGCTGCTGGGCGTGGCCGCCGTGGCGGGCATCGCCGGCTCCCCGCTGGCCGGGCATCTGGCCGAACGGTTCCCCGTCCGGGGGCTGCTGATCGGGTGCCACCTGGTGCGGATTGTCACGATGGGCCTGCTGCTGGTCTGCGACGGCTTCACCGCGCTGCTCGCCGTGATGGCGGTGACCTCCCTGGGCGAGCGGGCGGCCAAGACGCTGGAGATGCTCTTCGCCACCCGGTCGACGGGCGAGCGGCGCTCCACCTACCAGGCACTCACCCGCAGCGCGGCCAACGCCGGGTACGCGCTGGGCGCGGGCATCGCGGCGGTCGGCCTGGCGGTGGGCACCACCGACGCCTACCGGGCACTGGTCCTCGGCAACGCGCTGTCCTTCGCGGTGACCGCCGTCCTGGTGTGGCGCACCCGGGAACCGAGCGGCGGCGGCCGGGTCGCGGCGCGGGCCGATACGCCGGGCGCCCCGGCACAGGAGCCGGCGCCCAGCCCGTGGCGGGACCGCGGGTACCTGCGCTTCGTCCTCCTGGACATCCCGATGAGCCTGGACGACTCGGTGCTCAACGTCGGGCTTCCGCTCTGGCTGGTGAACCACACCTCGGCGCCGCACGCCCTCGTGCCCGCCTTCCTCGCGATCAACACCGTCCTGGTGGTGGTGCTCCAACTCCGGGTCTCCGCGCGCGCCGAGGGCCCGCACCGCGCGGCGGCGGCCGTCACCCTGTACGGCGTGGCGATGTCGACGGGCTGCGCGGTCGTGGCACTCGGCACCGCCGGCGGGGCCTGGTCGGCGGCGGCCGCCCTGCTGGTCGCGGCGATGCTGGTCACCGCCGCCGAGCTGATGCGGTCGGTGAGCTCCTGGGAGCTCGCCGTCTCGCTGGCACCCGAACGGGCCCGGGCCTCCTACCTGGGCGTGGCCGGCATGGCCCAGTCCGTCCAGAAGTCGGCCGGCCCGCTGCTGCTGACCGGCGCGGTGATGGCCGCCGGCCCGGCGGGCTGGCTCACCCTCGGCGCCGCCGTCGCGGGACTCTCCGTCGTGCAACGCCGCTCCTGCGAACGGCGGTTGGCGGCGCTTGCCGCACCGCCGGCCGAACCGCCGAGCACTCCCCCGGGCGGAGCCGTCGACAGGGCACCGGAACTGCGCGCCTGAGGTCCGGTCTCCGGAGGAGTTGCCGCCCGCGAACCGCGAGGTGGAGTCGCTCGGGGCGGGCGACGACCGAGCGGGCGGCCGTCGACCGGGGAGCGACACGCGGTTCAAGCCTCCGGCGACGGGAACGCTGCGGCCGGGGGTGGTCGGGATGGCAACGGCAGGGGGTACCGGCCCGGGGCCGGGGACCGGTCCGGGCAGCGGCGGCGGGCCGAGCGGCGGTGGCGGGCCGGGGAACACGCCGGGCGGCGGACCCGGCGCTCCGCCCGGGCGGTCACGGCAGCAAGCCGTTCGAGCCTGGCTGGGCCACTGGTCCACCGTCCTCGGCGGTCTCGGGACACTGCTCGCGGGACTCGCCGCCGTCCTGACCTGGTGGCAGCTTGCCGGGAACGACTCCCCTCACCCGGCGTCCTCCGGCGGGCCGGCCGCCGCCGCGGCACCGGCGAGCACGTACGCGTCGACGACTCCGGGCCCGGTGGCCACCGCCACGACGGCGTCCTGGGCCGGGACCTGGCGCGGGAGCATCACCCAGGGCCGCGAGAAGTACGTCGTCCTCGTACGGATCCGCGACGCGCGGATCGGCGAGGAGTTCGCGGACGCCGAGTACTCACCGCTCGGCTGCACCACGGTCTGGCTGCTCACCGAGCGCCTCCCGAAACGGCTGACCGGCCACGAGAGGGTCACCCGCAACACCCGGACGACGTGCGTGAACGGCGACTTCGTGCTGGAGCCGCGCAGCGACGGCACGCTCCTCTTCGACTGGGGCCCGTCGCGGGCCACCGGCATCCTGACCCGCGAGTAGCACCGCCCTGAAACTCTCGGCCCGATCGCGGTAGGGGGTGACCCATCTGGCCCATCTGGCATGCGGTGGTGGGAACTTGGGCCTACGTTGCGGTGCGAGGGGGCTACCGGACCGAAAGGTGAAGACCCAATGGCAGGGAAGTTCGAGCTGTACACCGACGAGACCGGCATGCACCGGTTCCGGCTCAAGGCGAGCAACGGCACCGTCGTGGTGACGGGCGATCCGCACGAGAGCCGGGACGACTGCATCAGGAGCATCGAGTCGATCCGGAAGCTCGCGCCCTACGCGGAGCTCAAGGAGACGGCGGCCGGTCCGGCCCGGTAGGGCGGACGCACCGCGCTTCGGGCGGGTGAGGGCGGAAATGCGGGTCGGTGGCACAATCGCCGACCCGCGTTCGTTTGTTCGACAGATCCCTTTGGCCGCCTGCACGCCGGATGCGGACAGAACGATGGCATGCGCGTCGTCATCGTCACCGAATCCTTTCCGCCCGAGGTCAACGGAGTCGCCCACAGCGTGCTGCGGACGGCCGAGCATCTGGTCCGCCGGGGCCACCAGCCGCTCGTCATCACCCCGGCACCCGCGCGGGGGGCCGAGTGCCCGCCGCACGTCTTCGGCGGCGGGACGGGGGCGGCCGAGCTGCCCGTGGTCCGCGTTCCGTCCGTCCCGCTGCCGGGCTACCCGCAGGTCCGGATCGCGCTGCCCGGCCGGCAGCTGACGGCCGCGGTCGCCGGGCACCGGCCCGACATCGTCCACCTGGCCAGCCCGTTCGTGCTCGGCGCGCGCGGGATGCAGGCCGCCGCCCGGCTGGGTGTCCCCGCCGTCGCCGTCTACCAGACGGACCTCGCCGGGTACGCGCACGCCTACCGCGCGGGCCGCGGGCTGGGCGAGGCCGCGGCCTGGCACCGGATCCGGACAGTCCACCGGGCCGCCGCCCGCACCCTCGCGCCCTCCACCCCGGCGGCACAGGACCTCACCGCGCACGGCGTGCCGCGGGTGCGGCTCTGGCCGCGCGGGGTGGACTCGGTCCGCTTCCATCCGCGCCACCGTGACGAGACGCTGCACCGGGCCCTCGCGCCCGGCGGGGAGGTGCTGGTCGGGTACGTCGGGCGGCTCGCGCCCGAGAAGCGGGTCGACCTGCTGGCGAACGCCTCGGCGCTGCCCGGGGTGCGGGTGGTGGTGATCGGCGACGGACCGTCCGCGCCGGGGCTGAAGGCCGCGATGCCCGGCGCGGTCTTCCTCGGCCGGCGGACCGGGGAGGAGCTGGCGCGCTGTTTCGCCACCCTGGACGTGTTCGTGCACACCGGCCCGCTGGAGACCTTCTGCCAGACCATCCAGGAGGCGATGGCCAGCGGGGTCCCGGTGATCGGCCCGGCCGCCGGGGGGCCGCTGGACCTGGTCGGCCACCGCCGGACCGGCCTGCTGGTGCCGCCGAGGGACGGCGCGGCGGTGGCCCGGGCGGTCACCACGCTGGCCGGCGACGCCGAACTGCGGGCCGCCTACGGGCGGGCCGGGCGGGCGGACGTGACGGCCCGCACCTGGGAGGCGGTCGGGGACCTCCTGCTGCGGCACTACGCGGAGGTGCTGGCCGAGCACCGCGGCACCGCGGTGGCCGAGGTCACGGGTGCGACCGGACCGGGCCGCGAGGGCGCGACCCCGACGGCCGCCCCGGCGTGCCCCGCCGAGGGCGCCCCGGTGGCGGAGGAGCTCCCGGCATGACCGACCACGGAGCCTCGCTCCGGATCGTCCGGGTGGCGAACTTCGTCACCCCGGTCTCGGGCGGACTGCGCACGGCCCTGCGCCACCTCGGCGAGGGCTACCGGGCCGCCGGCCACACACCGGTGCTGGTCGTCCCCGGCGAGCGGCGGACGGAGGAGGAGACCGGGCAGGGGCTGGTGGTCACCCTGCCCGGACCGGTGCTGCCCGGCAGCGGCGGCTACCGGCTGCTCACCGACCGGCGGGCGCTCGCCCACGAGCTGACCCGTCTGGCGCCGGACCGACTGGAGGTCTCCGACCGCACGACGCTGCGCTGGACCGGCGGCTGGGCCCGGCGCCACGGCCTGCGCTCGGTCATGGTGTCGCACGAGAGCGCCGCCGGGCTGCTCCGCACCTGGGGCCTGCCCGGCCCGCTCGCCACCGCGGCCGCCGACCGGCTCAACCTCCGCACCGCCCGGTCCTACGACACCGTGGTCTGCACCACCGACTGGGCGGCCGCCGAGTTCCGCCGCCTGGGCGTACGAAACCTCGCTCAGGCACCGCTGGGGGTGGACCTGACCGCCATGCGCCCCCTCACGGCCGCCGAGCGGGCGGACGAGCGGGCGCGCTACGCGGACCCGGGGCAGGCGCTGCTGGTGCTCTGCTCCCGCCTCTCGGCGGAGAAGCACCCCGAACGCGCCGTCGACGCCCTCGCCGAGCTGTCCTCTGGCGGGCTGCCGGCCGTCCTGGTGGTGGCCGGCACCGGACCGCTCCGGTCGCGGCTGGCCACCCGGGCCGGGCGGCTCCGGCTGCCGGTGCACTTCCTCGGGCACGTGGCCGGGCGGGGCGCACTGGCCCGGCTGCTCGGCTGTGCCGACGTGGTGCTCGCCCCCGGACCGGTCGAGACCTTCGGGCTGGCCGCGCTGGAGGCGCTGGCGTGCGGCACCCCGGTCGCGGTCAGCCGGTCCTCGGCGCTGCCCGCCCTGGTGGGCCCGGCCGGTGTCGCGGCCGACGACACCGGCGCGGGATTCGCGGGGGCGGCGCGTGAGCTGCTCGCACGCCCCGAGGAGGAGCGCCGCGCCGCCGCCCGCGCCCGGGCCGAACAGTACGGCTGGCCCGCCGCCGTGGCGGCCTTCCTCGCCGCGCACCGTGCGGCGGCCGTGGTGCCGGCGCCGCTCGGGACGCCGGACCGGGGGCAGGACCAGGAGGCCCAGGAGCGGGTGCAGGACCGGGCGGTCTCCCCGGCCCCCGGGACGGAGGAGGCACGATGAGCACGGCCGTCGTGGGGGGCGAGGGCGGCGAGACGCTCCCGGGCACGGCGCACCCGGAGGCGGTGACCCACGAGCCCCTGCCCCTGACGGCGGTGGCCCCGGGCAGCGTGCGCGGGGAGCGGAACGCGGGTGCCGGGAGCGCCGTCGAGCCGGTGCGGTTCGTGGCCCTCGGCGACTCCCTCACGGAGGGCGTCGGTGACCCGGTCACCGGCGGCTGGCGGGGCTGGGCGGCGCTGCTCTCCGGCTCACTGGCTCCGCCGGGGGTCGGCGTCGAGTTCACCAACCTCGCGCGGAGCGGGGCTCTCACCACCGACCTGACGACCGAGCAGCTGCCCGCCGCGCTGGTGCTGCGCCCCCGGCTGGCCGCCGTGGTGGTCGGGGGCAACGACACCCTGCGGTCGGAGTTCGACATCGGCCGCACCGCCCGGGAGCTGGACACCACGCTCCGCGAACTCTCCCGCGGCGGCGCCCTGGTGCTCACCGCGTGCCTGCCCGACCCGGGCACGCTGCTGCGACTGCCGCGGCCGCTGGCCCGGCCACTGGCCCGCCGGATGGACGCGGTGAACACCGTGGTGCACGCCCTCTCCGCGCGCCACCACGCCCTCCACCTGCACGTCGCCGGCCTGCCCTGGACGGCGCGGCGCGGCTTGCTGAGCGTGGACCGGCTCCACCCCAGCGCCGAAGGGCACCGGCTGATCGCCCGGGGCTTCCACGAGTTGCTCGCGGCCGCCGGCCGGCCGCTCGGTCCGGCCCCCACCGGCGGTCCCGTCGACCCGCCCCCGGGCGCCGTCGCCGACCTCTGGTGGATGGCCACCCGCGGCACCAGCTGGGTCGCCGAACGCAGCACGGACCTGCTCCCCGGCCTGCTCGCGCTGGCCGCCGTCGAAGGCTGGGCACGCCTGCGCGGTGCCACCGGCCGCCACGACGAGCGGATGGCCCGGGCGGCGGCGGCCGCGCTCGGCGCGCTCGCGCCGGTCGACGCGGACCCACGCGGACCGGTCGATGCGCTCGCGCCGGCCGCACCGCACGGCGGCCCGCCGAAGTGATCGCCCCTCACCGCCGGACGGACCGCTACCGCCGGTACCGCCGGTACCGCCGGTTCGCCGCGGTAACCGGCGGGGAACCGTTCGGAGCGGGTGGGGTGTCGTGGTGGGCAGCGGGCGGATCGACCTGCCCGGATCGAGGGAGGGAGTCGGAGCGGTGACGGACCGACAGAGCGTCTACTCCGGACGTGAGTTGATGGCAGCCGCAGGGGTGCTCTTCCCGTCCGCCGACGGCCGGGTACTCGTGGTGCGGCTGCCGTACGACCGGAAGCACCCGGTGGCCGTCCCCGGCGGGGGCTGGGATCCGGAGGACGTGTCGCCCCGCGCGACGGCCGTCCGGGAGGTCCGCGAGGAGCTCGGGTTCACGCCCGTGCTCGGCCCACTGGCCTGCATCGACTGGACGCTCGACGATTTCCGCCCGCCGATCGCCGCACACCTCTACTGGGCCGAACCGCTCACCCCCGAGCAGTCGGCCGCGTTCGCTCCGGACACCGCCGAGGTCGGCGGGTGGACCTGGCTGACCGCCGAACAGGCCGCCCACGCGCTGCCGCCCCGCCTCTCCCGGCGGGTCACCGCCTGCCTGCGGGCGCCGCGCTCGGCCGGTCCGCTGGAGCTGGAGGACAGCCACCCGGCCGGGCACACCCTGGAGCATCTGACGGTCGAACCACCGCCGGAGTACACCCGGTTGGCGGGTCTGGCGCTCACCGGGGACACCACCGGGACGGCTGTCGAGCCGTCGGCTCCCCCGATGGACCGGGCCGGCTACATCGCCGGCCGGCCGCGGATCCGGGCGAAGGCCCGGGCCGTCTTCACCGACACGGCCGGGCGGGTCCTGCTGGTACGCCTGCGGCCGTGGCCTGGCGGCGGCGAGGAGCCGTACTGGACGCTGCCCGGCGGCGGGATCGAGGCCGACCGGGAGCTGCCCCGGGCGGCGGCCCGGCGGGAGATCCGCGAGGAGCTCGGCTGGGAGTACGAGCCGGGCTGGCTGCTGGCCCTCGACTGGCTGCCCGGCCGGGGCGCGGAGCCGGCTCACGACCGGGACACCGCCGTACTCGTCTACCTGTTCGACGGCGGGACCGCGTCGGACGAGCGCCTCGCCTCGATCACGCTGCCCGAGGACGAACTGGTCGAATGGCGGCTCTGCGACCCGGCCGAGGCACGCGCGCTGCTGTCCGCCCCGTCCTGGTCGCGGACGGCCGCCGCGCTCGCCGCCCGCGGCGGCTCCGGCGGACCGGCCGAGCTGGTCGAGGGCCGACCGGCGCGCTGACCGGGCGGCCCGACCGGTGGCCCCGGTCCACACTGGAGGCATGGAGAACGGGATCGCGGACGTCCTGGCCGGCCGTCGGGTGGAGTCGGTCCGCGGCGGCGGGCGACTCGACATCGACCTGGACGGGCCGGTGACCGTCCGGGTGACACACGAGTTCCGCTTCGCCGTGCCGTCCGGGGTGGAGCGCTTCTACCCCGCGCCGGCCGTCCGCCCGACCGTCCGGCTGCTCGCCCTGGTCGGCCGGACGGTGGGAACCGCCCGGGTGACCCCGGCCGGTGGGCTGGAGCTGGTCTTCGACGGCGACACCGTCCTGTCGGTGCCGCCGCACGCCGTGGTCGCGCCCTGGACGGTGCTCACCCCTGAGGGGGTCGTCTGCTCCGGGCTGGCGGGTGGCGAGGTGACCTGGACGGGCGGCCCGGGCGGCTGAGCCGGGCCGCACCCGCGACCGGTGGCCGGACCGGCGGCCGGGCCGGACCCTGCGCCGCGCGACGCAGGGTCCGAGCCACGGACGGGTCGGCCGGACCCCGCCGAGGGCCGGACCGTTCCGGGCACCGGAGGGGGTCAGACCTCCATGTCGGCCTCGATCTTCGTCAGCTGGTGGCGGGCCATCGCCAGGTTGGCCCGGCTCTTGTCCAGCGCGAGGTAGAGGAAGAGGCCCTTGCCGCTGCGGCCGGTGAGCGGCCGGATCAGGTGGTACTGGCTGCTGAGGGTGATGAGGATGTCCTCGATGCCGTCCTGCAGGCCCAGCATGTCCATCGTGCGCATCTTGGCCCGGACCACGTCGGTGTTGCCGGCGGCGGCCACGTTGAGGTCCAGCCCGCCGGGGCCGTCGAGGGTGGCGAGTGCCATGCCGCTGTTGTAGTCCACCAGTGCGGCACCGAGGGCGCCTTCGATCACGGTCATGGTCTGCTTGAGCGCGCCTGCTGCGTCCGTCATGTCGGTTTCTCCGGTTCGTTCGTGGGTTGGGGATCGGTGGGACGTCGATAGGTGGGGAAGGTCGGAAGTCGACACGTCGACAGGTCTGCCCGTCGACAGATCCGTCCATCGACCGGTCTGCCGCCGACAGGTCGCCGGGTCGGCGGGTGGTGCTTCGGGCGGCGGGCGGTCAGCCCACCTCCTTGGACTCCCGCACGTCCTTGGGCGCGAGGGAGTCGGCGAGGAGCTCGGCGATGCGCCCGGCGGAGCGCCTGGCCTCCAGGTGCAGCCGGCCCACGTTCACGTCCGGGTGTGCCAGAAGGGTCAGCACACAGCTTCCGCCGGCCGCGTAGGTGGCGACGTAGCCGTGCTCGCCGCGGACCAGCGACTCCCGGAAGTCGCCCTGCCCGGTCGTGTCGGCGAGCCGCTGCGCCAGGCCGAGGGAGGCCGCCGTCATCGCCGCCAGGCCCGAGGGTTCGGTCCCGTGGGTGTCGTGGGCGACCAGCAGGCCGTCCACGCTGGCCACCAGCCCGCCCGCGAGATGCGGTACCCGATGCTTGAGGGCGCGGAGTTCGGCCAGCAGCTCGGTCTCCAAGGCGATCAGTTGTCTCCTTCCGACACGCTGCTTGAGCGCCCGCCTCATGGCCGTGAGGACGGAGTCGCGGGCGGAGAGAGGTTCAAAGTCGGGCCTCCAGAAGGTCTCGGACCCGGGTCAGCAGCGCGATGTCCGGGTCTGGAACGGTCAGCGGGTGGGTCGCTGCCGGGGTCGGTGGAAGGGCGGCGGAGCGGGTGGCCCCCGCCGGGACGAGCCCGGCCAGCGCGGCCCCGGGGACGCGGCGGTGCAGCCCACCGGTACGGCCGACCGGCGGGTGACCGGCGGCGGACCGCCCGGCCGGCGCGGTCGCGGCGGCCGGCAGGCCCTCAGCAGGCGCGTGCCCGGCGGAGACGTGCGCAGCGATACCGGGCGCCACCGGTGCCTGGGCGGCGTGCCGAGGCGCGGCGCGTCCCGGGGTACCGCCTCCCGGGGCGGGTCTTCCAGGGGCACCGGCGCCAGGGACAGCACCTCCGGGGGTGGCGAGCAGCCCGGCGGCGGCGAGCCGGCGGATGTCCGCCGTGGTCGCGAAGGCCGAGCGCCCGAGCAGCCGGGCCAGCTCCGCCGGGGTTCTTCGGCCGTCCACGTGGTCGAGCAACTCACGCTGATGCCGGCTCGGCCGGCGGCGCGCCACCCGGGTGGACGCCGCCGCCCACACCTCCCGATCGGCCCGGCCACCCTCGACAACTGGTCGCCGCTCCCCGAACTCCCATGCCGCACAGGCCTCGTGGGCGTCATGAACCTCACCGACAACGTGCCCCTCGTGAGCCTCGTGCGCCGCACGGAACCCGTCGGACTGCCGAGCGGCGACAGCCCCGGCAGCGCCGACAGCACGACCGGCCCCGATCGCTTCGCAGGCCACCGGGCGGACCGGCGCGGTGTCGACTTGGGGCCACGGCCAGATCCGTTCGAGCAACCGACGGCGGCGGTCGACCTCCCGGCAGAGCCGGAAGGCGCTCACCGCCGAGACCGGCCCGAGCCAGTGCCGCACGCCGGATTCGAAGGACCAGCACCCCGCCGTCGACGGTCCAGCGAGCCCGCCCGGCCGGGTCGGTGCGGCCGCCCCGACCGATCCGGCCGCCTCCGCCGCACCGGAGGCCCAGGCGGCGGCGTTCCATGACGCGGCGCCGGCGCAGTCCAGGACGAAGAACGCGGCGTCGTACAGCGCGCCGAGATGGCAGATCTCCAACTCGCCCCGGCTGAGGCTGCGTTGTTCCACCAGCGCCTCGCCGACCCGGCACTGGGGGCCGAAGCTCCGGACGGTGTCCCGCCACGCCTCCGGGGTGATCCGGCCGCACCCGGTCAGCAGGGCGGCCAGATCGGGGCTGTGGTCGGACTCGGCGTGCACCACCAGTCCGTCGGCGAAGTAGAGAGCCCCCGCGGGCCCGCGCAGAACACCGGTCAACCGGCCCTCGGCGAGCCTGGTGACCGCCTCACCCGGGTTCCGCCCGAGCCGCCCCGGGGTGAGGACGCCCACCGGGGGCAGGACGAGGCCGCTCATGCCGACCGCCGGTGGGCGACAGGCTTCCGCCCGGACGGCCGAAACACGACGGCGGGGGCCGGACGGGCATCCGCGCAGTTCGCAGGACCGACCGAGGCCGAAGGGGTGGCCGGATTCACGATCGTGTTCGTCATCCGAGCACCAGTTCCTCGGCGAGGCCCTGGAGGCGGTAGCGCGCCGCAGCCAGGTTGCCCTCGGTCCGGTCGAGCCAGAGATGCAGGACGAGCCGGCTGTCGAAGACGGTGTCAATGAAGCACAACAGGTGGTAACTGCGGCCCGCAGTGACGATGATGTCCTGCAACGGCGCTTGCCGGTCCTCCGCCCCGGTGAAGGTCTGGCTCTCAACAGCCGCCCGTACCAGGTCGGTTGCTTCGGCGGCCGAGGTGTCGTGGTCCCCGCTGGGGCTGATCCCGATGCTGCCGAGGGCGAGCCCGCTGCTCCAGTCGATCAGACTGGCAGCCCGGGCACCGGCGATCGCCATCGCCCCGGAGAGGCATTCGTCGATACCCGGCACTCGGGCTCCTTCGGAGGGTTCGGTACGGCCGGGAGCGCTCGGTCGGCACCGGCCGGTCCACCACGACCAGTGGCGGCTTCGACACGGAAGGCTACTGCCGGATTCCATATGACGAACATTCCAATGGCATATTCACACCGCAGCAGGCCACTTTCAGCCATCCTGTGACGCATCGTCAGATCACCGCTCACGGCGAAGCCGCTGGCCGGGCGACCGGCTGCCGACCAGCCCGGGAGGCGACCAGGGGCGCGACCTTGGCCGGTTGTCGGCCACGACGGAGGGTTTCGGACGGGATGTGCGGTAGGGCCGCATCACGCCACGCTCGCCCCACCGAGGTCCGTCCGGCCACCGCGGCGGGGCAGCGGGCGATCGGGATGATCACGTGGCCGACCGCGCGCGGGCCCAGGAGATCGACTCGTTCGGCCGGACGCAGCCGCCACCCTGGGCGACGAAGCGGCGGCAACCGGGAAGCGGGCGCCCCGTCCGGCCGACGCCGACTCCCGGGGCAGTCCGGCAGTCCGGCAGTCCGGCAGTCCGGCAGTCCGGCAGTCCGAGGGAACGAACAAGGCGGCCGCCCCCGATGGGGAGCGGCCGCCTTGGAATGGAGCGCCAGGCCCGGGTCGAACGGACTCTTCCTACTGAAAGTAGGACGTGCTCCAGTAGCACCTCTGACGCCTGACCGAGAGATCATTTCCTCTCGACGGGAAGAACATTAGCAGGACATCACGCCTGGTCAGAAATCGAGTGGGCGGCAACGGGAGACGGACCCGGCGGAACCCCGGCACCACTCGACCGCGCCCGTGACAACGAGCGACGACGACCGGGGCAGCACCGGGCGCCCGGCGCGACACGGGGAGGCCGGGCGGTCGGCGGGCGGAGAGCCGGCGGCCGGATTGCTCCGAACGGGCCCCGGTCGGCGGGTCGCACCATACTGGGGACATGGCGCAGAACACTCCTCCGCCGCACGCTCCGCCGACCGTCACGGTCAAGGGCCGCGAGGTGCGGATGCGTACGATCGCGGTCGCCGTCCTCGCGGTGCTGGCCATCTGGTTCATCGCAGCCAATACCGGATCGGTCTCCATCACCCTCTGGATCGCCACCGTCACCCTGCCGCTGTGGGCGGTCCTCACCGTGACGCTGGCCGTCGGGCTGGTCATCGGGTACTTCCTCGCCCGTCGGCGGACCAAGGCCTGAACCGGCCCCGGACCCCGGACCCCGGTCCCGGTCCCGGGCACCGCCCGCCCGGGACCGGGGCGGCGGCGCGTCCGCACCCACGGCACGCACGGCACAAGGCCCACACGGCACACCGCCCGTCGACGGACGGCACCGGCGGGCCGCGGCGCGATGCCCACGACCCGCCGGTGCGGCCCGGCGTCAGGAGAGCAGGATCTCCTTCGCCTTCCGGAACTCCTCCTCGGAGATCGCCCCGCTGCTCCTGAGGCCGGCGAGCTTGGCCAGTTCGTCGACATGGCTGCCCGCCCCGCCAGCGGTACCGGTACCGCCGCCCTCACCGGCGGCCGCCTCCTTGACGTACGCCTTGAAGGCGGCGTCGGCCTGCTTCGCCTGCTCCAGGTCGCGCTCGCCCATCGATTTGCCGCGCGCGATCAGGTAGACGAAGACGCCGAGGAAGGGCAGCAGGATCACGAAGATCAGCCAGCCGGCCTTGCCCCAACCGCCCATGTCATGACTGCGGAAGATATCCGAGATGATCTTGAACAGCAGGAAGAACCAGAGGATGAAGAGGAAGAGCTCCAGCATCGTCCAGAACAGGTTGAGCAACGGGTAGTCGTCCACGGTGTCCTCCTCCCGCCGGCCGACCGACCGTCGGTGGCCACGCGGTGAACCGCGCCGCCCGGAGATGGGCGGCGGACAAACGAGTCATATCACCGCTATTCGGCCGTCGCATGTCAGACATCGAACAGCCGGCGAGCGCGTCGAGCCCTCCGAGGAGGCTCTTCTCCACCACCCGCGCGGCGATTTCCCCGGCGCCCCCGCTCACCCACTGGCCGCGACCAGGCGGAGCTCGACGACGGCGCCATGTGGGCGAACGCCTTCGCGCTCACCTCCGCGACGGCTGAGGTCGAAGCGCGGACCGCCGCCCTCGTGAAGCAGGCGGCGAGCTGAGGCCCCCGCGGCAGGAGCCCGCACCCGGAACAATTGTTCGAGCATATGTTCGATAACGGCGTAGGCTGGATCCATGCCGAGCACCCTGCACCTCCAGCCCTCGCTGTTCGACGACGCCGACGGGGGCGGGGCCGCGCTGGGGCCCCTCACGGGGGTACGGCGGGAGGTCCTGGGCGCCGGCGCCTGGGTGGACCTGCTGCCCGGGTGGGTGCACGGGGCGACCGGGCTGTTCGAACAGCTGGCGGCCGAGGTGCCGTGGCGGGCCGAGCGGCGGGAGATGTACGAGCGGGTGGTGGAGGTGCCACGGCTGCTCGCGTCCTACGGGGAGCGCGACGCGCCGCCGCACCCGCTGCTGGGCGAGGCCCGGGCGGCGCTGAGCGCGCACTACGCGGAGGAACTGGGCGAGCCGTTCCGGACCCTGGGGCTCTGCTACTACCGGGACGGGCGCGACAGCGTGGCCTGGCACGGTGACCGGATCGGGCGCGGGGACCGCGAGGACACCATGGTCGCGATCGTCTCGGTGGGCGAGCCCCGGACGCTGCTGCTGCGCCCGCGCGGGGGCGGCGGGCCCGTCGTCCGGCACCCTGTCGGGCACGGGGACCTGCTGGTCATGGGCGGGTCGTGCCAGCGGACGTGGGAGCACGCGATCGCCAAGACCGCCCGGCCGGTGGGGCCGCGGATCAGCGTCCAGTTCCGGCCGCGCGGGGTGGCCTGAGCAGCCACGGCCGGGAGCGGGCCGGGCGTCCCGGTTGCCGGGGGGCCGGGGGTCGCGGAGGCTGGCCGAGGGGTCCGCCAGGGCTTGGAGGACGGCATGCCGAAGGCCGGCAGGTACCACGAGGGCGTCCCGTGCTGGGCCGAACTGGCCGCGCCGGACGTCGAGCGGGCACGACGGTTCTACGGCCGGCTGTTCGGCTGGGAGTACGTGCCGACCGGCCCGGCCGGTGACGAGTACCTGGTGGCGACGGTGCGCGGGGTGCAGGTGGCCGGGATCAGGTCGCGCCGGGAGGTCGACGGGCAGGGACGGCCGGCCTGGACGACCTACCTCGCGGTGGACGACGCCGACCGGACGGCCGGACTGGTCCAGGAGGCGGGCGGACTGGTCGTCTTCGAGCCGTTCGACGTGCCCGACCAGGCGCGCGGGGTGCTCGCGGTGGACCCGCTCGGCGCGGTCTTCGGGCTCTGGCAGGGGTCGCTCAACCCGGGGGCCGGCCTGGTGAACGAACCCGGCACGGTCGCCTGGAACGATCAGCTCTCCCCGGCGCCGGACACCGCCCGGGACTTCTACGGCCGGGTCTTCGACTACGAGTACGACGCCGCCGCGGCCGACCACACGGTCTTCCGGGTCGGCGGGCAGCCGGTCGGCGGGATCGGCGGGGACCCGGGCATCGACCCGGACGGCCCACCGGCCTTCTGGGCGGTGTACTTCGGGGCGGCGGACACCGACCGGACGGTGGAGCGGGCGGTCCGGCTCGGCGGGAGCGTGCTGGACGGACCCGAGCCGACCCCGTACGGGCGGCTCGCGGTGGTGCGGGACGACGGCGGGGCAGTGTTCACCCTGATCTCCGTCCCTCCGGGCGAACCGGCCGACCCGGGACCGGAGCAGGACCAGGTACCGGCCCCGGGACCGAATCCGGACCAGGACCAGGACCCGACCGACCGGACGACGATCTGAGCTCCTGCCCGCTCCGCACCGCGGGGGCGGTGGGCCGGGCCCACCGCCCCCGCGGTCCGGGCGGGTCGCCCGTCGGCACGTGCCCGGCCTGGGACCCCACTCCCGTGACCGGGCCGCTGTCACCCGCCTCGGCCCCTTCCTCGCGGGTCAGTCCTTCACGGCGCCCGCCAGCCCGGAGACCAGCTTGCGCTGCACCGCGATGAAGAAGATCAGTACCGGCACGGTCATCAGGGTGGACGCCGCCATGATGCCGCCCCAGTCGTTCTCGTCGGGCTTGAAGAACACCAGCAGCGCCGAGGGGAGCGTCTGGTTCTCGGTGGCGCTGATGATGAAGGTCTTGGCGAAGACGAAGTCGTTCCACGCCGCGATGAAGGAGAACACGCTGGTCGCCGCCAGGCCGGGGGCCACCAGCGGCAGCAGGATCCGCCACAGGATGCGGGTCCGGCTGGCACCGTCGATCTGGGCGGCCTCCTCGATGGAGACCGGGACGGCGGCGACGAAACCGCGCATCATCCAGATGCCGAACGGCAGTGAGAACGCCAGCTGCACCAGGATCAGCGAGGCCAGGGTGTTGAGGCCGATGCCCGGCGCGACCCGGCCGGCGTCGCGGAACATGAAGAACAGCGGAATGGTCAGCGCCTCGACCGGGATCATCTGGGCGATCAGGAACATCACCATGATCGTGGTGCGGAACCGGAAGCGGAAGCGGGTCACCGCCACCGCCGCCAGGAAGACCACCAGTGCCGACAGCACCACCACCGAGAGCGCGATGACCAGGCTGTTGAGGAAGTAGCGGCCGAACCCGTCGACGCTCAGCACCTGCCGGAAGCTCTCCAGCGTGGGGTGGGCGGTCCACGGCCTGGGATCCAGCGACTGCACCTCGCCCTTGGGCTTGAAGGCCGACAGCACCATCCAGAAGATCGGGAAGGCGGTGACGACGGCCACCAGGATCGCGGTGGTGTTGGCGGCGAGCCGCCAGCGGCTACGGGCGTTCACAGTTCATTCCCCGTCCGTCGCAGGGTGCGGATGTAGAGGACCGTCGGGATCACCAGGATCAGCAGCATGATCACGCCGATCGCCGCGCCGAGCCCGTACTGGGAGGAGGCGAACGCCTTCTGGTACGCGTACACGTTGAGCACGAGGTTCTGCCCGGCGATGCCGCCGCCCTCGGTCATCACGTAGATCTGGGTGAAGACCTTGAAGTCCCAGATGACCGACTGGATCACCACGACGGTCAGGATCGGCCGGAGCATCGGGGCGGTGATCCGGCGGAAGGTGGTCCAGGTGCCGGCGCCGTCCAGGGCGGCGGCCTCCAGGATCTCCTCGGGGATCGCCCGGATGCCCGCGTAGAGCGTCACCATCACGAACGGGAAGGAGTGCCAGACCACCACGGCACCGACGATGAGGAACGCCGACCACTTGTCGTAGAACCAGTTGTACTCGTGGAAGCCGCTCAGTCCGAGGTCGACCAGGGTCTTGTTGACCAGACCGAGGTTGGTGTCGAACAGGAAGCTCCACACCGTCGATCCGGTCATCGCCGGTGCCGCCCAGGCCGCCATCGCGGCGGTGGTCAGCACCAGCCGGGCCACCCGGCCGACCCTGGTCAGCAGCACCGCGAGGGTGGCGCCGACGGCCAGGGTGGCGATCACGCAGAACGCGGCGAAGCCGATCGTCTGGGTGAGCACCGACCAGAACTGGGTGTCGCTCAGGATCTTCTCGTAGTTGCCGAGGCCGACGAAGCTGGTGGGCACTCCCCCGGACGCCTGGGCCTGCCCGAAGTCCAGCACCGACAGCAGTCCGAGCTGGTAGATCGGGTAGGCCACCAGCGGGATCATGATGATCGCGGCCGGCAGGAGGAGCAGCAGCGGTGGGCGGCGCCGGCCGCGCGGGGGCGCGGCCGGGCCGGTGCCCCGACGACGCCCGCTCGGGGAAGTCGACGCCGCCGGGGCAGTCGTGGTGGGTGCGGACACGTACGGGACCTCTCTCGGGGCCTGCTCTCTCGGGCGTGCGATCAGTGACCGGCCGCGAAGGCCGAGGTGATCTGCGTGGCGGCGTCGCCCGAGGCCTTGGCCACGTCCGACTTTCCGGTGACGATCTGCTGGAGCATCGTCGGGATGACGGCCTGCGCGTCGATCTGCGCCCACGCCTGGTCCAGCGGAACGAACTTGGTGCCGGCCGCGATGGTGTCGGTGAACGGCTTCAGGAAGGCGTCCTTCGCCGCGACCTTGTCGTTGACGGACTTGAGGGTCGGCAGGTTCCCCATCGCGTCGTACATCTGCTCCTGGTAGCCGGGGCTCGCCAGTAGCTCGGCGAACTCGACCGCGAGGGTGCGGTGCTTGGCCGCCTTCATCACCCCGAGGTTGTTGCCGCCGCCGAACGCCGGGGCGATCGACCCGGACTTCTCGCCGGGCAGCGGGACGACGCCGTACTTGCCGTTGACCGGGCCGGCGTCGACCTTGCTGCGACTGGAGTTGGGCAGGATCGCCATCGCGGACTTGCCGGCCGCGAAGAGGTCGACGGTCTTGCCGCCGGTGAGGTCGGCGCACTGCTGGGCCGGACAGCCGTCGGCCCCGAAGAGGTCCGTGTAGCGCTTGATCCCGGCCTGCGCGGCGGGCGAGTTGATCCCGGCCTTGAACGCGGCGCCGTCCTTGGTGGCGATGTCGCCACCGGCGTCCCAGACGAACGGCAGCGCACCGAAGGTGTACTTGCCGCCGACCGCGATGCCGAAGGTGTCCGGGTGCGCGGCGTGGATCTTCTGGTTGGCGGCCACCAGCTCCTGGTACGACTTCGGCGCGCTCAGCCCGGCCTCGGCGAAGAGGTCGGTGCGGTAGTACAGCGCACGGACGCCGACCCACCACGGCAGGCCGTAGGTCTTGCCGTCCAGCACGGCGGTCTTGGCGATCGCCGGGTCGAGGTCGCCCTTGTCCTTCCACTTGTCGAGGTCGGCGCCGATCTCGGCGAGGCCGCCGGCGGCGACGTAGCCGGGGAGGTCGGTGTTGCCGAACTCGACCAGGTCCGGGGCGCTGTTCGGGTCGTTGAACGCGCCCTTCATCTTGGCGGCGCGGGCCGAGGCATCGGTGTCGATGTAGCTGATGTCGACGGTGACGCCCTGGTGCGAGGCCTGGAACTCGGTGATCGCCTTGCTGATCACCGCCTCCTTCGCCGCGTTGCCGGCCTCGTTGTACAGCCAGACCTGCAGGGTGCCCGTCCGGTCGTCGCCGGCCCGGTCGCCGGCCGGCAGCGCGGTACCGGGCGAACAGGCGGCAGCCGCGAGGCAGCTGGCGGCGAGGACGGTGGCCGCGGCGGTCCGTCTGATGAGTCGCATGGGTGGAGACCTCCCCTCCCGACAGCTGCCGCCGAGACGTGCGCCGCTGGGGACGGGCACGTCGAAGCAGGCCCTGACCGGGGCCGATGGTGGGTGCGTGAACGCCTTGATGTGGGGGTACGGCAGAGCGACCGGTCGGGTGGGCCGCGGCGCCTGCTCGATGCCACGGACGTTAGGCGGGGGCGCTCGGGGGCAACAAGAGGCCGTTCGGGAAGTTTTGCAGTGCACAACGCTGTATCGAAGAATCGGCTAACCCGGCGCGAGGAGGTACCGTCTGACCACCGCCGCAGTCCGGCGGTGGAACGAGAGGGGAACGGACCGATGACGGAGACGGGGACCGGGTCGCAGGCCCGGCCACAGACCGGATCGGAGCCCGGACCGAGACCCGCGCCGGAGCCCGCGCCGGCGGCCGGCGCGGTCGACGGGAGCGACTCCGGGGAGCCGGCGAAGGACGGCGCGGAGCCGGCGAAGGCGGCCGCGAAGAAGGCGGCGGGTTCCGAGCGCAACCAGTCGTCCTCGCTGCGCCGCGCGCTGGCCGTCCTCGGCCACGTACGCGACCACGGCAACGGGCGGGGCGTACCGCTCGCCCAGCTCGCCGAGGCGCTGGGCCTCAACAAGAGCACCGTGCTGCGGCTGGCCGGCCCGCTGCTGGACGAGCACCTGCTCGACCGCGACCGGGAGACCGGCTGGTTCCGCCTCGGCCACGGCTCGCTCCGCCTCGGCCAGGCCTACCTGTCCACTCTCGACCTGCGCAGCGTCGCCGCCGAGCACCTGCGGCGGCTGCAGCGCGAGGCCGGCGAGACCGTGCACCTGACGGTCTGGCAGGCCCCCGGCATCGTGTACCTCGACAAGGTCGAGGACGAGACCAACGTCCGGATGGCCTCCCGGGTCGGCAGCCGGGCGCCCGCGTACTGCACCGCGACCGGAAAGGCGATCCTCGCCTGGCTGCCCGACGAGGCCGTCACCGAGGTGGTCGCCGCCGGGCTGCGCCCGGTCACCGCCTGGACCATCTCCGACGAGACGCACCTGCGGGCCGACCTCGCCCGGATCCGCGCCCGCGGCTACTCGATCGACGACCGGGAGAACGAGCCCGAGGTCCGCTGCGTCGCCGCCCCGATCTTCGACCACACCGGCGAGGTGACCGCCGCGCTGTCCGTCTCCGGCCTCACCTCGCGGATGACCGCCGCGCGGGTCCGCTCGCTCGGCCCGGTGGTCGCCCAGGTCGGCCTGCGGATCTCGCGCGAACTCGGCTCCGACCGCCAGCCCGGCTGACCGCGCTCCGGCCGGCCGGCCGTATTCCGTCCGGCCGACCGCATTTCCGGCCGGCGCGAATCCGGCGGGCCGGCCCCGGCGACGGGACCGTCGGTACCCGGAGAACGAATGAGGTCCGGTGCCTTTCCAGGCACCGGACCTCATTCGGATTGGAGCGCCAGGCCCGGGTTGAACGGACTCTCCCTACTGAAAGTAGGACGTGCTCCGGTAGCACCACTGACGCCTGACGAGGAATCATCTCCCTCGCGACAGGAAGAAGACTAGCAGGTCAGGGGCCGTGCTCCGAAACGGCCCGGGCATCGGCCGAATCCGGGAAAACAGAAGAGGTCCGGTGCCTGGAAAGGCACCGGACCTCGTCCGATGTGGAGCGCCAGGCCCGGGTTGAACGGACTCTCCCTACTGAAAGTAGGACGTGCTCCGGTAGCACCACTGACGCCTGACGAGAGATCATCTCCCTCGCGACAGGAAGTACAGTACCAGCTCGGAGACCCCGTCCCGAACCCGAGGAGAATCCCGGATGACCGGTCAGCGCCCCACCCCGCCCGAGGTCGTCGAGTACACCCCCGGCCACCTGATGGACGTCCACCGCCCGGTGGGTGCCGAAGGTCCGGCGGCCGTCGTCCTGCTCTGGCACGGGCGGGGCTCGGACGAGCGGGACGTGCTGCGGCCGCTGGCTCAGGAGGCGGCGGGGCTGGGGCTGCTGGTGCTCGTCCCCGACTGGCGCTCGGACCAGGAGGACGGCGGCCGTGCGCGGCTGCTCGCGTCGTTCGAGTACGCCCGCCGGGAGGCGGCCTCGTTCGGCGGCGATCCGGCCCGGTTCGTACTCGCCGGCTGGTCGCTGGGCGGGCGCGAGGCCGTCGCGCTGGCCACCCACCCGGACACCCCCGAGGAGGTCCGCCCGACGGCGGCCGTCGGGATCGCCTCCGCCTACGGCCGCCCGGCCGTGACCACGGGCGAGGCCCCGCTGCCGCTCCTCGCCGAGCGGCCCTCCCCCGTCCCGGTCTGGCTGGTGCACGGCACCGCCGACGACCTGGTGCCCACGGCGCTGAGCCGGGAGCTGCACGCCGCGCTGACCGAGCGGCGCTCGCCGGTACGGCTGCTGGAGCTGGACTCCGACCACGCCGGCGTGGTGCTGACCGAGTACGACCCGGCCGTGGAGCGCTGCCGCCCCGCCCGGGCGGACCACGCCGTGCGCGCCGGCCGCGCGACCGCCCGGGTCCTGGCCGAGGCGGCGGCCGTCGGCGCACCGGCCCGGGCGGCCGACCCGGCCCGCTGACCGAGGGAAGCGGGCCCCGGTCAGCTGCCGACGGGGAGGGGCAGCGCGCGGACGTGGTGGTGGCGTTCGAGGGCTTCGAGGTCGCACTGGAGCGGTGGCTTGGGTACCGCCAGGACGGGGCAGGCGGCGTGCCGCACGCAGTAGGCCGTCACGGACGGGCGCAGGGCGCGGGCGAGCGCCCCGCGGCCGCCGGCGCCGAGGACGAGCTGGTCCCCGGGGCGGTCGGCGGAGCGGACCAGGGCCCGGCCGGTCTCCCCGCGCACGGCCTGGCAGCGCAGCCGGACGCCCGCCGGGCCACCGCCGAAGGCCTCGTCCAGGGCCTGCCGCAACCGGGCGACGGCCGCGTCGCGGCAGGCACTGAGCAGCGGCGGGCAGGGGGACCGGCGGTAGCCGAACTCGCCGCCGGCCGGCGTCCAGCAGAGCACCGCGAGGACCTCGGCGTCGGTGCGGCGGGCCTCGGCGACCGCGTGGTGCAGGGCGGCCAGGCTGCCGAGTGACCCGCTGACCCCGACCACGAGGCGGCCGCGCCCGTCCGGTCCGCCACCCGGCCCGACCGTCGACTCGCCCGTCAGCTCGTCCGTCGACTCGTCCGTCGGCTCGTCTCCGTGGATTCCGGCGCCGTTGTCCGCCATGGCCCTGCCCGTCCTTCCGGCCTGTCCTGCCGCGCTGTCTCGCTGTCCCGCTGTCGGACTCAGCAAAGCCGGGCCGCGGCCGGAGCGGCCGTCCGTTGACGGAGCCCTGACGCGCGGCGGGCCGATCCGTACGCGGTCCTGACGGCGCTCCCCCCGACGGCAGCGGGGTGCACGGTCGGGTCAGGCGCCGGGGCCGTCCGCCTCCCAGAGGTCGGCGAACATCTTGTCCAGGTGCTCCTCGCCGATCGGCGGGACGGGGAGCGGGTGGGCGGCCCGGGTGCGGAAGCCGTCGAGCAGGAGGGCGAGGTAGCGGCGCCAGAGGTCGGGGCGCAGCTCGGTGGTGGCGGGCAGGGCCCGGCAGAGCGGGCCGAGCATGAAGAGCAGGTCCATGGTGGCGACGTCGGGGCGCATGGTGCCCTGCTGCTGCGCCCGGGCGACCAGGGTGCCGACCGTCACCGCGTTCTGCCGGCTGATCGCGATCATCGCGGGGGTGGTGGGGATGGCCTGGGTGACCAGGTCGTTGATGCCCCGGTCGGCGGCGACCAGCTCGAAGATCCGCTCGAAGTAGCGCTCGATCGCGCTCCAGGCGTCCTCGGCGGCCAGTGCCTCCCGGGCCGCGCCGTCGAGCAGTGCGGCGGCGTCGGCGAAGACCTCGGCGATCAGTGCCTCGCGGGTCGGGAAGTGCCGGTACAGCGTCGCGTTGCCGACGCCGGCCTCCTTGGCGATCTGGTCCAGCGGGACGTCCAGGCCCTGCCGGGAGAACAGCTCGCGGGCGGCGGCCAGCAGCAGGTCGCGGTTGCGCTGGGCGTCGCGTCGCAGCCGGCCGGGGGTCGTCGCGCTGCTCGATGCCATGCGACGACCCTAGCAATCGCGTCCGCCCGGGCCCGGGCACCGGACCGGCCCCGGGGTGGGCGACACCCCGGGGCCGGTCCGCGCGACCGCGGTCAGCGTGACGCGCGGGGCCGCAGCCAGACCGCCCAGGTCAGCGCCGAGCAGAACAGGTAGGCCGCGAGGAAGCCGAGGTACGCGGCGTCGCCGTTGTGGGTGCTGAGGAAGGACTGCCGGAAGGCCAGGTTGACCAGCACCCCGCCGAACGCCCCCACCGCTCCGGCCAGTCCGATCAGCGCGGACGACCGGCGGCGCGAGTCGGCCTCAGCCCCGGCCGGATCGGCGCCGGCCGCGACCTCCGCCCGGGCCCGGTCCTGGTAGTGCGCCGGGATCATCTTGTAGGTCGAGCCGTTGCCGATGCCGCTCAGCACGAACAGCGCGACGAAGCCGGCGAGGAACAGCGGCAGCGAACCGGCCCGGGAGGCGGCCAGCACGACGGCCGTGCCGGCGCCCATCCCCATGAAGGTGGCCAGGGTGACCCGCGGACCGCCCCAGCGGTCGGCCAGCCGCCCGCCGACCGGCCGCAGCAGCGAGCCGAGCAGCGGCCCGAGGAAGGTCAGCGCGGCAGCCTTGACCGGCGTGTCGAAGCGGTCGTGGAACTGCACCTGCAGGACCTGCCCGAAGGCGAAGCCGAAGCCGATGAACGAGCCGAAGGTGCCGATGTACAGGGTGGAGACCGCCCAGCCGTACGGGTCGCGGGCGACCTCGCGCAGCGCCCGGCCCTCGCCCCGCGGCGGGACGGCGAGGTTGTCCATCCGCCACCAGGCCCCGGCCGCGGCCAGCACGATCAGCGGCAGGTAGAGCAGCGGCAGCAGCCGGGGGTGCGCCGCGCCGGCGGTGGCGAGCACCAGCAGGCCGAGCAGCTGTACCGCCGGGACGCCGAGGTTGCCGCCGCCGGCGTTGATGCCGAGCGCCCAGCCCTTGAGGCGGTGCGGGTAGAAGGCGTTGATGTTGGCCATCGAGGAGGCGAAGTTGCCGCCGCCGACCCCGGCGACGCAGGCCACCGCGAGCAGTGTGCCGTAGTGCACGCCCGGGGTCAGCACCAGCGCCGCCAGCGCGGTGGGGACGAGCAGCAGCAGTGCGCTGATCACCGTCCAGTTGCGGCCGCCGAACCGGGCCACCGCGAAGGTGTACGGCAGGCGCAGCGTCGCGCCGAGCGCGGTGGGCAGGGCGGTCAGGGTGAACTTGCCGGCCGTGTCGATGTGGTACTCGGGGCCGAGGAAGAGCACGAGCACCGACCAGAGGCTCCAGACCGAGAAGCCGATGTGTTCGGAGAGCACCGAGAAGACCAGGTTGCGCCGGGCGATCCGGGCTCCGGTCCGGTCCCAGAACGCGGTGTCCTCCGGGTCCCAGCCGGCGAGCACGGTCGGGGCGGGTCTGCTGCCGGGGCGTCCGGTCTCGACGACGGCGCTCATGCGGGGGCCTGCGCGGTGGCGCGGGCGGGCACGGCGGGGCGGGCCGCGGCGGGCGCCGGCTCCACCGCGCTGCGGACCGGCCAGAGCCTGAGGACGGCGGGGGTGCCGTCGGGGGCGGTCTCCTCGTCGAGGCAGCGGCCGTCGGTCAGGTCGAAGACCTGCTTGTACATCGGGGACGCCAGGGTGGGCCGCTCGCCGCGGCTGCCGAGCAGGCCGCGCGAGAGGACGTGCGCGCCGCTGAACGGGTCCCGGTTGTCGAGGGCGTGCAGGCCGCCGGAGCGGTCCCGGAAGACGGCCACCTGCTCGCCGTCGAGCAGCACCGCCACTCCTCGCCCGGGTTGCAGGTCGTCGAGGGTGCAGACGGTACGCCAGCGGGTGCCGTCGTGGATTTCCACGGTCACGGGGTGAGCACCTCCAGTCGGGGCCCGGCCACCAGGACCGGAGCGGGGGTGGTGAGGACGCGCCCGTCCTCGCCGGGGCGGGCGGGGCGGATCTGGCCGCGTTCGGGGACGAAGGTGACGGCCGGGTCCGGGGTACCGGGGGCGTTGACGAAGGAGGAGAAGCGCCGGAGCCGGTCGGGGTCGGCCAGGGTGGCCGCCCATTCGTCCTGGTAGCAGCCGATGTGACGGGCCATCAGCTCGTCCAGCTCGGCGGCGATGCCGAGCGAGTCGTCGATGACCACCGCGCGCAGGTGGTCCAGACCGCCCTCCAGGCGGTCCAGCCAGACCGAGGTGCGCTCCAGGCGGTCGGCGGTGCGGATGTAGAACATCAGGTAGCGGTCGATGGTGCGGATCAGCGTCTCGCGGTCCAGATCGGCTGCCAGCAGGTCGGCATGACGGGGCGTCATGCCGCCGTTGCCGCCGACGTAGAGGTTCCAGCCGGCCGAGGTGGCGATCACGCCGAAGTCCTTGCTCTGCGCCTCGGCGCACTCGCGGGCGCAGCCCGAGACCGCCGACTTGAGCTTGTGCGGGGAGCGCAGGCCCCGGTAGCGCAGTTCGAGCTCGATCGCGAGGGCGACGGAGTCCTGGACGCCATAGCGGCACCAAGTCTCGCCGACACAGGACTTCACGGTGCGCAGCGCCTTGCCGTAGGCGTGGCCGGACTCGAAGCCGGCGTCCACCAACCTGGCCCAGATGCCCGGGAGTTGGTCCACGCTGGCACCGAAGAGGTCGATCCGCTGGCCGCCGGTGATCTTGGTGTAGAGGCCGTAGTCGCGGGCGATCTCACCGATCGTGATCAGGCCCTCGGGGGTGATCTCACCGCCGGGCACCCGCGGCACCACCGAGTAGGAGCCGTTGCGCTGCAGGTTGGCGAGGAAGTGGTCGTTGGAGTCCTGCAGCGCGGCCTGCTCGCCGTCCAGGATGTGGCCGCCGCCGAGGCTGGCCAGGATCGAGGCGACGGTCGGCTTGCAGACCTCGCAGCCCTCGCCCTGCCCGTACCGGTCGAGCAGGTCGGAGAAGCCGGTGATGCCGGTGACCCGGACGATCTCGTACAGCTCCGCGCGGGTCTGCGCGAAGTGCTCGCACAGGCCGGTCTGCGGGGCGAACCCGGCCGCCGCCAGCTCCTCGCCGACCACGGTGGCGAGCTGCTTGACGCAGCTGCCGCAGCCGGTGCCGGCCCGGGTGCACTTCTTGACCGCGGCGACGCTGTCGCAGCCCTGCTCACGGACGGCGGTGCGGACCGCCCCCTGGGTGACGTTGTGGCAGGAGCAGAGCACCGCCTCGTCGGGCAGCGCGACCGGTCCGGCGGTGGAGAGCCCGGCGGGCAGCACCAGCTGCTCGGGCGGGACGGTCAGCGGCCGGCCGGCCACCGCGAGCGGGCGCAGGGTGCCGTAGGAGTCGGTGTCGCCGACCAGGACGCCGCCCAGCAGCGCGCCGTCGGCGCCGATCACCAGCTTGCGGTAGACGCCGAGCCGGCTGTCGCTGTAGAGCACGTCGACGGCGCCCTCGGCGGCGCCGTGCGGGTCGCCGAAGCTGGCCACGTCCACGCCGAGCAGCTTGAGCTTGGTGGAGGTGTCCGCGCCCACGAAGCCGTCGCCGGGGCGGTCGGCCAGTTCGCGGGCGGCGGTCTCGGCCATCTGGTACCCGGGGGCGACCAGACCGTAGACCCGGCCGTCGGCAGCCTGGGCGCACTCGCCGATGGCCAGCACGGCCGGGTCGGCGGTGCGGCAGCGCTCGTCGACCACGATGCCGCCGCGAGCGCCGACCGGCAGGCCGCAGTCGCGGGCCAGCTGGTCGCGCGGGCGGATGCCGGCGGAGAACACCACCAGGTCGGCGGCGAGTTCGCGGCCGTCGGAGAGGCTCAGCGCCCGCACCCGGCCCTCCGGCCCGGTCGCCACGGCGTCGGCGGCGGCACTGGTGTGCACGGTCACGCCGAGGTCCTCGATCTTGCGGCGGAGCAGGGCCCCGCCACCGTCGTCCACCTGGACGGCCATCAGCCGGGGCGCGAACTCGACCACGTGGGTGGACAGGCCCGTCGCTCGCAGCGCGCCGGCGGCCTCCAGACCGAGCAGGCCGCCGCCGACCACCACGCCGATCGTCGCCCGCTCGGCGTCGGCCCGGATCGCGTCCAGGTCCTCGATGGTCCGGTAGACGTGGCAGCCGGCCGCGTCCCGGCCGGGGACGGGCGGCACGAAGGGCGCGGACCCGGTGGCCAGCACCAGGGCGTCGTAGCGCACCTGCCGGCCGGCCCGGGTGGTGACCGTACGGGCGGCGCGGTCGATGGCGGTGACCGGGTCGCCGAGGCGCAGGTCGATGCCGTGCTCGGCGAGGAAGCCGGGCGGGCAGAGCGCGAGGTCCTCGGGCGTCCGGCCGTCGAACAGCGAGCTGAGGTGGACGCGGTCGTAGGCCGGGCGCGGCTCCTCGGCGAGGACGGTGACCCGCCAGCGATCGGCGCCGGGCTGCTCGGTCCAGGCCTCCAGGAAGCGCTGGCCAACCATGCCGTGGCCGACCAGGACGAGCTCCCGTGGTCGGTCGGGCGAGTGCGACGTCATCGCGGTACTCCTCGGGTCGTACGGGGGGTGCGGGGTGGCGGGGTCTGTGGGGGGCTGTTCGGGCGAGCGGGTACGGCGGGTGGGCCGGGTGGGCCGGCGGGTGGGGCGGGCGTCCGGCGAGTGGGGCGGCTGTCCGGCGAGTGGTCCGTCGGGTGCCGCCCTCATGCCGAAGAATCTGACCGGTGGTCGTTTCGCGGTCGGGTCCCCCGTGTTGCGCGCGCGGTACGCCTCGCTCACGGCCTCCGGGGGGCGGGGTGCGCGGCAGGACATCAGCCGTAACCGGGGGGCCGGTTTCGCTTACGCCCGGGTGACCGGCGGGCAACCCCGCCGTAACGCGGAGAAAGCACCCTTGCGCCCATGGCAACCTCCCCCACCCCCACCGGCCCGCGTCCCGGCGCACCCCCCGGCCCACTGACCGGCTTCACGATCGGGGTGACCGCGGCCCGCCGCCGCGACGAACTGGTCGCCCTGCTCAGCCGGCGCGGCGCCCAAGTGGTCGAGGCCCCCGTGCTGCGGATCACCCCGCTGGCCGACGACCTCGCCCTGCGCCGGGCCACCGAACTCTGCCTGGCCGCCCCGCTGGACTACGTGGTGGCCACCACCGGCGTCGGCTGGCGCGGCTGGATGAGCGCCGCCGAGGGGTGGGGCCGGGGCGCCGCCCTGGCCGACGCCTGCCGCAGCGCCCTGGTGCTCAGCCGCGGCCCCAAGGCGACCGGCGCCGTCCGGGCGAGCGGCCTCGACGAGGCCTTCTCCCCCGGCTCCGAGGCCACCGACGAGCTGCTCACCTGGCTGCTCGCCCGCCCGCTGGCCGGCCGTCGGGTCGCCATCCAGGAGCACGGCGTCCGGCTGGACGCCTTCGCGGCGGCGCTGCGCGAGCGCGGTGCCGAGGTGATCTCCGTACCGGTCTACCGCTGGGAGGCCCCGGACGACCCGACACCGGTACGGCGGCTGGTCGAGCAGACCGTCCGGCGGCAGGTCCACGCGCTCACCTTCACCAGCGCCCCGGCCGTCAGCGCCTTCGTGGAGACGGCCACCGCCGAAGGACTGCGGGAGCCGCTGCTGGACGCCCTGCGCGGCGACGTCCTGCCGGTCTGCGTCGGCGCGCTCTGCGCCCGGCCGTTCGCCGACCTCGGCCTGCCCGTGCTGTTCCCCGAGCGCGGCCGGCTGGGCTCCCTGGTCCGCTACCTCGGCGAGACACTGCCCGGCCGGAACCGGCGCGAACTCGCCCTCGCCGGAAGGCTGCTGACCCTCCAGGGCAACGCCGTACTGGTCGACGGCGAGAGCCACTGGCTGAGCCCGCGCGGGGCAGCCGTGCTGCGGGCGCTCGCCGAACAGCCGGGCCGGGTGCTCAGCCGGGCCGAACTGCTGCGCACCGTCTGGGTGGACGCGGCGGCGGACGAGCACGCGGTCGAGGCGGCGATCGGCCGGCTGCGGGCCGCGCTCGGGCCGCACGGCGGGCTGATCCGGACGGTCCCGAAGCGCGGCTACCGGCTGGCGGCGGCCTGATGCGCCGGACAGCCGCGAGGCGGAACGGGCCGGAGCGGACGACCGACGCGGCCCCGCGGAACCTGACGGACCGGCTGCCCGGGGACGGTCCCCGGGCCCGGCCGGTGATGAGCCCGGTGCGGAAGTCGGCGGCCCGGCCGGCGCCGCGCGGCGGCCGCCCGGTGCTGCTGGCCGTCGCCCACGGCAGCCGCGATCCGGCCGGAACGGCCGCCACCAGGGCGCTGCTCGCCCGGGTCCGCGCGCTGCGCCCCGAACTCGACGTCCGCTGCTGCTTCCTGGACCTCGCCGCGCCCTCCCTGCCCACCGCGCTGGGCGAGCTGTCCGCCGGCGAGCCCGCCGTCCTGGTGCCGCTGCTCCTCGGTACCGGCTACCACCTGCGGGTGGACATCCCCGGCGCGCTGGCCGACGCCGGCCTGCCGCACGTCCGGCTCGCCCCCGCGCTGGGCCCGAGCCCGCTGCTGGCCGCCGCCCTGGCGGACCGGCTCGCCGAGAGCGGCCGCCCGGCCGGCGCCGGACCGGTGGTGCTCGCGGCGGCCGGCTCCTCCGACCCGGCCGCCGCCGCGGACACCGCCCGGACGGCGCGGCTGCTCGCCCGCCGGCTCGGCGAGGGCCGGCCGGTCGTCCCCGCCTACCTCTCGGCGGCCCGGCCGACTCCGCAGGAGGCGGTCGAGGCCCTGCACGCGGCCGGCCACCGCGAGGTCGCGGTCGCCACCTACCTGCTCGGCCCGGGGTTCTTCGCCGACCGGGCGGCCGGCACCGCCGCCCGGTGGACCAGCGCCCCGCTCGGCACGCACGACGCGCTCGCCCGCCTGGTCGCCGACCGCTACGACCGCTACGACCGGGCCTGCCGCCCGGCCCGCCCGGCCCGCGCCGACCACGCCGACCACGCCGACCACGCCGACCACGCCGACCACGACAACCGCACCGCCGTGCCCCGGCGGGAGGAGGCCGCCGCGCTCCGCTGAGCCGGCGCACGGCGGTCGACGCGGTCGGCTCGCGCAACCCCCGCCCCCGAAGCTGTCGACCCGGTCACACCCGCCCGTCGGTCCGGGACGGCTGGTCGGCCGCTGCGTAGGGTGGATCTTGTCGATGCGGACGGCTCGGACGGCGGGGTGGGTTGTGGGGACCGGAAGTTCACTGACGGCACGTCAACTCATCGGCCTGCTGGTGGACCAGGGCTCGTTCCGGAGCTGGGACGAGCCGGTCGGGGCGCAATCGGCCGACGCCGACTACCTGGCCGCACTCGCCCGGGCGCGCGAACGCACCGGGGTGGACGAAGCGGTGATCACCGGGGTCGGGCTGCTCGCCGGCCGGCCGGTGGCCCTGGTCGCCTCCGAGTTCGGCTTCCTCGGCGGCTCGATCGGGGTGGCCACCGCGGAACGGATCACCCGGGCCGTGGAACGGGCGACGGCCGAGCGGCTCCCGCTGGTCGCCCTGCCGGTCTCGGGCGGGACGCGGATGCAGGAGGGGTCGGCGGCCTTCCTCTGCATGCTGCGCATCACCGCCGCCGTCCAGGCCCACCGCGCGGCCGGCCTGCCGTACCTCAGCTACCTGCGCAACCCCACCATGGGCGGGGTCTTCGCCTCCTGGGGGACGCTGGGACAGCTGGTGTTCGCCGAGCCGCGGGCCCGGCTCGGGTTCCTCGGGCCCCGGGTGTACCAGGAGTTGCGGGGCGTGGAGCTGCCCGCGGACGTGCAGCTCGCGGAGACCCTGGCCGGGCGCGGCCTGGTGGACGCCGTGGTGGCGCCGGAGGACCTGCGGGAGGTGCTGCGACGGTCGCTGGCCGTCCTGGCCCCGGCCGCGAGCGTGCCGGATTCCGTGACCGCACCGGAGGCCGTACCCGCACCGGACACCGCGACCGCACCGGACGCCGCACCCGCGCCGGACACCGTGACCGCACCGGACACCGTGACCGCACCGGACGCCGCACCCGCGCCGGACACCGCGACCGCCCGAGAGCCGGACGCCTGGGACTCCGTGCGGCGCACCCGCCGCCCCGACCGGCCGGGGGCGCGCGAGCTGCTGCGCCGGACGGCCGACGAGCTGGTCCTGCTGGACGCGCCAGGCGGCCGCGGCGGCGCCCTGGTCCGGGCCCTCGCCGTCCTGCACGGCCGGCCCGCCCTGATCGTCGGGCAGCAACGGCAGGGTCCGGACCACGAACGCCCTTTCACCGCCGCCGACCTGCGGGCCGTACGGCGCAGCGCCCGGCTCGCCGAGCAGCTCGGCCTGCCGCTGGTCACCGTCGTCGACACGGCCGGCGCCGAGCTGTCCGCGGCGGCCGAACTGGACGGCATCGCCGTCGAGATCGCGCACTGCCTGACCACCCTGCTCGCCCTGCGCACGCCGGTGCTGGCGGTGCTGCTCGGCCAGGGCTCGGGCGGCGGCGCCCTCGCCCTGCTGCCCGCCGACCGGGTGCTCGCCGCCGGCCACGCCTGGCTCGCGCCGCTGCCGCCCGAGGGCGCCTCCGCGATCGTCCACCGGGACGGCGCGCACGCCGCCGACCTCGCCCGCTCGCAGGGCATCGGCGCGGCCGACCTGGCGGCGGTCGGCCTGGTCGACGCCGTGGTGCCCGAACGGCCGGACGCCGCCGACGAGCCGGCCGCGTTCTGCGACCGGCTCGGCCGGGCGGTCGGCGCGGCGCTCACCGCACTCGCCGGGGTACCGGAGGCCGAGCGGCTCACCGCCCGCGCCCGGCGCCACCGCCGGCTCGGGGACCTGCTCGTCGATACGGCCCGCGGCGGCTCCGCCTAGGACTCACTGACCAGTCGCGCCGCACCGGCGCGCGGCGGGAACGGTCGGACAAGCCGCGGCACCCCGGGAGGCGGGTCCGGCCTCACTTCAGGAAGTCGACGTGGTCACCGCCCTTCATCGGCACGCCGTCGCGGTCGAAGAGCTGCCACGACTGCGCGGCCTTGCCCGCCGGCCGGGCCACCGCGATCCAGCGCACCGGGGAGTCCCCCACGGTGACCGGCTGCGGCTCGTACGTCGTGCCGTCCGTCCAGGTCACCGTCACCCGGCCGACGTTCGGGTCGAGCCGCGCCGACACCACGTCGAGCGGGGCCACGGTGTCGCCCTTGCCCCGGTGGCCGACCAGGCCCCCGCTGAGCGAACCCACCGTGTCGACGGGCGTCGCGGGCGCGGACGGCGCCGGGACGCTGCCCTGGGAGTCATGGCCGAGGCGCACGCCGTCCACCGTGAAGTAGGTGTTCGTGACGTCGTCCCGGGGCTGCCAGTACTGCTTGACGAACTCCTCCGTCGGCGCGGTGAGCTCCGGGTCCACGGCGTGCCGCTCCTGCCAGATCGCCTGGGCCTGCTGGTAGGCCTGGTCCTGCCGGGCGAGCGGCCAGAGCGCGATCCAGAGCTTCCACTCCTTGCCGTCGGCGGTGCCCTGGGCGACCACCGCCCGGGCCGGGGTGAAGGGGTCGCGGACCGCCGCCGTCGGCGGGGCCGTGGTGGTGGAGGTGTCGGCCGCCGGTCCGCCACCGGTTCCGCCGCCGGTCCCGGACCCGGCCGGGGCGAGCGCCCCCACCGACGTGCCGCCCGCGCCGGCTCCGTGCAGACCGATCGTCGTGCCGCCGGCCAGCACCACCACGGTGCCCAGCGCGACCGCCCCCACCAGGGTCCGTCGCCGCCGCCGCAACCGGCGACCGCCCGCCATGATCTCCGGCAGCGGCACCGCCCCGACCCGCGCCCCGGCCGCGGCCTCCGCCAGCCCGAGCCCGACCCACACCGCCGAGTCGCCGTCGTCCGCCGCGCCCGCGGCGCCCGTCCGGTCGTTGCCGCCCATGCTCATACCGCACCTCCGACGTGTGTCATGCCCTTGAGTTCCTTCAGCACCGAGACCTCTCGGAGCCTCGCTATCCCCTTCGCCGCCTGGCTGCGCACCGCTCCCACCGAGCAGCCCATCGCCACGGCGGCCTGGCTGTCGCTCAGGTCCTCCCAGTGGCGCAGCACGACGGCCTCGCGCTGGCGGGGCGGCAGGGTGGCGAGCGCGGCCAGCAACGCCGAGCGCTGGTCGGACCGCGCGTAGCCGTCCTCCTCGCCCGCCGTCTCCGGCACGGCGTGGACCAGCAGTTCCGGCGGGCGGCGCCGGAAGCGGCGGGCGTGCTGGTTCACCAGGATCCGCCGCACGTAGGCGTAGGGGTCCTCGGCCCGGCGGACCTTCCCCCAGGCCGCGCAGGCCTTCTCCGCCGCGGACTGCACCAGGTCCTCGGCCGCGTACTGCTCCCCGGCCAGCAGGTACGCCGTACGCAGCAGCCGTGGCCAGGCCCCGACGATGAACGCCTGGAACTCGTCGTCCCGGTCGGTCTTCGTTTCTCCCATGAGCACCTCCTCACCCCTCCTGAGCCCGGACCGGGCCGGAACCGCTTCCTCCGCGGCGAATCCGGTGCGGCCCGCGTGCGCGCCCGGGGCACCGGGCGGTGCGGTAGGGGGAGGTGGGAGGCGGCGGGTGCGAGGCTCCGGGGGGCGCTCCCGGCGCCCTGCCGTGGACGCCTCAGGCGTCGGAGTACCGCACCGGCCCGGCGGCCCGCTCCTGCTGCGACGCCGCCACGGCCTCGGCCAGCCGGGCCAGCGCGGCGGCCTCCGGGCTGTTCTCCGCCGCGCTGAACACGTGCACGACCAGACCCGTCTCGCCCGGTGCGGCGGGCACGTGCAGCGTCTCGTAGTCCAGGGCGAGCAGCCCCGCCACCGGGTGCCGCAGCCGTTTGCGGCCCGCGCCGCACACCACGATCTCGCCGGTGGCCCAGATCCGCCGGAAGTCCGCGCTGCGCGCCGACAGTTCGGTGATCAGCGCGGCCAGCTCCGTGTCGTCCGGGTAGCTCCCGGCGGAGACCCGCAGCTGGCCGACGGCCTCGCGGGCCCGGTCCTCCCACTCGGGGTGGACGTCCCGGGAGCCGGGGTCGCAGAACAGGTACCTGGCGTTGTTGCCGTCCCGGCCGCCGGGTGTGCCGAGCCCGCCCATCAGTTCGGCGCCCAGCGCGTTCCAGGCCACCACGTCGAGGTGGGGGGTCGTCGCGAAGGCGGGGAAGTGGACGACGGCGTCCAGGAGCCGCCGCAGCTGCGGGCTGACCCGCGCCGCGGGCGCGGTGCCGCGCCGGGCTCCGGCCAGGGTGGCGAGGTGGCGGCGCTCGGCGGCGTCGAGGCCGAGCGCCCGCGCGAGCGCGTCGAGCACCTCGGTGGACGGCTGGGTGGCCCGGCCCTGTTCGAGGCGGACGTAGTAGTCGACGCTGATCCCGGCGAGCTGGGCCAGTTCCTCGCGGCGCAGCCCGCGGACCCGCCGGTGGCGGCCGCCGGCGAGCCCGACGTCCTCCGGAGCGACGCGGCCGCGCCGGGCCCGCAGGAAACCGCCGAGCGCCCGCCGGGTGTCGCCGACCCCGTCGACCGCCCCCACCGTCCCGACCGCCCCGAAAGCCTCGACCCGGTCGCCGCCCCCGCCCGTGCCGTCCGTCGTCGTGTCCGTGTGCCTCATCCCGCCCCCCGTTTCCTGGCGTCCAGTATGGGTGGCCCTCCCGGTACCAGGATCACCGGTCCTGCGGTTGACCAGGGTTCTGGCTGCCCGGCCGCGCCCGGGAGAGCGTGTACGACATGACCGCAGCCACGCCACAGCAGCAGAAGATCCTCGTCGTCAGCGCCCACCCGGACCCCCGCTCGCTCAACACCGCCCTCACCGCGTTCGCGGTCGACCGCCTGCGCGGCGCGGGGCACGAGGTCCGGCAGTCCGACCTCTACGCGATGAAGTGGAAGGCCGGGCTGGACGCCGACGACTTCCCCGCGCACGCGCCGGACGAGCGGCTGCACGTGATGGCCGCCTCGGAGCGGGCCACGCTGGCCGGGCGGCTGTCGCCGGACATCGCCGCGGAGCAGGAGAAGGTGCGCTGGTCGGACGCGGTGATCCTGCAGTTCCCGCTCTGGTGGTTCTCGACCCCCGCGATCATGAAGGGCTGGATCGAGCGGGTGTTCACCGCCGGGTTCGGCTACGGCCCGGCCCTGCCTCCCCCCTACACCCAGGACTCCGCCCTGGCGGGCCGGCGCGCGCTGATGTCCGTGACGGCGGGCGCCCGGGAGACGTCGCTCCTCGACCGGGGCATCCACGGCCGGCTGGCGGACGTGCTCCACCCGGTCCAGCACGGCCTCTTCTGGTTCACCGGTATGGCACCGCTGGAGCCGTTCGCGGTGTACGACGCGAACGAGCTGTCCGAGGAGCGCTTCGAGGCGGCGAAGGAGGCGTACGGCCGGCGGCTCGACGGGCTCTTCACCGACGACCCGGTCCCGTTCCGGTCGCTCGTCGGGGGTGACTACGGCCGCGACATGCGGCTGATGCCGGGTGTGGAGGCGCCGGGGACGGGCGGGTTGGACCTGCACGTCCGCCCGCGCGGCTGAGGAGCCCGGGCGGCGGGACCCGGCCCGGGCCGTCAGGGCGCCCACCGAGGGCGCACCGGTGTGGCGCCGCTCTCAGATCGTCTGTACCCGTAGTGGTTCCCCCGGACCGGTCCGTGACGGGCCCCGGTGGCCCGCCGGTGAGTGCGCTCACACACGAAAGGCCGCCACGACGGGCGGTAGTCGTTCTCGGGACAGCCACTCGGTCCGCCGCCGATCGCGGATCCGCCCAGGCCGGCGGGCACGCCGCAGGCGGCTCCGGAGGACCCTTCGAATCCACGGCACGGCCCCGGCTACGACGCCCGGTCGTAGCGAAGGGGTCTTGGCGACGGCCGATCCCGTCTGGCAACAATGGCTCAGTCGTCAGCCGCTCCGGCACCTGTCCCGCCGGAGCACGGCTTACCGCCGAGTCACGCCCCGCGACCGTATCGGCCCCTGTCCGGCCAACGGTCGAGGCGGGGCGTGACACCGGCCCAACCCGATTGAGGTCTTCTCCTTCATGCCCGCTTTCAAGCTCCGTATGCGTACTTCCGCCGCTCTTCTCGCCGGCGCCGCCGGTCTGACCGCCCTGGGCGCCGGCCTGGTGCCCGCCACCGCCTCGGCCGCGACCGTGTCCCCCCAGGCCCTCGCCGCCCAGATCGTGCCGGCCGGCCAGCTCGCGTCGTTCAGCCAGATCATCAGCCACGAGTCCAGCTGGAACGTGACCGCGACCAACCCCAGCTCGGGCGCGTACGGCCTGGCCCAGGCGCTGCCGGGCTCGAAGATGGCCTCCGCCGGTGCGGACTGGAAGACCAACCCGAAGACCCAGATCAAGTGGGCGCTGGACTACATGAACTCCCGCTACGGCAGCCCGAACGCCGCCTGGTCGTTCTGGCAGAACCACCACTGGTACTAAGCCGAACTCTTCCGAGCCACCGGGCCGGCCGGCCGATCGATCGCCGGTGCTCCGCCGGGGCTCCGGCTGCCGCAGCCAGACCACTGTCCCCCCTCACCCCGGGGATCGGACAGGGATCACCGGGGTGACCGAGAGGGCCCGTGCACGCGCGATCCGCGTGCGCGGGCCCTCTCGCCCGTCTCCGGGCCCGGTCCGGCGCGCTCCCCCGGACCCGACCGGGCCGGACGCCGGACGGACCGGACCGGACCGGTGCCGGGCGGCGAAGGGTGTCAGTCGCCGTCCACGCCCACCAGGCCGAGCAGTTCGCGCATCCGGCGGTACTTGGCGGCCAGCCGTTCGGCCGTCGGCGCGTCCAGGGTGGCCAGCCGGGCCGGACTGGAGTTGTGGGCCAGGTCGGCCCGCTTGACCAGGAGCGCGCCGGGGGTCGCCAGGATGCGGGCCGTGTACTCCTCCACCGGCTCGCCGGGGCGCTTGGTGAGGGCGTCCACGATCGCCTTGGTGTCCTCGGACAGGGCCGCGGCGGCCAGCCACTCGCGGGTCAGCACCTCGTCCTCGATCGCGTCGTGCAGCCAGCCCGCCGCGATCTGCTCCTCGCTGCCGCCGCGTTCCGCCACACCGTGCGCCACCGCGGCGAGGTGCTCGCTGTAGGGGTGACCGTTCTTGTCGACCTGCCCGTCATGGGCACGCCGCGCGATCGTCTCGACCTCGACCAGGCTCAGGTTCTCCACCGGGCCATGGTAGGCCGGGAGCCCCCGCGGGATGCCCGGCCGACTCGGCCGGGAGGGCGTCTGGTTGACTGCGGCGGTGCCGGGAGACCCCCGCGAGCCGCGTACCGGACACCGCCGGACACCCCGGACCACCCCGAGGAGCCATGCCCAGTCTGCACCCGTTGCTCTCCGGCTTCGCCCCGATCTGGGCCCTCATCGGGATCGGCTACCTGGTCGGCCGCAGCGGACTGCTCGGGCCGCACGCCGACGCGGTGCTGAGCCGGTTCAGCTTCCACCTGGCCATGCCCGCGGCCCTGTTCCTGATGATCGCCCGGACGCCGCTGAACCGGTTCGCCAACCCGTCGATGCTGGCCTTCGCCGCCGGGACGGCGCTCGCCGCCGGTCTCGGCCTGCTGGCCGCCCACCGGTTCTTCGGCCGGGGGCTCGCCTCGGGCACGATCGGCGGGATGGCCTCCGGCTACGTCAACTCCGCCAACCTCGGCATTCCGGTGGCCCTCCAGGTGCTCGGCGACGCGTCCTTCGTCGGGCCGGTGGTGCTGTTCCAGACCCTGCTGGTCACCCCGATCGTGCTGACCGTGCTGGACACCGGCCGCGCCGGCCGCCGGGCCGCGCTCACCCTGCCGGTGCGCAACCCCATCCTGCTGGCGGTCGCGCTCGGCGCCGCGGTCTCGGCGACCGGCTGGCACCCGCCCGCCGAGCTGGCCCGCTCCTGCGAACTGCTCGGCGGCGCGGGCGTACCGGCCGCGCTGGTGGCCCTCGGCATGTCGCTGCACGGCCGCCCGGCGACCGCCGCGGACACCGGTACCGGCGCCGGCACCGTTCCTGGTGCCGGCGCTGACATCGGCGCGGGCCCCGGCAACCGCCGGTACGCGGAGGTCGGGGTGACGGTGGTGCTCAAGACGCTGATCCAGCCACTGGCGGCGTTCGCCGTCGGGGCCGGCCTGCTCCACCTGCCGCCCCACCAACTGCTCACCGTGGTGCTGTTCTCCGCCCTGCCGACCGCGCAGAACGTGTTCGTCTACGCCGCCCAGTACGGGCACGGCACCGCGCTCGCGCGGCGCTCGATCCTCTGCTCCACCCTGGTCTCGATGGCGACGCTGTCACTCGTCAGCCGGACGCTCGGACCCGGCTGAGCCGTACGGCCCGGCGGCACCGTCGGACCGGCGCCGCGACGGCGGGTCGGCCCGGCCGACGAAGCGGGCGACGAAGCAGGCATTGAAGTGGGCGACGCGGGTGAAGCGTGGGGAATTCGTGGAGCCCGACGGGGGCGGGATCCGGTGCCCGCCGGTACGCCGCCGGTGGGGAGCCGTCAAGAACCCGCCCGACCTGTACGAGACGCGTGCGACCGGGCGGAAAGCATCGCCTCCCGGGCGGCGCGGTGGAATGCTGGCGAGCATGACTGAAGCCAACCGTCCACCCATGGTCAAGCGTCAGTGCCCCGCCGTCGTCACGCTCCCGCAGTCCGATGTGGATCACTTCAACAGCCTGCCGCACGCCGCCTTCATGATGGAGCAACACCTCCGCTGCGAGCTCGTCGCCGGGCACGAGAGCACCCACTGCGCCCTCGTCCAGGGCGTCGGCAACGACCTGCACTGGGCCTCCTGGCCCGTGTACACGGTCGAGTTGGCGCCGCGCTGCCCGGCCGAGGCCGGGCTGAAGGGTCCGGAGCACGTCAGGGAACCCGACTTCTGCCTGCTCCGCGAGGGCCACCCCGGGGACCACTTCGGCGAGACCTGGTTCTGATCCCCCGGCGCCCCCGGGGGTGCCCCGCGTCACCGGCCCCGGACGACGATCGCCTCGCGTCCGCGGTCCGGTCACTCCTCCCGGGCCGTGGCCACCACCTCGGTCATGGCCAGCAGGAACCGCCGGGCCGTCGCCAGCTCCGCGGGGTCGAACCGGCCCATGGCGGCCACCAGATCGGCGATCAGCCCGCCGAAGAAGCCCTGCCCGAGCTCCACCGCCCGCTCCTCGACCACCAGCCGGACGCGTCGGCGGTCCCCGGGGTCGCGCTCGCGGCGGATCAGGCCGAGCCGCTCCAGCCGGTCGACCAGGCCGGTGGTGCCCGCCGAGTTCAGCCGCAGCGCCTCGCCGAGCCGGCCCGGCGTCACCACCGTCCCGGCCCGGGCGGCGTCCAGCAGGTGGATCAACGCGCGCAGGTCGGTCGGGTGCAGGCCGTGGCGGCCGGCGAACTCCGCTCCGAACAGGTCCAGTTCGACGGTCAGGCCGCGCAGCAGATGGACCAGCCGCATCGGCTCCTCGGGTTCGTCCACCTCGTTCTCCTTCCGCTCCAGGTGCGGTGGCACTATTGTCTCGCTCAGCGAGATTATTGTTCAGCGAGTAATTTTGCCACCCGCCGGAGGACAGCAGAATGTCAGCACGCGCCTCACGCTCCTCACGAGCCCCACGAAACCCGCAGGACACCCGGACCACCGGCGTGGGCGGCGCCGACGATCCGCTCGATGCGTTCCTCGCCGCCTACGACGCCGTGCTGGCCCGCTGGCCCGTCCCCGTCGAGCCGCTCACCGTCCGGACGCCGCACGGCACCACCCGCGTCAACGCCTGCGGCCCCCGCGACGGGCGGCCGCTGGTCCTGCTCCACGGCGGCGGCGCGACCTCCACCGGCTGGCTCGCCGCGGTCGAGGCGCTCACCTGCGCCGGGCACCGCGTCCTCGCCGTCGACCTGATCGGCGACCCGGGGCGCAGCGTCCACGACGGCGCCCCGCTCGGCGGTGTGCCCGGCCTGCTGGGCTGGCTGGACGCCGTGCTCGACCGGCTCGACGTGCCCGAGGCCGACTTCTGCGGTCACTCGTACGGCGGGTGGATCGCCCTGGAGTACGCCCTGCACGCCCCCGCCCGGGTCGGCCGACTCGCCCTGCTGGATCCGACCCAGTGCTTCGCCGGCTTCCGCGCCGGCTACCTGCTGCGCGTGCTGCCGCTCTTCCTGCCGCCCCGCTCGGCCGGCCGGGCCCGCGCCTACCTGGACTGGGAGAGCGGCGGCAGCGGCCTGGACGCCGGCTGGCGCGAACTCTACGCCCTCGGCCACGCCGGGTTCCCGGCCTCCCGGGTGGTCACCGGACCTCGCCCGACGCGTGAACGACTGGCCGCCCTCGGGGCGCCGGCCCTGGTCCTGCTCGCCGAACGCAGCCGTACCCACGACGCGCGCCGCGTGGCCGCGTCGGCCCGCGAGGCCCTGCCCGGCGCCACGGTCGCCGTGCTGCCCGAGGTCTCCCACCACACCCTGCTCACGGCCCGGCCCACCGAACTCACCGACCGGCTCACGTCATTCCTGTCCGGTGCCGCGTGACCGGCTTCGAACCGGAGGGCGCCGGGGCCCAGTAGCTCACGGGCCGTCCGAGCGGAACGGCCGCGGCGCCGGCCCCACCGCCATCCACCCCGTGGGTCCCGGGCGGCGCACACCGGCCGGCCCGGGTGCGCGGGTCAGGTCGACCGGCCGGGCGGACGGCGGGTCAGCGGACGGACGGTTCAGTAGATCAGGTAGCCCGGCCGGTGGCCCTCGTCCTCGATCTCGCCGGTCGCCTGGGCCCGTAGCTTGCGGGACAGCGCCTCCAGGGCGCGGGAGGCGGCGACCTCCTCACCGATCCGGGCGAGCGGGCGGTCCTCCGCGCTCTTGAGCGACTCTCCGTGGGCGCTGAGGCCCGGTGCCCTGGCACCGGTCAGCCTCGCGTCGCATCCCGTGTGCACGCCGTCTTCCTCGAAGCTCAGCTCCACATCCCACTGGTTGTGCATGCCACACCTCCTGGCGCCTGCCCCCGTCGCGCCCACTCGGGCCGGCACGGTTGCGGACCCGTGGCGGCTGCTCACACCAGCGTGCGCCCCCGGCGCCCGGGGCGGCAAGCGCGGCCCCGGGCGCCGGGGGCGGCAGCGGAAGCAGCCGTCCGGCCCAGGCCGGCCCGCGTCCCGGCGGTCGGGTCAACGCCCCGGCGGTACGCTGGCGGAAACGTGCCGCGACCGCCGTCGAACCACGGATCGCCGGTCCGGCGCGGGCAGCGACGTTCGGGTGGTCCCTTCGTGGTGGTCTTCCTCCTCGCACTGAGCGCCGCCTGCTGCCTGGGGCTCGGATTCGTCCTCCAGCAGCACGCGGCACAGCGTGCCCCGCGTGCCGACCTGCTGCGCTGGCGGCTGCTGCTGGACCTGCTGCGGATGCCCGAATGGCTGCTCGGCACCGGGTTCATGGTCAGCGGTCTGATCCTCTCCGCACTCGCCCTCAACCAGGGCGAGGTCTCGCTGGTCGAGCCGCTGCTCGCCACCAATCTCCTGTTCGCGATGGCGCTGTCCCGGGTGCTGACCCGGCAGAGCCTCGGCCGGTCCGGCTGGGCCGGCGTGCTGCTGCTCGCACTCGGTGTGACGGCGTTCATCGTGGCCGGCCGCCCCACCGGGGGCGGCGAACCGGCCGGGGAGCTGCGTCACTGGGTGGTGGTCGGCACCGTGGTCGGCCTGACGGTGCTGCTGGTCTCCACGGCCCGCCGGATGCCGCTGTTCGAGGAGGCCACCCTGCTCGCCCTCGCCGCCGGCCTGCTCTACGGCCTCCAGGACGCGCTCACCCGTACGACGACCCTGCGGCTGGACCACGACGGGCTGGACGCGGTGCTGCGCAGCTGGCAGCCGTACGCGGTGGTGGCGGCGGGGGTGGTCGGACTGCTGCTGGTGCAGAGCGCGTTCGAGGCCGCCCCGCTGCGGATGTCGCTGCCCGCGCTGACGGCGGCCCAGCCGATCACCGGGATCGCCTGCGCGGTGGGCTTCCTCGGCGACCGCCTGCGGGTCACCCCCGGTGCCCTGGCCTGGCAGGCCGCGGGACTGGTGGCGGTCGTCATCGGGGTGATCGTGATCGGGCGCCACCCGGCCATGCCCGGCAGCGGCCACCGGGCGGTCCCGCGCGCCGCCGAAGCCGCCGACCGCCCGGACGGCGGGGACGGCGGGGACTCGCCGGACTCCCCGGACGGCCCGGACTCCCCGACCGGCGCGGGCCCCACCGACCCCACCGGCTCCCGGTAGCCGGGCCGGCCAAGGAACGGCGGCGACCCATGTGCTGGAGCGCGCAGGCGGACCTCGTCGCCGGCGGGGTGGTGTCGGGCATCGGCGTCCTCTGCCTGGTCCGGACCCACCGCGCCGGCCGCCCCGAGCGACTGCCCCTCGCGGCCCTCCCGCTCGTCCTCGGCGTGCACCAGCTGATCGAGGCCGCGGTCTGGCACGGCGCCGAGGGCGGCCTCCCCGCCGGTCCGGCCGGGTGGGCCCGGACCGCGTGGGCCGTGATCGCGTTACCGCTGCTGCCCGTCCTGGTCCCGGTGGGGGTGTGGACCGCCACCCGCGACCGGGCCCGCCGGCGCCCGCTGCTGGGCTTCGTCCTGCTCGGCCTGCTGGTCGCGGTCCCGCTCGCGCTCGCCGTCGCGACCCGCCCGGTGACGGCCACCGCGCACGGCCACACCCTCGGCTACGCCGTCGGCATCCCGCACGCGGCGCTCCTGCTGACCGGCTACCTGGTGGCGACCGTCGGCCCGCTGCTCCTCAGCGGCGACCGCCTGCTGCGCCGGCTCGGCCTGCTCACCGGGGCGGGCGCCGTCCTCTGCGCGCTGCTCTGGCGGCTGGCCTTCGTCTCCACCTGGTGCGCCCTGGCGGCCCTGGCCAGCCTGCTGCTCCTGCACTGGACGGCCCGCCCGCCCCGGGACGCGGCCCCGGCCGGCGACCCGGCGGCGTTCTGACACCACCCGTCGGCCGTGGCCCCGGGCCCGCCCGCCCCGGGGCTCACAGCAGCGCCTCCGGCGGCATCCGGTGGACGCCCGGGAGCCGGGTGTCGAGCTCGCCGGGCTCGAAGCGGCACATCCCGACCGCGTGCCAGAACTCGCCCACGACGTCGCCCTCGTACTTGTACGCGCCGGACGGCAGCAGCGCCGCCCAGCCGTCCGGTGCCCCGAGCAGGGTCGCCCGGGCCGTGGGCGCGCCGTCGGCGGGGACGTCCCAGAGCCGCACCGTGCCGTCCTCACCGCCGCTGGCCAGCAGCGATCCGTCCGGGCTGAAGGTCACCGCCAGGATCCGGCCGGTGTGCCCGCGCAGCCGTCCGAGGTCCTGCCCGGTGCGGGGGTCCCAGAGCCGGACCACCCGGTCGTCCCCCGCCGTGGCGAGCAGCGACCGCCGGGGGTGCACCGACGCCGTCCAGAGCCGGCCGGCGTGGCCGGTCAGGCGGTGCCTGATCCCGCCGTCCGCCCAGACCACGGCGTCGCCGTCCCACGAGGCGCTGGCCAGCCAGGCGCCGTCGGCGCCGAACGCGACGCCGTACACCCGGTCACCGTGCCCGTCGTGCCGGGCCTCGATCCGGCCGGCCTCGATGTCCCAGATCCGGACGCTGCTGTCGTCGCAGCCGGTGGCCAGCCGGCGCCCGTCCGCGCTGAACGCGATCGAGCGGACCCGGCCCCGGTGCTCGCGCAGCGTGGCGACGTGGGCGCCGGTGCTGCGGTACCAGATGCGGACGGTGTCGTCGTCGTTGGCGGTGGCCACGAAGACTCCGTCGGCGCTGAACGCCTCCGCCCAGACGTGCTCCGTCTCGACGTCCATCTCCCGCAGGTACTCACCGGTCAGCGCGTTCCACAGATAGAGGTCGCCGTCGTTGCTGGCGGTGGCCAGCACCGGCCCCTGCGGGCTGAACTGCGCCGAGACCAGCCGGCTGCTGCGCCCCGAGAGCTCCCTGACCCGGCGGCCCGTGGCGGGCTCCCAGAGCCGGACCACGCCGTCGTTGCCACCGGCCGCCAGCACGCCGGCGTCCCCGCTGAAGGAGAGCGAGCCGATCCGGCGCCCGTGGCCGCGCAGCAGTTGGCGGCTGCGGCCGGAGGCCGGGTCCCAGAGCCGGACGGCGCCGTCGTTGCCGCCGGTCACCAGCAGCGTGTCGGCCTCCGCCCCGCCCGGTCCGGCGCCGGGGCGGAACCGGCAGGCCCAGACCGAGCCCCGGTGCTCGGGCGGCTGGCGGCGCGGGGCCACCACCTCGCGCCCGCCCGGGGCGGGCGGCCCGACCCGCCACACCCGGACCACGCCGTCGCTGTCCCCGGCGGCGAGCCGGCCGCCGCCGTCGTCGAAGTCGACCTGGTAGACCGAGCCGGTGCAGCCCTCCAGCCGGCCGGCCGCCGTCCCGTCCTGCGGGTTCCAGAGCCGGATCTGACCGGCCGTGTCGCCGCTGGCGAGCAGGTCCCCGTCGGGGTGGAAGGCCAGCGTGTAGACCCGGCCGCCGTGCCCCTCGAAGGTGTGCAGCAGGCGTCGCCCCGCGACGTCCCAGACCCGGACGGCGCCGCCCGGGGCTTCCGGGACCGCGTCCGCGGCGCCCCGGACGGCCGCGCCGTCCGCACCGGCGTCGCCGGTGGCCAGCAGCGTCCCGTCCGGGCTGAACCGGGCCCGGAAGACCGTCCCGCGGTGCCCCGGGAGCTCGGCGACCCGCTGCCCGGTCGCGGTGTCCCACAGCCGGGCCCCACCGAGCCGGTCACCGGTCACCAGCAGGGCGCCGTCCGGGCTGAAGACCGCGGTGTAGACGGGTGCGGCGTGGCCGGTCAGCCGGCGCAGCAGCCCGCCCGTCGCGGTGTCCCAGAGGGTGACCGTCCCGTCGGCGTCACCGGTGGCGAGCAGCGCCCCCGTCGACTCCAGCGAGACCGGCCAGACCCCGCCCGGGTGGACGTCGAGGCGGTGCAGGCACTCCCCGGAGACCTGGTCCCAGAGCCGAACGGTGCCGTCCGCGCTGCCGGTGGCCAGCACGCTCCCGGCGAACTTCACCGCGTAGACCCGGTCGATGTGGTCCTTGAGGGTGCGCAGGGCGACTCCGGTGAGCGCGTCGCAGACCAGCACGCTGCCGTCGGCGCTGCCGACCGCGAGCAGCTGGCCGTCGGCGCTGAAGGCGACCGGTTCGGGCAGCCGGGCGGTGCGCACGCCGAACCCGTACGGCACGCCGACCTCCGAGGGCCGGAAGCCGGCCTCGACGGGCAGGCCCGGTGCGATGGCCGCGGCACGCAGTTCGGGGGCGGCCAGCACCTCGTCGTCGGTGACGGCGGAGATCAGGGCGGCCCGCTGCCAGCGGCTGCCCCGCAGCCGGGCGCCGCGCAGATCGGTGCCGATCAGCCGGGCACCGCGGAGGTCCGCGCCGGAGAGGTCGGCGCCGGAGAGGTCGGCCGCGTCGAGCCGGGCACCGGCCAGCCGGGCGCCGCGCAGCGAGGCGCCGGCCAGGCTGGCGCCGAGCAGCCGGGCGTCGGTGAGGTCGGCCTGGCCGAGGTCGACGCCGGAGAGGTCCCGGTGGGAGAGGTCCTCGCCGGCCAGCGCGGCGCCGCGCAGGTCGGTGTGGGCGGGCACCCTCAGCCGGGCCAGCACCTTGACGGCGTTGAGCCGCGCGGTCTCGTCCGCCTCGCCGGTCCCGTCCAGGACGTCGTGGGCCCACTGCTGGCAGAGCTGGTGGTCGGCGAGGTCGCAGAGGAACTCGACCGCCAGCCGGCTGAGCGGGCGCCGGGTGAGCAGCTCCGACTCGCCGTTCCCGAGCGAGGCCGCCGCGGCCCGGGCGACCAGCCACTCGACCACGGAACCGTGGATGAACTGGAACACGCCCTCGTCGGACCGGACGAGCAGACTGCCAGATCCCACCGCGTGCGCGAGCTGCGGCGCGGGCAGGTGGCTCCCGGCCAGGCCGGTCAGCGCACCGGAGAGGTCGAGCAGTTCGTCGTACGGCAGGGAGGTGCGGCTGGTCTCCCAGAGCCGGACCGCGAGCGCGGTCACGGCCTCCCAGAGCTGGTCCAGGCCGAGGCCGGGCGCGGCGCCCGGGCCGCCCTGGCCGCGCCGCTCCTCGAACTCCAGCCAGGCGGTGAAGACCTCCTGGTAGAGGCCGGCGGCGCTGAGCGCCCGGCCGGCTCCGGCGACGGCCCGCAGCCGGTCGTGGTCGAGGTCGGCGACGAAGCTCAGCAGCCGGGGGTTGCGGCAGAGCGCGAGCAGGTCGGGGATGGCCTCCAGCAGCCGCATCCGGCGGTCGGCGGCGGCCTCGTCGCCGTAGCGGTTGGCCAGGTAGCCGCGGATCTGGGCGGTGGTGAAGTCCTGGACGGCGATCAGCCGCCGCTGCGGGAGCAGGCCGACCCGCTCGCCGAGGGCGGTGAGCACCTGTTCCTGGGAGCTGAAGTGCTGGGTGCGGCTGCTCACCACGATCTTGGCGTTGTCCACGGCGGCGTCCAGCAGCACCTGGAGGTGGTCGGCGGCGCGCTCGTAGCTGACCCGGTTCAGCAGTTCGTCGAAGCCGTCGAACAGGAGGACCACGCGCCCCTGCCGGAGCATGTAGCGAAAGGCCCGCAGGTCGAGGGTGTCGACGCCGTGGGCGGTCAGGTGGGCCGCCACCAGGCCGTCGAAGGAGTGCGCCTTGTCCAGTGCGCTGAGGTCGACGAACAGCGGCGTCAGGTGCGGGAGTTCGACCGGGATGCGGCGGGCCAGCTCGCGCAGGGCGAAGGTCTTGCCGTGCCCGAAGTCGCCCAGCAGCAGCAGGAACCGGCCGTGGTCGGAGTCCAGCAGCCGGAGCATCTCGTCGACCAGGCCCTCGCGTTCCTCCCCGCCGGGGCGCTCGGCGTCCCGGTAGCGCTGCGGCAGGTAGAGGCCCGGCTGGTACTGGCTGTCGGCGGCCAGCCGCTCGCTCTGCGCGGCGACGTGGTCGCGGAGGTCGAGCAGGCCCTGGAACTCGATGAAACTGCGCAGCCGGACGCCGCGCCGCCGGGCCCGGTCGCGCAACTCGCGCGGCGGGGGCGGGCCGTCGTGGACCAGCTCGGCGTCCGGGGCGCTGCCGGCGGCGTGCACCTCGTCGACGAAGTGGTCGACCTCCTCGGCGGTCGGGGTGTGCACGCAGACCGCGACCCGCTGCTGGCGGACGAATCCCGACTCGTTCCAGGTGACGAAGAGCTGGGGCGGCGAGCCGGCGACCGAGCGGATCTGGGCGCCCTGGTGCCGGGTGCGGCAGACCTCGGCGACCCGGGCCAGCAGGGTGTCGAGCGGGGAGGGCAGTTCCCTGGTCTCCCGCTCGGCGGCGGGCACCGGGGCGGGGCCCGCCGCGGGCGGGGCGTCGGGCGCGGCCCGGTCGGGCGGCGGCGGGAACGCGCGGTGCGCCCGGTGCCAGCCGACCGCCGACCGCCGGGGCTCGGCGCCCGGGGCTGTGCCCGCCCCCGGGGCGGCGCCGGGGCTCGGGCTGGGCCAGTGGGTGAGCCCCTCGCGGGTGAGCTGCAGCAGCTGGTGCGCGCCCGGGGCGGTGGCACCGAGGACCCTGAGCTCCCCGGCGGAGGTGGGCAGGTCCTGGAGCGCGGCGCGGCCGTCGGCCGGCCCGTGCAGCAGCAGGTGCAGCCGGGGCGCGGTCAGCCGGGTGAAGCGGTCGACGTCCCGCAGCGGCTCGGCGTCCTGGCCCGCCCGGGCCGACCGGGCACCCGCCGGCCGGGGCGTGACGGGGTGCCGAACGCCGCCGATCCGCAGCCAGCCGTCGTTCTCGTACGGGCGCAGCGCCTGGGCGAACCACGCGGCCTGCTCGGGGCCGAGCCAGCCGTACCGGTCGTCGGGCCGGTGGCTGTGGGCCATCGAGGAGTTCAGGCCCGCGACGACCGTCCCGAGCTCGGGCACCGGGAACAGCGTCCAGGGCTGGTCGCTGTCGAAGACCACGTCCAGCCCCTGGTAGAACTCCTGGAACAGCCGGGCGTAGTGGCGCCACTTGGGCCAGTACGGCGGGGTGGGCCGCAGTTCGTCCGCCTCGCAGGTGGCGAAGTAGGCGCGGGAGGCCGCCTGGCTGACGTCCTGACCGCCGGGGACGATCGCCACCCGGTGCGGCTCCAGCCCGAGCAGGGAGCGCATGCCGGTCAGGAAGGCGAGGGCCTGCTCGCACTCCCGGGGGCTGCCGGACGCGGTGAGGTCCCCGGTGACGACGACCAGTTCGGGCGCCGGGGCCCCGGCGTCGGCGAGCTCGACGAGGTCCCCCCAGACGGCGGCCTGGAGCTCCGCGGGATCGGTGCCCCGGCCGAAGGACGGGCCCGCCAGGTGCAGCACCGTGACCGACTCCCGCCCGCCCGGGTGGCCCGCCGCCGGCGGGTACTCCGGCCGCACGGAGGGCCTGCGCCGGCCGGACCGCCCGGTGCCGCCGACCGGCCGCAGCGCCTGCGGGGCCGGCTCCCCGTCCTGCTGCGCCCGGGCGGCGGGCGGCGCGCCCGCGGCGCCGCCCGGATAGCCCGGCCGCAGCTCCGGCCGGGCCCGGCCGTCCATCGCCTGGGCGACCCTGGCGAGCAGTAGGTGGCGGGCCAGCGCGGGGTCGGTGACGGTGGCCAGGTCGATGTAGGTCAGGGTGGCGAGCAGGCCGTCCACCGGGATGTCCTCGATCCGGACGGTCAGCAGCCTGCGCTCCGGGGCGTCGGGGTCGGCGCGCAGGGCCGCCTGCCACTCCATCCGGCCGTAGCGCGAACGCTCGTAGTGGCGCGAGAGCAGCGCGATGACCGCGGCGGACTCGGTGACACCCCGGTCCATGAAGTCGACGAAGTTGGTCCCCGGGACGAAGTCCCACGCCTGGAGGAAGGCTCGGTAGCCCGCGTCCTCCAGCGTCCAGGCGATCCAGGCCGCCCACCGTTCGTCGGCGGGCGAGTAGCTGATGAAGAAGTCGATCGGCCCGGGGCCGCCCGGGTTCACGTCATAAGCCCCCATGGGGCCAGCTTATGGCCGATCGCCGACGAGCGACCCCGGTTCGGACCCACACTCGACCAACCACCGCTCGTATGCGACCCTGACCACCGTGCTTGCCTACTGGCCCAACGTCAAGCGGCTCCACCCTCTCGACTGGGTGGCTGCTGCGCTGCTCGCCTGCGGGCTGCTCCTCCTCGCCACCGGACTGCTACCGACGGACTCCGCCGGGGCCGCGATCTCCCGGATCGCACCCCTGCTCGCCTTCCTCGGAACCGTCATCGTGCTCGCCGAACTCACCAGCACCGCCGAGGTGTTCGACGTGCTGGCGGCCGGGGTGGCCCGGACCGCCCGGGGCAGCTACGCGGCGCTGTTCGTGCTCTGCGTGGCGCTGGCCGCCGTCACCACGATCACCCTCAACCTGGACACCACGGCCGTCCTGCTGACCCCGGTGATGCTGGCGCTCGCCTCGCGGGTGGGCATCGCGCCGCTCCCGCTGGCGATGACCACGGTCTGGCTGGCCAACACCGCGAGCCTGCTGCTCCCGGTGTCCAACCTGACCAACCTGCTGGCCGCCGAGCGGGTCGCGCTCTCCCCGACCGGCCTGGCCCGGGTGATGTGGGCGCCGCAACTGGCCGCCGGCCTGATGACCATGGCCTGCCTGTGGTGGTTCTACTGGCGGCGCGACCGGCGCGGCGCGAACGACTACGACCCGCCGCCGGCCCACCGGCCGGCCGACCGGGTGCTGTTCAGGATCTGCGCACTGACCTGCGCCGGGTTCCTGCTGACCAGCCTGCTGGCCGACCTCCCGCTCTGGGTCGCCTCAGGGGTGGCGGCCCTGGTGGTGGTCGTGGCGTTCGCCGTGCGGCGGCCCGAGGCGCTGCGGGCCTCGCTGATCCCGTGGCGGCTGCTGGTAATGGTGCCGGGGATGTTCCTGGTGGTGCAGACCTTCGACGCGCACGGGCTGCACCGGGTGCTCGCCGCGGCGATCGGGACGGACGGCGGGGTGCTCGGGATGTTCCGCGCCTCGGCGGTGGGCGCGGGGCTGTCGAACCTGCTCAACAACCTGCCCGTGTACCTGGCCGGCGAAGCCGCCGTACCGGCCGGCAACCACCAGCAGCTGCTCTCCCTGCTGATCGGCACCAACATCGGCCCGCTGATCACACCCTGGGCCTCGCTCGCCACCCTGCTCTGGTACGAGCGGTGCCGGTCGGCCGGGCTGCGGGTACCGCTGCGCAGCGTCGCGGCGACCAGCGCCGTCCTGGCCGTCAGCGGGGTGGCGCTGGCCACCGCGGCCCTGACCCTGACGTCGTGACGGCGTAGCGGCGTAGCGGCGTAGCGGCGTGACGACGGTGGCCGGAGGTGGCCGGAGGTGCACAGGGCGGGGAGACTCGACTCCGCTGCCCGTTGCCTCAGCCGTGCCCGGCGGCCGAGGCGGCCCGGGCCACCAGGTCCAGCAGATAGGGCAGCGCCTCCGGTCGGCCCGCGACGAAGCTCCGCGCGGTGTCCGGCCGGCCGATCCGCCCGCTGAACCGGCCGCCGTCCAACCCGCGGACCACCACACCCGCCTCCGCCGCGAGCAGGTACCCGGCGGGCAGGTCGATCTCCTCCGGCAGATAGCCGACGAAGCCGTCGATGTCGCCCCGGGCCAGCATCGACCAGGCCAGCAGCGGCGCCCACAGCTGCAGCAGCCGCTGGGAGCCGGCCTCCAGCTCCGACTTCAGCGCCCGGAGCAGCCGGTCGTCGGTCGCGATGCCGTGCCCCTGGGTCCAGGCGAGCACCGGCCGGGCCGCGGCGACCGCACGCGCCGAACGGGCCGCACCCGCCGTACCGCAGAGCCGTCCCTGCGGGCCGAAGGCACCGGCACCGTGGACGGCCCACCACGTCCGGCCGATCACGGGGTCGTGCACGACCCCCACGACCGGCTCCTCGTCCACGCAGAGCGCGATGCCGACCACATAGGCCGGCAGCCCGATCACCACGTTGTTGCTGCCGTCGAGCGGATCCACCAGCCAGGTGCGGCCCGACGCCGCACCGCCGGCACCGCCCGCTGTCGCACCGCCCTCCTCGGCGACGATCCGGTCGCCCGGGAAGCACTCCGCGAGCCGGCTGCTCACCAGGGCCTCGGCCTGGAGGTCGAGTTCGGTGACCACATCGCCGTCCTCGCCCTTCGTGCAGACCCCGAAGGCGTCCTGGAACCGGGCGCTCAGCAGCACCCCCGCCTCCTCGGCGGCCCGCACCGCCACACCGCACTCGAACGCGAACGGGAACGCCGGGGCGCCGTCACGCTGCCTGATCGGGTCCACTGATCCTCCTCGCTGCCTCTCCGGCGATCCGAGCCGTCTGGTCGGCGTCGCAGAGCCGGCGCACCACCCGGCGGGCCGGACCGTCAACGGGCCCCAGCACGACGTCCACCGAGCCGGGCACGGACCGCCCCAGCACCACCGTCGCCGCCGACGCGGCCCCGGTGAGGAGGGTGGTGTGGAACTCGCCGGCCGCCAGGGTGTACGTCTCTCCGCGCGCGCTGCGCTGCTCCACCACCGGCTCCCAGCGCACCAGTCGCGGGGTCGGCCGGATCTCGTCCGCACCCGTGCGGCTGTACACCTCGAAGGCGCGGTGCGTCGGCCGCCGCGGCTCGTCCAGCACCCGGACCCTCAGGTTGCCGACCCGCCCGTAGAGCACGCTGCTCTTCAACTCCCAGCTGTGGCAGTGGATCTCCGGCGAAGGCGCGGGCGGGTGCGCCGCCGGTTGCGGGGGCGGGTGCGCCGCCCGGCGCAGACCGGGCATGACCGGCCCGAAGACGTGCACGCAGACCCCGCACGCGCCCTCCCGCAGGACCGGCAGGCAGTAGAAGCCGAGCGGGTGGGCCACCGCGCGCAGGGGTCTGCTGCCCGAGGCGATCTCCGCCAGGATCCCGCCGACCAGCCCGTCGAGCCCGCCCGGTTCTTCGGGCAGGCCTGGTTCGGACGGCGCGCCCGGGCCACCCCGGCTGTGCTGATCTGCCCGGCCGTCCCGGCCTGCCCGGCTGTCCTGGCCGGCCGGTCTGTCCGGCTCACCCGGTTCGGCCGCCGCCCCGGTCCGCCCGGCGGCCCGGTCGAGTCTCGTGAAGAGGTCCATCGTCTCCCGCCTCCGGCGGCTACCTGCGGTAGGGGTTCTCCGCGTGCAGCGCCCTGTCGATGATGTCGCCGACGTCGCGGTCCGAGAGGGCCGCCGGCAAGGGGATGCCGAGCTGCTCGAAGAGCCGCCGTGCCTCGTCGACGGTGGGGTCCTCGCTGAGCGGCTCGGTGTCCCGCAGGTCGAGCTTGAGCGCCTGCTCCCGGTAGTGGTGCAGCTCGGTGACGTAGTAGTCGTAGAGCGGACGCCCGCGCTCGACGTAGAGGCTGACCCGCCGCGGATCGTCCTGAGTGATGATCAGACAGGACGCGGAGAGGTCGAAGCGCAGCGTCGGGACGACGGACGACAGGTGGACGTCGATCTCCAGGGTGTCGAGCCGCTGCCGGTACCACGAGGCGGCGAGCACGGTGGCGTACGACTCCTTGCGGGTGCGCTCGACGCTCCAGCCGTCCTGCGCGACGGAGTCCCGCCGGCTGCTGAACGTCTCGCGGAACCGCGAATAGGCGGCACAGGCCCGCTCGTCCCCCGGGTGCACGATATCGATCTTGACGGTGAGCGAACGGCGCCTGCGCTGCGCCTCCCGCACGCACTCGGGCAGGGTCACGGCCCGCAGATAGGTACCGGTGCCGCCCTTGAAGACCCACCGGTCGGTGTCCTGCCGGGCTCCCTCCAGGGCCCGTTCGAGATCCATACCGGCCAGCTCGCGCACCGAGGTCAGACTGTCCAGCGCCTGCCGCGCGCCGGCCGTGGCTTCCCGGATGTCGGCGATCCGGCGCTTGCGCTCGGCCAGCGACCCGTAGACCACCGCGGCGAGCACCAGGAGCGTGGCACCCGACACGACGTTGTCACCGAGCACTCCCCCGAACATGTCGAGCAACCCGACGGTCAGCGCGCCGCAGAAGGCGACGACACCGTCCGAGTTCCTGAGCCCCCAGGCGATCGCGCCCTCCAGCCGCCGCCCGGACCCCGAGCCCCCGTTCGCCACCCCGCACCCCCGTCCTTCGCCCACCAACATGGTAGGTCAGCGGTCCAGTTGACGCCCAGACAGTTCACTGCCGGAACGGAGCACGAAGGGCGCGCTTCGAGCGTGGAGGGCGCACACCGTGGGCCGTCGCCCCGGCCGGCCGGTACCTGCCGCACCGGCCGGTGGCACGAACCGGCGTCACGAGTGGGCGTCACGAACTGGCGTCACGAGCCGGTGACGCGAACCGGTGACGCGAGCCCGTGGCACGAGCCGACGGCCCGAACCAAGGGCACGACCGCGCGGCACGACCGGCGGCGGCCGCCGGAACCGCTCGGCCGGCCTGCCGTCGGGCCCGCCCGACTCAGCCGTCGGCCTTGGCCCCGGCCACCGAGAGGAGGTGCCGGTCCGCCCCGGTGCCCGACTCCGCGGCGCCGGGCGGCGACGGCACCGGCGGCGCCGACCGTTCGGCCTCGCGGGGGTCGGCCGCCGGCCCGCGGCCCCGCAGGCGGTCCATCTCCCGCCACTCGGGCCGCAGGGCCGCCAGCGAGGTGGTGGCGAAGTACAGCCCGCCGCCCACCAGCAGCACGGGTATCAGGCCGGACAGGGCGACGGCCGCGCCGGCGAGGAGACCGCCGAGGGGGATGCCGGCCCAGGCCAGCGAGTCGCCGAGGGCTCCGACGCGGCCCAGCAGGTGGCGCGGCACCCGCTCGAACGTCACCGCACCGAGGATCGGGTTGAGGAAGCCGGAACCGAAGCCGCCCACCGCGAAGACCGCCAGCACTACACCGATCGGCGCGTCCAGGGCGAGGACCAGGAACCTCGGTGCTCCGCAGAGCAGGAAGCCCGCGAAGAACACCACCCGGCGCGGAAGCCGATGGGCGACGGCCGCCGCTATCAGGCTCCCCGTCACCGCCGCGATCCCCCAGGCGCTGCCGGTCAGCCCGATGGCCGCGGGGCCGCCCCCGGACTGCTGCGCCCAGAGCGGCACCAGGACGGTCATGAAGCCCGCGTCCAGCAGGTTGGTCACCGCGATCATGACGATCACGGTGAGCAGCAGCGGCTCGCCGCGCAGGAAGGTGAAGCCCTCCCGGAACATCTGCCAGTAGCCGGCCGGCCCGTCGGCCCGCGTCGGCTGCGCGGACTCGACGGAATCGACGGAATCGGCGGCCCGCGCGGACTTCGCGGTGGCCGGTGCGATGGCACCCCGGCCCATCCCCCGGGGCAGCACCACCAGCACGACCAGCGCACCCAGCCCGAATGCGACGGCGTTCAGCGTCAGACCGGCCATCGGACCGAGCAGCGCCACCAGCCCGCCGCCCACCGCCGGGCCGATCGTCGAGGCCAGCCGCTCGGTGACCCCGGACAGCCCGGTAGCGCGCTCCAGCGGCACCCGGGCGTGGTCGGCCGCCTCGGGGACCATCACCTCCTTGGCCAAGTCCCCCGGGCCGCGCACCGCGCCGACCGTCGCGACCAGGACGAGCAGCAGCCAGAACGGCAGCAGGCCAAGCCCGTGCAGCAGCGGCACCAGGGCCGCCGCGACGGCACTCACCGTGTCCGTCGTCCAGGAGACGACGCGCGGGCCCAGCCGGTCGATCACCGGGCCCGTGAACGCCTTGACCAGCACGTACGGCGTCATCTCGACGAAGGCCACCACGCCGGTCATGGTGGCGCTGCCGGTGGTGGCGAGGACGAACCAGGGCAGGGCGATGGCCGAGACCCGGGTACCGGTGAGCGAGACGGCCATCGCCGACAGCACGCCGACCAGGGGCCGGAGGCTGCGCGGGGCGGCGACCGCCTCGACGGCGGTGGACCCGGTCATGACCGCCCCCCGGAGTCCTCGACCGAACCCCCTGGCCCGCCCGCCGCAGGCGCCGTCTCCCCGCCGCCGCGCCCGGCCCCGTCCTGCTCGGCCCCGCCCTGATCGACGCCGTCCTGTCCGGCGTCGTCCTGCTCGGTGCCCCCTCGGGGCTCGGGCAGCACCTGGAGGACCATTCCGATCCGCTCGGCGCCGGCCGGGGCGTCCGCCGCGTCGAACTGCCGGTAGCGGCCGACGACGGCGGCCAGCTCCTCCGTCATGGCGCGGGCCTCCTCGGGAGTGAGCAGGACCGCCATGTCGCTGAGGTTGAGGATGTGGCGCCAGGCCCGCGGCATGGTCTCGTACCCGTTCAGCGCGCGCTGGGCGAGCAGCGTGTGCGCGGCGACGATGGACCGCAGGTAGCCGAGGGCCGCCTCCGGCTCCTCGTCCGCCAGCTCCATGTCCGACCACACGGTGAGCTGGTGGACCGCCCGCCACCACCGCTCGCGGGCGTTGCCGCGCTCGGAGTCCTCCTCGACGAACCCCGCGGCCGCCAGCTGCCGCAGGTGGTAGCTCGTCGCGCCCGACGTCAACCCCATCTGCTCGGCCAGCCGGGTCGCGGTGGACGGCCCGCCACGGCGCAGCAGCCCGATCAGCTGCACGCGGACAGGATGGGCCAGCGCCCGCAGGCCCTTGGCATCGAGCACGACGTCCCGCTGCGGGTCGGGACTGTGCGGCCACCGCTTCTCTTCGGTCATGGCAGCAGCCTAGGACCGCAAAGACTTCTTCGCAAAGGGTTTTTGCGAAGAAGTCTTTGCGGTCCTCCTAGACGGCCTTCCGGCGCCCCCGCCCGACCGTCACGGCCCGTCCGCGGCGCTCCGTCTCACTCCCGGGCGACCGACAGAGCCAGCACCACGGTGAGGCCACCGCCCGGAGTCTGCTCCACCGCCAGCCGCCCGCCCGCCGCACGGACCAGGCCGTCCACCGCCGGGCCGGCCGCACCGGCGGAGCGCAGGCCGGCGAGCAGCCACTGCCGGGCCTCCGGCAGCTCGCTCTGCCCGCGGTCCACCACCCTGAGCTCCACCCGGGCCCGACCGGCGCCGGCACCCGCCGCGCTCGCGAGCCCCGCCGCACCCCCGGCCCCCGACCCCGCCCCCGGGACGTCCCGCCCACCGAAGTCCCGCACACCGGGGTCCACCGCACCGGCGTCCACCACATCGGCGCGCACCAGCACCCTGGCCCCCCACGGGCTGCGCCTGATCGCGTGATCGACCAACCCCGCCAGCGCCGACTCCAGCCGCCGGGCGTCCGCGACCACCACCGGCAGGCCGGCCGGTATTCGGACCGCCACCTGCCCCGCGCGGCCGCCCCCGCGCAGGACCCGCTGGACCACGTCGGCCACCTGGACGTGCGGCGCCCGCGGACCGCACCCCTCCGCCCGGTCCGTCCACCGCACCCGCTCCAGCTCCGGGCGGCTGAGTTCGCGGGGCCCGGCCATCACACCGGCCGGGGGCCGCCCGAGACCGTCCGCGGGTCCGAACCCCGCCTTCTCCCCGGTACCGTCCTCGCCCGCGCCCGGACCACCGCCCCGGCCGCCCCCGGCGACGGCGCCGAACGCACCGAACCCGCCGAGCGCCCGGGCGCCCGACGCGACATAGCCCCAGAGCTTCCCGCGTGCCATCGCCCTGCCCCTCGTACCTCACCGATCGTCGCCGCCGGCCGCACGGCGGACCGGAGTCGGCCGCGCTCCGGGTCCTCCGCCAAGCCTGCGCCCGGGCCGCACGGGTGACAATCCGGCTCCCGGGCACGAACCGGGCACAGTACCCCGCCGACCGACCGGGAACGAACCCGTCGACCGACGGGGGTCCGGTCGCCACCGCCCGCACGGCGCCGCCCGAGCGCACCGGCCCGGCCCGCACGCCCCGACGCGCGCCCGCACGCCCCGAGGCCACCGAGCCGCACCCCCTGCCCGATCGGGCCGCCGAACCTAGACTGACCCCATGACCCGGCTCAACGACCAGGTCCAGGAGCTGCTCCAGGAGTACGCCGACCTGATCTCGATCACCGGCGGGGACGCCTTCCGGGCCCGCGCCTACGAGAAGGCCGCCCGTGCGGTGGGCGGCCACCCGGAGGACATCGCCGGGCTGGACGCCAAGGGCCTCCAGAAGATCCCCGGCGTCGGGAAGTCCACCGCCGACAAGGTCGCCCAGTACCTCGCCACCGGCCGGATGGACGCGCTGGAGACGCTGCGCGCGGCCATCCCGGCCGGGGTCCGCGCCATGACGGCCGTTCCCGGTGTCGGGCCCAAACGCGCGCTCGCCCTCTACCGCGACCTCGACATCGCCTCCGTCGACCAGCTCGCCGAGGCCATCCGCGCTGACCGGCTGAGCGCCGTGGCCGGGTTCGGCGAGCGCAGCGGCGAGCAGATCCTGCGCGGCATCGAGCTGATGCGGCAGGCCGGCGGGCGGACGCTGCTCGACGCGGCCACCGAACAGGCCGAGCAGATCGTCGCCGCGATCGCGGCCGTCCCGGGCTGCACCCGCTGCGCGTACGCGGGTTCGCTGCGCCGGATGCGCGAGACGGTCGGCGACATCGACGTGCTCGCCACCGCCGAGGACTCCGCGCCGCTGATGGCCGCGCTCACCGGACTCCCCTCGGTGGCCGAGGTGATCGCCCGCGGGCCGACCAAGACCTCGGTCCGCACCGCCAAGGGGCTCCAGGTCGACCTGCGGGTGGTGCCGGAGGACGACTGGGGAGCGGCGCTGGTGTACTTCACCGGCTCCAAGGCGCACAACATCAAGCTCCGCACGATGGCCGTCCGGGCCGGACTCAAGCTCTCCGAGTACGGCCTGTTCGACGCGGAGAGCGGCGACAAGGTGGTCTCGGCGACCGAGGAGGAGGTCTACGCGGCGCTCGGGCTGCCCTGGATCGCGCCGCCGATGCGCGAGGACCGCGGCGAGATCGAGGCAGCCCTGGAGGGCGAACTCCCGGTGCTGGTCACCGAGGCGGACCTGCGCGGCGATCTGCACACCCACACCGATCTCACCGACGGGCTGGCGAGCCTGGAGGAGATGATCGACACGGCGGCCGCCCGCGGTTACGCGTACTACGCCGTCACCGACCACGCGCCGGACCTGGTGATGCAGCGGATGACGGACGAGAAGATGCTCGCCCAGCGCGAGCGACTGCGCGAACTGGCGGGCCGGCACCGGCGGATGCGGCTGCTGCACGGCACCGAGCTGAACATCGGCCCGGACGGCGGGGTGGACTGGCCCGCCGAGTTCCTGGCCGGTTTCGACGTCTGCGTCGCCTCCGTCCACTCGCACTTCGGGGCCGACCGCGCCGCCCAGACCCGCCGGCTGATCCGCGCCTGCGAGAACCCGCACGTGCACGTCATCGGCCACCTCACCACCCGGCGGATCGGCCGGCGCGGGCCGATCGACGTCGACCTCGACGCCGTGTTCCGGGCCGCCGCCCGGACCGGCACCGCGATCGAGATCAACAGCTCACCGAACCGCCTCGACCTGCGCGACGAGGACGTGCTGCGGGCGAAGCGCCACGGGGTCCGCTTCTCGATCGACAGCGACGCCCACTCCACCCCGCAGCTGGCGTACCCGAGGTACGGCGTCGGCACCGCGCAGCGGGCCTGGCTGACCGCCGAGGACGTGATCAACACCTGGCCGTGGCAACGCCTGAAGCGGTTCCTGCGCAAGGACGCGCTGCGGTAGCGCGCGGCAGCCGCCCCCAGGTGCCCGTCAGGTCGCCGCGGGTGCGCCCGACCCGCCCAGGAGCCGGGTAGATTGCCCCGATTCATGGGGAAAAGCCCTGGTGCCCGGGGCGCGGGAGGCGCATCATGGAGGTGGACCTGCGAGGAGCTGTGGGAGTTCGACCGCAGGAGGCAGTGGCGACAGATCGAGACGGATCAGGGTCTGCCGCTGGTACCTCGGTCGACGATCGAACTATGAGGCCGGAGGACGCGACGTCCGGAGGCCATCCCCCTCCTCGCAGGTTCCGCACGCCCGGCGACCGCAGGTTCGGCACGCCCGGCGGCGGGGGCCGCGGCTCCGGGGCCAGGACTCGGGCGCCCGTGGCGCGGTAGCGTTCATCACCGCCGACACCGGCCACTCGACCGTCCCGGGGCCGACGCCCCCACGGCCCGCCCCGGAGGACCGCCCGATGACCGACGACCGCCCGCCCGCAGGCAGCCCCGGGCTCCGCCGGCCGACCCCGTGCCCGCCGGTCGCCCGGGCGGTCGGCCGATGACCACCAGCACGCCCGACTACCGCCGACTCTCCGCCGTCGGACCGTACTTCGCCCTGGACTCCGGCGCCTCGCCCGCCGAGGCCGCCCCTCCGGGATTCCGCCCGCTGCGCGAGCTGTACGCGCACGGGCCCCGCTCGCCGCTGGCCGAGCGGGTCCGGGTGGTGGCCCACCGGCTCGGCACCGCCGAACCCCGGGTGGCGGCCTCGATCCTGCACCTCGGGCTCGCCGCCCGATTCTGCTCGGTGGGCCTCGGCGCCGCCGTCCTGCTGGGCACCGTCCCCGCGCTGGACCCCGACCGCGCCTACGTGCGCATCCCGGAGCAGGGCCCGATCGACCTCTGGACACCGCACGAGGCGACACCGCACGAAGCGACACCCCACGACGGAACGCCCCACGACGGAACGCCCCACATCGGGACACCGGACCACCGAGCGCCGCACCACGACGCACCCCACCCCCCACAGCCGCCCGCCCCGGCTCCGACCGGCCCCCGCGCGAGCGACGAGCAGCTGGCCGACCGGATCCACCACGTGCTCGTCCAGGGCCAGTTGACGCTGCTCGCGGCCGCCGTCCGGGCCGCCGTGCCGCTCTCCGGCAGACTGCTCGACGGCAATGCCGCCTCCGCCCTGGCGGGGGCCCTGCGCATGCTCGACGCCCACGCGGCCCCCGGCCGGGCCCGCGCCCTCGTCGCGGCGGTCCTCCGCCGGCCACCGCTGGCCGACACCGGCGAGCTGCGCGGCACCGGCTTCCGGCGCACCAGTTGCTGCCTCTACTACCGGGTCGGCCCGGGCACCGGCGTCTGCGGCGACTGCTGCTTCACCAGCCCGCCCGGACCACGCCACCCCGAAGCACGCCGCCCCGGACCACGCCGCCCCTGACCACGCCACCCCGCCCGAGGCGCGGCGCGGCGGCCCGCGTGCGGCCTGTCCGGGGCCGGGCGCGGGCCGCCGATCCCCACCCGGCGCCGATGCCCGTGGCGACGGGTGAAGCCTTCCGGCGTCACGGTCAGACCGCGACCGCCTCCGCCATCTCCTCCTCGGCCTCCGCCTCCGCCTCGACCGCTGACCGGCCGCGCTTCTCGTACGCCGCCGCGCCGACCATCACCGCACCGCCCAGCCCCAGCCAGAGCGCCAGGGTCAGCACGTGCCCGCCGAGCCCGGCGCCGCCGTCGAAGTACAGGACGCTGCGGGCGCCCTCCAGGAATCCGGCGCCGGTCCAGAAGGCGTGCAGGGCACCGAAGAAGCCGTTCTGCAGCTCGGGCCGGTAGATGCCGCCCGAGGTGGTGAAGTTCAGCATCACGAACAGCACCATCATCGTCAGCGTGGTCCACCGCTTCAGGAAGCTGTGCAGGCCGATGCCGATCGCGAGGACACCCGCCGAATACAGCCAGCCGAGCGCCCAGACGGCTGCCAGGTCGTGGTCCACGACGTGGAAGACCGGCCCGGCGGTGCCGATGCCGATCACGCTCACCGCCAGCGAGACGGCGAGGCCGACCAGGGCCCGGGTCCGCATGCCGAGGGCGGCGCCGGCCGCGCCGATCACCGCGACGCTCGCGTAGGAGCCGATGCTGAGCGCGACCAGCAGGAAGAACAGGCCCTGGCCGGTCGGGTCGCCCTTGCCGGGCGTGGCGAGGTCGGTGACGGTCAGCGGCACGCCCTGCTGGTCGGTGACGTTCCGGAACACCGCCTCCGCCGCCATCGCGGAGGTGTCGGACCCGCCCTTGGCGACGATCAGTTCGGGGCTCCGGGCGTCCGGGAGGAACGCGCCGACCAGGTCGCGGTCGCGTAGCTGCTGCTCGGCGGCGTCCTTGGTCGCCAGGGTGCTGACGTCGAGCGCCGGGCCGGCCTTGGCCCGGACGGCGTCCGCCAGGCCCTGAGCCTGCGGGGAGGTGCCGACGACGGCGACCTTCAGGTGGTGCGGCTCGGGCTGGTGGAACGCCCCCTGGTAGGCGAGCGCCATGCCCAGGCACATCAGCAGCGGGGTGAGCAGGTGGACGGCGAGGTGCTTGAGCGCGTGCCCCGGGGTGGGCGCCGCAGCGGTGGTCTGGGGTGCACTCATGGCGTTCGTCTCATCCTCCGTTGCCGGGCCTAGAAGATGGTAAATGCAACCATCTGGATGCAGTGTACAACCATTTCGCGGACGAGCGAAAGCCCGGACCCACCCCCGCGCGGCCCGCCCTGCTCAGACCAGCTCGAACACCCCGTACGAGAACCCGTCCGCCCGGAGCTCTCCGTCGACCACCCGCACCCCCTGCACGTCCAGCGGCCGCACCGCGACCGGATCAGCCGCACCGCCCCGACCGCCCGGCAGCGCCGACCCGAGCGGCACCACGCCCGGCTCCCGCCGCGGATTGACCACCACCAGGTACCGCCCCGCCCGGGTGTACACCAGCGGGTAGCCGACGCTGCGGACCTCGACCGCACCGCCCGCCCCCAGGCCCGGATGGGCCCGCCGAAGCGCGATCAGGCGCCGGACGGTGTGCAGCAGCGAGGTCGGGTCGGCCCGCTGCGTGGCCACGTCCGGGCGGTGCGGGTCGGGGTCGACCGGCAGGTAGAGCCGCTCGGCGGGAGCGGTGGAGAAGCCGGCGTTCGCCCCGGGCTCCCACTGCATCGGCGTGCGCGAGCCGGCCCGGTTGTACCGCGGACCGAGCGTGCTGCCCTCCACGTCGGGCAGGCCGGGAAGATAGCGCATGCCGATCTCGTCGCCGTAGTAGACCGCCGGCAGGGTGGGCCAGGTGAGCTGGAAGGCGAAGGCGGGGGCGAGCTGTTCGGCGGTCCGCGGGCCGGTGGCGAGCCGGGAGAAGTCGTGGTTCGCGGTGGGCAGCGCGATGTACCCGGCGCCCTCGGTGAGTTGGGCGGCGCTGCGCCAGGCGTCGAGGAAGACCCGCGGGGTGCCGCGGCCCTCGGCCTCGAAGTAGCAGGGGCCCTGCTTCCAGTACTCCTCGACCGTGCCGGTGCCGTTGTTCCACAGCGAGCGGAGCGGCAGACCGTGGTCGGCGCCGCCGAACTGGAGGAAGAAGTCGGCGTGGAAACCGGCCGCGACGGCGGCGGCCGGGTCGCCCCACTCGGCGAGCAGCGCGGCCTGCGGGTGGGCACGGTCGAGCCAGTCGCGCAGCTCCGTCCAGAGCTTGGAGGTCTCGACGAACCCGGGGTCGTCCTTGACCAGCGAGGAGGCCATGTCGACGCGGAACCCGGCCAGGCCGAGGTCCAGCCAGTGCGCCATGATCCCGCGCAGCGCGGCGCGGTTCGCGCGCGGACCGTCGGCGTCCACCGGCTGTCGCCAGGGCTGGTCGGAACGGCTCTGCGCGTAGCCGAAGTTGAGCGCCGGCTGGCAGTCGAAGAAGTTCGGCCGGTACCAGCCGGGGCGGCTGCCGGGCGAGGCGACGAAGCCGTCGACCGGCCGGTCCGACCAGATGTAGCGGTCGTCGTCCCGGTCCTCGGCGGCGGCCAGGAACCAGGGGTGCCGGTCGGAGGTGTGACCGGCGACCAGGTCGAGCAGGATCCGGATGCCCCGGCCGCGCGCCGCCTCGACCAGCGCGGCCAGGTCCTCGGTGGAGCCGTACCGGGGCGCGGGCGTGAGGTAGTCGCTCACGTCGTACCCGGCGTCCCGGAACGGCGAGGCGAAGCACGGGTTCAGCCAGACCGTGTCGACCCCGAGCCAGGCCAGGTGGTCCAGGCGGGCGGCGATGCCCGCGAAGTCCCCGATGCCGTCGCCGTCGGAGTCGGCGAAGGTCTGCGGGTAGATCTGGTACAGGACGGCGTCGGCCAACCAGTCGGGGCCGGGGCGGGTCGAGGTCATGGGGTGGATCCTCCTACCGGGTGCCGGGGTCCGGAACCACCGATTCTCGTCCAATCCCGGCCGTCCCGACAGCCCCCCTCCGGCACCGCTCCCCCGGGGCCGGGCCTACCCCGGCGACCCGGCCCCGCCGCGCCTACCGGCCGCCCACGGCGCAGGCCCGGGTGAACACCCGCGCCCGCCGGGCGATCTCGGCCCAGTCCCCGGCCCCGCCGCGCCTACCGGCCGCCCATGGCGCAGGCCCGGGTGAACACCCGCGCCCGCCCGGCGATCTCGGCCCAGTCCCCGGCCGCGACGGCCTCCGGCGCCACCACGTCCGTCCCCGCGCAGACCGCGAGCGCGCCCTGTGCCAGGAACTCCGCCGCGTTGCCCGCGTTGACGCCGCCGGAGGCGACCAGCGGAACGTCCGGGTAGGGGCCGCGGAGGTCCTTGAAGTAGCCGGGCCCGAAGGTCCGGGCCGGGAAGATCTTGACCGCCGCGGCGCCGAGGTCGACGGCCTGCGCGACCTCGGTGGGGGTGAGCGCGCCCAGCACGACCGGTACCCCGGCGGCGTGCCCGACCCGGGCCACCTCGGGCCGGCAGCCGGGCGTGACCAGGAAGGACGCGCCGGCGGCGATGCCGCGCTCGGCCTGCTCGGCGGTCAGCACCGTACCGACCCCGACCCGGTGGCCGGCCTGCGCCGCCCTGAGCAGATGGTCCGTCACACCGGGTGTGGTGTAGGTGAATTCGGTCCAGGTGATGCCGCCCTCGGCGAGCGCGGCGCAGAGCGCGGCGGCGTCGGGTATCCGGGGGGCACGGACGACGGCGATCACCGGATCGGCGGCCAGCGCGGCACGCGCGGCCGCGAGGACGGAAGCGGCCGCGGGAACGGAAGCGGCCGCCGCAGCCGTCACGGAAACGGCGTCGGAGACGAAGGGCGAAGGGCTCATGCGGCTCGGGTTCCTCGATCGGTTCGGCGCAGGGCGCGCCCGGGCCTGGCGCCCGTGGTGCGGCCCTGCTGGACGACGGCGGTGCCGTTGACGTAGACGTGCTCGATACCGGCGGCGGGCCGCCGGGGCTGTTCGAAGGTGGCGGTGTCCTGGACGCGTTCGGGGTCGAAGAGCACCAGGTCGGCGTGGAATCCGGGGGCGATCCGGCCGCGCCGGTCCAGCCGCAGCCGGGCGGCGGGCCGGCCGGTCATCCGGGCGATCGCCTGCTCCAGGGTCAGGACGCCCAACTCCCTGCTGTAGTGCGCGAGATAGCGGGGGAAGGTGCCCCAGGCCCGCGGGTGCGGCCGGGCCCCGACCAACAGGCCGTCGCTGCCGACGGTGTGCGCGCGATGCCGCATGATCGCCCGGACGTTCTCCTCGTGGCCGACGTGCTGGAGGATGGTGGTGGCCAGCTCGTCCCGGCGCAGCAGGTCGAGGAAGACCTCCGTCCCGCTGCGGCCCTGCTCGGCGGCCAGCTCGGCGACGGTCCGGCCGACGGCCCCCGCCAGCTCCTGGTTCCGGACGCCGGAGAGCTGGATGGTCGCCCAGTCGGTGACCACCCCGTGGCAGCCGTCGCTGCCCTTCACCTCCACCTCGTACCGGATCCGCTCGCACGCGTCCGCTTCACCGAGCCGGGCCAGGGTGGCCTGCGGGCCGCCCTCGGTGGCCCAGCCGGGCAGCAGGGCGGCCAGTGTGGTGGAGCCGGGCAGGTAGGGGTAGCTGTCCAGGGTGAGGTCGATGCCGTCGGCGAGCGCCCGGTCGACGAGGTCGAGCAGTTCGCCCGCCCGCCCCTGGTTGACGCCGAAGTTCATCGTGGCGTGGGTCAGGTGCAGCGGGCAGCCGGACCGGCGGGCGATCTCCACCATCTCGGCGTAGCCCTCCAACGCCCCTGCCCCGTAGGACCGTTGGTGCGGTGCGTGGAATCCGCCGCACTCGGCGACGACCCGGCAGAGGGCGACCAGCTCGGCGGTGTCGGCGTACATCCCGGGCGTGTAGGTCAGGCCGCTGGAGAGGCCGACGGCGCCTTCGGCCAGACCCTGGGCCAGCAGTTCGCGCATCCGGTCGAGCTCCCGGGCGCTCGGAGCCCGGTTCTCCCACCCCATGGCCAGCATCCGCAGCGAGCCGTGCGGGACGAGGTAGCAGGCGTTGACGGCCGGCCCGGTCCGGTCCAGCCGGTCCAGGTACTCGCCGACGGTGCGCCAGTCCCAGTCGAAGCCCTCCGGATCGCCGTTCCACCCGGCGATCTGGCGGCGCAGCGCGGGCAGCGTGCCGTCGTCGACCGGGGCGTAGGAGAGGCCGTCCTGGCCGAGGACTTCGCAGGTGACGCCCTGGGTGACCTTGGCCGGGTGGTCGGGTTCGAGCAGCAGGGCCAGGTCGGAGTGGGCGTGCATGTCGATGAAGCCGGGGGCCAGTACCAGGCCGTCGGCGTCCACTTCGCGGGCGCCGCCGAGCCCGTTCCCGAGCTCGGCGATCCGTCCCTGCCCGATCCGGACGTCGGCCCGGTACCGGTCGGCGCCGGTGCCGTCGACGACGGTGGCCCCCTTGAAGACGAGGTCGTCGACCGGAGACTGAGGCTCCATCAGAAATACGTCCTGATCAGCCCGGTGACCTTCGGGTCAGCCGCGGAGGCGTCGTCCAGCACCGGGATCATCGTCCACTTGTCGAAGGCGGTGCACGGGTGGGACACCCCGAGCCGCAGTACCGCGCCGACCGGCGCGAGGTCGCCGGCGTCCCGCAGGAAGGCGTGCTGGTCGTTGAGCGCGGTGACCCGGGCCGCCGTGCCGGTCAGCACCGTTCCGCCCCGGACGAGTTGGGGCTCCGGCAGGCCCTCGTCGAAGGGCAGGTCGCGCTTGCCCGCGTCGAGCAGGGCCAGCTGCGGCTCCGGCCGGGAGACCACCCGGGCCCAGCCGTGCAGGGCGCCCCGGAAGGGCGTCGGACCGGCCCCCCGGCCCAGCGGGGAGATCCCCCGGTAGAAGCCGTCGTCGTGGGCGACGTAGGCGCCCGAGCGCAGGACCACCGAGGCCTCCGGCAGTGCGGCCAGCTCCTCGACCACCAGGTCGAAGTAGGCGCTGCCACCGGCCGTGACGATCGGCGGGGCACCGTCGGCGTAGCCGCCGGCCAGCCGTCCGTGCAGGTCGGCGAGGGCGCGCAGGTAGCCGCGGACGGTGGCCAGGCCGTCGGCGCCGGCGTCGTGGGCCAGTGCGCCCTCGTAGCCGCCGATCCCCGCCAGTCGCAGCGTCGGCGCGCGCAGCACCGCGGCGGCGACCTCGACGGCCGCGTCGACCCCGCGGGCGCCGGTCCGCCCGCCGGGGCCGCCGAGCTCGACCAGGACCTCGACCGGTCGTTCGGCGCCGACCGCGCGCAGCGCCTCGTCCATCAGCCGGACGCTCTCGGTGGAGTCCACCCAGGAGACGAAGGCGAACGACGGGTCGGCGGCCAGCTCACCGGCGAGCCAGCCGAGCCCGGCCGGGTCGAGCAGGGTGTTGGCGAGCAGGATCCGCCGGACGCCGAACGCCCGCGCCACCCGGACCTGCGGCAGGTTGGCCAGGGTGATGCCGTGGCTGCCGGCGTCCAGTTGGGCCTGCCAGAGCGCCGGCGCCATCGTGGTCTTGCCGTGCGGGGCGAGGGCGACGCCCGCCTTGGCGCACCAGTCGGCCATCGTCCGCACATTGTGGTCGAGCGCGGCGGCGTCCAGGGTGAGCAGCGGGGTGCCGAAACCGGCGAGCGTGGGCCCGGTGGCGAGGTAGTCCCGCACGGTCGACCCCCACGCGGCGGGCGGCAGCGCCTTGAAGCGCCAGTCGAGCACCTCGTCGGCGAGGGCCGCGACCGCGCCGGTGTCGATGCCCGGTCCGGTGCCGCTGCTTACGAAGGTCTGGTCCACCGTGTTCTCCTTACGTGTTGCAACATGTGCAACGAGGGTTGCACATGCTGGCATCACGGTTCTAGCATCGGCGCCGGACGAAGGTCAACGGAAACGGTCAGCCGCAGCACACGAGGAGCCCACCAGATGCCCCGACAGGACGCCGCCGTGAGCTCGGGCACCCCTCCGCTCGACAGCCTGACGGCGGCCGGCCGGGCGGAGCCGGGCCCGACGGCGGCACCGGGCGGACCGTCGGCGCACGACGGCCCGGTGGCCCACGGCGGAGCGGCGACGCGCCCGACGCCCGGGACCCCGACGGCGGTCTGCGTGGGCGAGTCGATGGCTGTCCTGCTGCCGGACCGGCCGGGCCCGCTGGAGGCGGTGGAGAACTTCCGCCTCTCGGTCGGCGGCGCCGAGTCCAACGTGGCGGGCGCCCTGGCGGCGCTCGGCGTGTCGAGCGCCTGGATCAGCCGGGTGGGCGACGACGGCTTCGGCCGCCGCCTGGTCGGCGAGGTCGCCGCCCGCGGGGTGGACGTCTCGGCGGTCGCCGTCGACCCGCACCGCCCGACCGGCCTCTACCTCAAGGAGGTCGGCGGCTCCACCGGTGCCCGGCACGACCTCGGCCCCGGGCGCAGCCGGCTGCACTACCACCGGCGCGGCTCGGCCGCCGCCGCGCTCTCGCCCGCCCTGTTGGACGACCCGGCCGCCGTCCGCCTGCTCGCCGGTGCCCGGTTGCTGCACCTGTCCGGCATCACCGCTGCCCTGTCCGACGACTGCCTGGCCCTGCTGCGCGCCCTGCTCGCCGACCGCCGCCCCGGCCGGCTGACCAGCTTCGACCTGAACTGGCGCCCCGCGCTCTGGCTGGACCGCGACCCGGCCGTCCTCCCCCCCCTGCTGGACGCCGCCGATCTGCTGCTGCTCGGCGCCGACGAAGGCGAGGCCGCCTTCGGCACCGGCGACCCGCTGGCGCTGCGCCGCCGGTTCCCCTCCCCCGCCACCGTGGTGGTCAAGGACGCCGCCCGGACGGTCACCGCGCTGGAGCGGGACGGCGCGGCCGTCACCGAACCGGCCCTCGCCGTCGAGGTGGTCGAGGCCACCGGCGCGGGCGACGCCTTCGCGGCCGGCTACCTCGCGGCCACCGTCCGCGGCCTGGACCAGCGCCGCCGGCTGCGGCTCGGCCACCTCAGCGCCGCCTGCGCGCTGACCGCCCACGGGGACCAGGCCGAACTGCCGCCCGAGCCGGTGGTCGCCGCACTGCTGAACGCCTCCCCCCGGGAGTGGGCCGCCACCCGGGTCTCCGCGGATGGCATCGTGTCCCCCGTACTGCCCGCGGCGGCGCCGCCCCGGCCGGTCCCGTCCGCGACGGCGGCGCCGGTGACCGGGGGCGGTGTCACCGACCCTCGACCGGCCACCTCCCCGGCCCTTGGAGCACGATGAGCCAGACCGTCACCCGCGCCCTGCGCATCCTCGCCGAGCTCGGCGAGGGCGAGCGCTCGCTGGACCAGCTCGCCGAGGTGCTCGGCGTGCACAAGACCACGGTGCTGCGGCTGCTCCAGAGCCTCGAAGAGGAACGATTCGTCTACCGCGACCCGGCCTACCGCTACCACCTCGGTGCCGGCCTCTTCGCCCTCTCCGGCCTCGCCCTGGAGCAGCGCGGCGTCCGCCGGATCGCCGCGCCGCACCTGGCCGAGCTGAACGCCGCCACCGGCCAGACCGTGCACCTGGCCGCGTACGAGGGCGGGGAGGTCGTCTACATCGACAAGTACGACTCGCGCCACCCGGTCAGGATGTACTCGCGGATCGGCCTGCGGGCGGCCCTGCACAGCGCCGCCGTCTCCAAGGTGCTGCTCGCCGACCTGCCGGTGCCCGAGCGGCGCCGGGTGGTGGCCGGCATCGACTTCACCCCGCACACCGCCCGCACCCTGACCACTCCCGAGGCGCTGCTCGCCGAGCTGGAGAAGGTCGCGGCCCAGGGCTGGGCGCAGGACCACGCCGAACACGAGGCCTTCATCAACTGCGTGGCGGCGCCGATCCGGGACGCCAGCGGGCGCGTCGTCGCCGCCGCCTCGATCTCCGTCCCCGACGTCGTCCTCCCTTACGAACAGGTGCTGGAGCTGCTGCCCCAGCTGCTCGCCACCGCCCGCGCCGTCTCCGCCGACTGCGGGCAGAACCCCCAGGCTCCCCAGACCGGCTGACCCGCCGAACCGGCCGGCCCCGCCGGCCCCGGACCAGCCGACCCGCCACCACCAACCGAGGAAGCCCATGAGCGACCAGAGCGACAAGACCGAGATCCGCACCGACGGCGCCCCCGCCCCGGCCTGGATGTTCTCCCAGGGCGTCCGCAAGGGCCCCATCCTCCAGGTCTCCGGCCAGGGCCCGCAGGACCCGGCCACCGGCGAGTACCTGCACCACGGCGACGTGAAGGCGCAGACCCGCCGCACGCTGGAGAACGTCAAGGCGATCGTGGAGGCCGGCGGCGCCACCATCGAGGACGTGGTGATGTTCCGCGTCTACCTGACCAAGCGGGCCGACTTCCCGCTGATGAACGAGGTCTACGCCGCGTTCATCGAGGAGAACATCGCGCCGGGCGGCGTGAAGCCCTGCCGCACCACGATCTTCGTCGAGCTGCCGCAGGAGCCGATGCTGGTCGAGATCGACGCACAGGCCGTGATCGGCTGACCGGCCACCGAGACGCACAGGCCGTGATCGGCTGACCGGCCACCGAGACGCGCGAGCCGTGCTCGGCTGACCAGCCTCGACACGACGCGTGGGGCCCGGACGAGTGTCCGGGCCCCACGCGGTCCGCGCTCACCGCCCGGCGGTGACCGCCTCCTCGGCGGCCGCTCCACCGCGCGCCACGACCCTGCCACCGGCGCCGGCCCCCCGCCGCTCCAGCGCGCCGGAGAGCAGCGCGACCCCCAGGGCGGCGGCGGCCATCAGCCCGCCCACCCAGTTCGGCGCGTCGTAGCCGAGCCCGGACGAGATGACCAGCCCGCCGAGCCAGGCGGCGAGCGCGTTGCCCAGGTTGAAGGCCGCGATGTTGGCGGCCGAGGCCAGCGTGGGCGCGCCGGCGGCCTGGTCCATCACCCGCTTCTGCAGCGGTGCGACGGTCGCGAAGCCGAACACGCCGATCAGCGGAATGGCGACGATCGCGCCGACCCTGCTGTGCGAGGCGAGGGTGAAGGCGAAGAGCAGCACCGCCAGCACCGCCAGGATCACGTACAGGCTCCGCATCAGCGCGCGGTCGGCGAACCAGCCGCCGAGCAGGTTGCCGATGAACAGGCCGACGCCGAACAGGAAGAGCAGCCAGGTCACGCTGGAGGGGGCGAAGCCCGCCATCTCGGTCATCATCGGCGTGATGTAGGTGAACATCGCGAAGATGCCGCCCCAGCCGAGCACCGTCATGCTCAGCGCGAGCCAGATCTGCGGCTTGCGGAAGACGGCCAGCTCCGGGCCGAGCCGGGTGTCCTCGGCGCGCGGCTGGACGGGCACCAGGGCCGCGATGCCGGCGAAGCCGATCGCGCCGAGCGCCGCGACCACGTAGAAGGTGGAGCGCCAGCCGAAGTGCTGGCCGAGCAGGGTGCCCATCGGCACGCCGAGCACGTTGGCGGCGGTGAGCCCGGTGAACATCAGGGCAATGGCGCCGGCCCGCTTGTGCGGGGCGACGAGGTCGGCGGCGACCACCGAGCCGATGCCGAAGAAGGCGCCGTGCGCGAAGGCCGCGAGCACCCGGCCGACCAGCAGCAGACCGAAGGCGGGCGCGACGGCGGAGACCAGGTTGCCGGCGATGAACAGGCCCATCAGCATCAGCAGCATCCCCTTGCGGGGGATCCGGGTGCCGAGGACGGTGAGCAGCGGGCCGCCGATCACGACACCGAGTGCGTAGCCGGAGATGAGCAGGCCGGCGGTGGGGATGGACACCGAGAAGTCGCCGGCGACCTCGGGCAGCAGGCCCATGATCACGAACTCGGTGGTGCCGATGCCGAAGGCGCTGATCGCCAGCGCCAGGAGCGCGAGGGGCATGAGGGGACCGCTTTCCAGAGCGTACAGAAGCGTACAGAAGATTGCGTGTGCAACTACCAGCGTCGACAATACGACCGAGCGCCGGATACTTGCAAGCGCTCGCTATCTCCACCTGCAATCCCTTGCACCCGCGCACCCTCCAGCGCGACCCGCGAACCACCCGCGCACACCTTGCCCTCCCCTGGCGAAGTGATTAGGTTAGCCTCACCTAACTAACGGAGGTCGTCATGAGCCCCAGTCCCGTCGACGTCGAGGCGCCCGAACCCACCGCCGCCGAACGGGTCTGCAGCCTGCTCAGCGCCACCTCCTCCGTGGTGATCCGGGCCTGCGGCGAGTACCACGACCTGGACACCCCGGTCTCGGTACACGGCTCCCGGCTGCGCCTGGGCGCACCGCTCGACTCGCCGCTCACCCTCGCCGTGACCCGCGAGCAGGACGGTCTGGCCGTCGTCCTGGACCTCACCGACATCGCCCCGGTCGCCGTCCGCGACCGCGTCCGCGGCCGTCTCACCCTGGCCGGCCGGCTGCACCTCGCCCACCTCGCCGACGACGGCCTCAGCGTCCACCTGCGGCTGGACGTCGCACACGCCGTCCTCTCCACCCCGTACGGCACCACCGCCCTCACCGGCGCCGACCTCGCCCTGGCCGCGCCCGACCCGCTGGCGCGCTTCGAGGCGGCGATGCTCACCCACCTCGCCGACGACCACCCGGACGCCCTCGCCGTGCTCACCCGGCTGCTGGACCGCGAGTTGCTCGTCGGACACCCCGACGTCCGCCCGCTGGCCCTCGACCGGCACGGCCTGGTGCTCCGCCTGGACCACCCCTACGGCCACCGCGACGTCCGCCTGGTCTTCCCCGAGCCGGCCCGCGACGCGGACGAGTTCGGCCACCGCGTGCACCAGCTGCTGACCGCCGCCAACAGCGACCTGCCCGCCCACCGGTCCTGACCCCCGCCGGGGCAGCCCATTCCTTTCACCGCGACCGCCGACCGAGAATTGACGGCCCGTCCGACCGCGGACGGGCCGTCGGCACATCCCGGAAGGCCCCCCAGGAAGGCTTTCCGGAAAGGCTTTCGGAAGGCCTTCCGCACGACGGAACCGACCACTCGGAAGCGCCGGATGGAAACCCTGATCGTGGGGGGGCACCTGCCTGTCAGAAGGGCACGAAAAAGGCCGGCCCGGCTCGCGAAGGAAATTCGCGAGCCGGGCCGGCCAGGGCGTGTCCCGCGCCCATGATCCGCTGACGGTGCGGCGACCACCCGGTCGAGCGGTCACCCGACATGACCATCCCGGGAGGTCGTACGCCCCGCACCCAGCGGAAGTCCGACCTCAGGTCAGAGGGAGACGCCGTGCGCCCGCAGGTAGGCGATCGGGTCGATGTCCGAGCCGTACTCCGAGCCGGTGCGGATCTCGAAGTGCAGGTGCGGGCCGGTCACGTTGCCGGTGGCACCCGAGAGGCCGATCTGCTGGCCGGCGGTGACGGTCTGACCGATCTTCACACCGATCGAGGACAGGTGCGCGTACTCGGCGTAGTGGCCGTCGGCGAGCTTGATCTCGACCTCGTTGCCGTAGGCGCCGCCGTTGCCGGCCTTCACCACGGTGCCGGCGCCGACGGCGCGCAGCGGGGTGCCGGTGGAGGCGACGAAGTCGGCACCGGTGTGGTGACCGGAGGCCCACATCGAGCCGGCCACGCCGTAGGCGGTGCCGAGCTTCGGGTTGGCGAGGGGGGCGACGAAGCCCGAGGTGCTGGCCACGGCGGCCGGCGCGGCGGGAGCGGCCGGAGCGGCCGGCTTCGCGGCGGGGGCGGCCGGCTTGGCGGCGGGGGCGGCCGGCTTGGCAGCCGGGGCCTCGGCGGGCTTGGCGGCCTGGACCGGCTTCGGGGCGGCGTGCTGGGCAGCCGGCTTCTGCGCGTCCTGCGAGACCTGCGGCTTGGCGGCCGGGGCGGCGGGCTTGGCGGCCTCGGCGGCAGCCGGAGCGGCGGCGGCCTTGGCACCCAGCGCGAGCTGCTGACCCGGGAAGATGAGGTTCGGGTTGGCACCGACGACCGAGCGGTTGTGGTCGTAGAGGGCCTTCCAGCCACCCTCGACCTGCTTGGCGTCGGCGATCTTCGACAGGGTGTCCCCGCCGACGACCTTGTAGCTCTCCTCGGCCGGCGCGGCGGCCGGCTTGGCGGCCTCGGCGGCCGGCTTGGCGGCAGCGGCCGGCGCGGCGTCGACGCTGGTGGCGCCGGTCCAGGTGGAGGTCTGCGCGGGCTTGGCGGCCGGAGCGGTGTGGGCCTGGGCGCTGATGGTGGTCACCAGCGGGAGGGCGAAAGCGGCGCCGGTCACGGCGGTGGCGATGCCGATGCGGGCGGCGCGGGGCAGGGTGATACGACGAGCCTGTGCGGGCATGGCGAACTGTCCTCTCCGACGCCTGCGAGGTGAGCTGTCGGGTTCGGGCTGGAGTTGCCCGGCCGCATAGCGCGGCTTCACCCCAAGCCGGACCGTGAATTCCGGTCCGGCGACTTACCTTTGGGTCCCCCGCTCCTGCCGTACAGAGTTCGGTTCGTACCACCGGGCAGCGGCAGGACTAGGCGTTCCACCCGGTGGCCACCCGGTCCAATGCCGGGCGGTCGCTGAACTAAAACTCATCCGCCCGGGCGAAGCAATGTCGATCTCTTGAATCGACAACCACTACCGGGAAGGCCGTGACACTCCGAATGATCGGCTGCACAGTATGTGCACAATCGATTCACCGCGTGCCACTGATCCACGACGCTCCGCCGATTTCGGTGTCCGTACGCATGCGATCACCTACGGAAAGCCATCCGCCGACACACCCCCGGTGACCCTTGTCACGTCGCCTCCCGGAGCGCAGGATCAGGCGGTGGCCACCTCCGAGGCCGGCACCCTGCGCCTGGGCACCGCGCAGGGCCGCTGGGTACTACTGGCGACGGTGCTCGGCTCCAGCATGGCGATGCTCGACGGCACCGTCGTCAACGTCGCACTGCCCCGGATCGGCACCGATCTCGGCGCTCCGCTCGCCGCCCTGCAATGGACGCTCAACGCCTATCTGCTCACCCTGGCCGGCCTGATCCTGCTCGGCGGCGCGCTCGGTGACCGCTACGGCCGGCGCCGCGTCTTCCTGATCGGCGTGCTCTGGTTCGCCGCCGCCTCGGCGGCCTGCGCCGCGGCCCCCACCATCGAGGTGCTGGTCGCCGCCCGTGCGGTGCAGGGCGTCGGCGGGGCGCTGCTCACCCCCGGCTCGCTGGCGATGCTCCAGGCGGTGTTCCACCCTGACGACCGCTCGGCGGCGGTCGGCCTCTGGTCCGGCCTCGGCGGGGTGTCCGCCGCGATCGGCCCGTTCCTCGGCGGCTGGCTGGTGGACGGCCCCGGCTGGCGGTGGATCTTCCTGTTGAACGTCCCGCTCGCCGCCCTGGTGGTCGCGGTGGCCTCCCGGCACGTCCCGGAGAGCCGGGACGAGAGCGCGACCGGCCGGTTCGACGTCCTCGGCGCGGCGCTGGCCGCGCTCGCGCTGGGCTCGGTCACCTACGCGCTGACCGCGGCGGGCGACGGGCTCTCGGCCGTGGTGTGGGTGTCCGGCGCGGCCGGCCTGCTGCTGGGCACGGCCTTCGTGGTGGTCGAACGCCGCGTCCCGGAGCCGATGCTGCCGCTCGGCCTCTTCTCCTCCCGCCTGTTCACCGCGGTGAACCTGGTCACCCTCTGCGTCTACGCGGCGTTCAGCGGCGTCTTCTTCCTCCTGGTCGTCCAGCTGCAGATCGTCTCCGGCTTCTCCCCACTGGTCTCCGGGCTCGCCCTGCTGCCGATCACCGTGCTGATGCTCGCGCTGTCCGCCCGGGCCGGCCGGCTCGGCAAGCGGATCGGCCCGCGCCTCCCGCTCACCGTGGGGCCGCTGCTCTGCGCGACGGGGGTCCTGCTGATGCTGCGGATCGGCTCCGACGCCTCGTACTGGACGGACGTGCTGCCGGCCGCCACCGTGATGGGCTGCGGGATGGTCCTGCTGGTCGCGCCGCTGACCGCGACGGTGCTCGCGGCGGTGGAGGTCCGGCATGCCGGGATCGCCAGCGGCGTCAACAACGCCGCCGCCCGCGCGGCCGGGCTGCTCGCGGTGGCCGCCCTGCCGGCGCTGGCCGGGCTCAGCGGCGAGGCCTACCGGGTGCCGGCCGCGGTGGACTCCGCCTTCCGGACCGCGATGCTGATCTGCGCCGGGCTGCTGGTCACCGGCGCGGTGACGGCGTTCACCACCGTCCGGGGCAATGTGCTGGCCCCCGAGGACCACCCGGTCGCCGAGCCGGACTGCGCCTACGCCTGCGGCACCGCCCCTCCGCTGGATCCGGGCCATGCCGCCGCCGGACACGGCGAAGGCCCCGCCACCGGATCGGCGGCGGGGCCCACGAAGGCCTGAGGCAACGTCAGAGGATGTCGCCCGGGGCGTACTTGGCGGCCTCGGGGTAGGCGGTCGCGACGGCCTCGACCTGGCGGACCACCTCGGCGACCTGGGCACCGGCCGCGCCGGTGAAGGAGAGCCGGTCGGCCAGCAGCGCGTCCAGCCCGGCCCGGTCCAGCGGGATCCGCGCGTCCGCCGCCAGCCGGTCCAGCAGCTCGTTCTCCCGCGCGCCGGCCCGCATCGCCAGCGCCGAGGCGACGGCGTGCTCCTTGATGACCTCGTGCCCGGTCTCCCGGCCGACGCCCGCCCGCACCGCGCCCATCAGCACCTTGGTGGTGGCCAGGAACGGCAGGTAGCGGTCCAGCTCGGCCTCGATCACGGCGGGGAAGGCGCCGAACTCGTCGAGGACGGTCAGGAAGGTCTCCAGCAGGCCGTCGAAGGCGAAGAAGGCGTCCGGCAGCGCGACCCGGCGGACCACCGAGCAGGAGACGTCGCCCTCGTTCCACTGGTCGCCGCCCAGCTCGGCGGTCATCGAGGCGTACCCGCGCAGGATGACGGCCAGGCCGTTGACGCGCTCGCAGGAGCGGGTGTTCATCTTGTGCGGCATCGCGGAGGAGCCGACCTGGCCCTCCTTGAACCCCTCGGTGACCAGCTCGTGGCCGGCCATCAGGCGGATCGTCTTGGCCAGGCTGGACGGCCCGGCCGAGAGCTGGACGAGGGCGGTGAGCACCTCGAAGTCCAGCGAGCGCGGGTAGACCTGGCCGACGCTGGTCAGCACGTGGTCGAAGCCGAGGTGACCGGCCACCCGGCGCTCCAGCTCGGCGAGCTTGTCGGTGTCGCCGCCGAGCAGGTCCAGCATGTCCTGGGCGGTGCCGACCGGGCCCTTGATCCCGCGCAGCGGGTAGCGGGCGATCAGCTCCTCCAGCCGGCGGAAGGCGACCAGCACCTCGTCGGCGACGGTCGCGAAGCGCTTGCCCAGGGTGGTGGCCTGCGCGGCGACGTTGTGCGACCGGCCGGCCATGACCAGCTCGGAGTGCTGGGCGGCGAGCCGGCCCAGGCGGACCAGCACGGCGACCGTGCGGTCGCGGACGTGCTCCAGCGACTGGCGGATCTGCAGCTGCTCGACGTTCTCGGTCAGGTCCCGGGAGGTCATGCCCTTGTGGATCTGCTCGTGGCCGGCGAGGTCGCTGAACTCCTCGATCCGCGCCTTCACGTCGTGCCGGGTGACCCGCTCGCGGGCGGCGATCGAACCGAGGTCGACCTGGTCGATCACCCGCTCGTAGTCGGCGACGGCGCCCGCGGGCACCTCCACGCCGAGGTCCTGCTGGGCCTTCAGGACGGCGAGCCACAGGTGGCGCTCAAGGACCACCTTGTGCTCGGGGGACCACAGCTGGGCCAGGGTCGCCGAGGCGTACCGGGAGGCCAGGACATTGGGGATCTGGGGCTTCGCGCTCACGCTTCGCAAGCCTAACAGCCGAGGTCAGCGCGAGCGGCGGCGGACCGGGCGCTGCCGCCTCCCGCGCCCGCCCCGGCCGATCGCCGTACCGCCGTACCGCCGTGCCGCCGAACCGCCGAACCGCCGAACCGCCGAACCGCTACACCGTGCCGGGCGAGCGCCCGGCGAGGACCGGCAGCACCTGCGCGCAGATCGAGTGCAGCGAGATCCGCTGCTCGTCCGTCATCGCCTCGAAGGCGTGGTGGGTACGGCTCATCTCGCCGCGGATCAGCCCGAGGATCTCGCGGCCCTGCTCGGTGATCACCACGATCTTGACCCGCCGGTCACCGGCCGCCGCCTCACGGTTGGCCAGGCCGAGCGACTCCAGCCGGTCGACGATCCCCGTCACGTTGGAGGCGTCGCAGCCCAGCCGGCCGGCCAGCGCGCGCATCGGCACCGGCTCCTGCACCGCACCGAGCGCCTTCGCCTGGGAGGAGGAGAGACCGTGCCGGGCCGCGGCTCCCGCGAAGTCCTGGAAGTAGGCGGCGCCGACGGCGGCCAACGCCTCCATCAACTCGGCGTTGGTCGGAACGGTCGTCGTCGCTGTCGAACCCATGGGGCCAGCGTACGACCGAGTGCTTCACCAACTCAAGCTTTGACCGGGGCAAAAGTCCGCAGGTCAACCGCTCGGCCCCGGAAGGCCCCCGGACGGCCCCCGGGCACCCGACCGGTCGCCCTCAGAGCACCAGCTGGTCGAAGAGCCGCCGCAGCTCGGCCTCCGGGTCACCGGTCAGCCCGGTGTGCACCGGTCCCGGCTGGACGACGGCGCTGCGCGGCGCCGTCAGCCAGCGGAACCGCTGCCCCGGACTGTCGCCCGCCGCCGGACCGGCCGCGGGCCCGCCCGCGCAGACCGCCTCGATCCCGTGCAGCGCCCGCCGCACCCCGGCGACGTCCGCCACCGGGTCGAGCGCCAGCAGCCGGGCCTGGTCCAGATGGGTACGGGCGCCCAGGTGCGCGCTCTGCCGGCAGTACAGCAGCACCCCGACGTTGACGCACTCGCCGCGCTCGACCCGGGGCACCGCCCGGATCACCGCGTACTCGTAGTCGTGCAGCTCGACGGCCGGCGGGGCCGGCGTCACGGACTCGCTCATGCGGAGACCTCCGGCAGCCAGTCACGCGGACCGGCCAGTCGCCCGGTCAGCTGGGAGCGGTACGCGGCGCGCACCGCCTCGGGCGAGTCGAAGCCCGGCTCGTCCGCCAGCCAGACGTCCGGGATCTGCGCCACCGCCGCCTCCACCGCCGCCTCGGCGAGCGGCGCGAGCGCCTTGTCCGCGGCCACCAGATCGGGCTCCGCGCGCAACAGCGCGTGGTCGGAGGCGTCGTACGGGCGGCGGATCCAGCCGGCCGCGCCCGCCCAGTGGTGATGGAAGATCAGGCTGGCGCCGTGGTCGATCAGCCGCAGCCCGCCGGTGGCCACCAGCAGGTTGGGGTTGCGCCACGAGCGGTCGACGTTGCCGATCAGGGCGTCGAACCAGAGCACCTGCCCGGCCAGCCCGGCGTCCACCTCGAAGCAGAGCGGGTCGAAGTTGAGCGCCCCGCTGACGAAGGCCATCCCGAGGTTGCGGCCGCCACTGGCCCGCATCTGGTCCTGGATCTGCGGGTCCGGCTCGCTGCGGGCCAGCACCGGGTCGAGGTCCACGGTGACCAACTCCGGTACCGGCAGCCCGAGCCGGCGGCCCAGCTCACCGGCCAGCACCTCCGCCACCAGCGCTTTGCGGCCCTGCGCGGCGCCGACCCATTTCAGGGCGTACAGCCGCCGGTCGTCGGCCTCGACCAGGCCCGGCATCGAGCCGCCTTCTCGCAGTGGCGTCACATAACGAACCGCCGTCACCTCGGGGAGCACGCCGGACAGCCTATCGGGCATATGCGCGGACCGGGCGCCGCGTGCCGTCCCCGCCCGGCGCGGGCCTGCGCCATCCGCGCCGTCCGGTGGCAGCGCCCGCTCCGCCGTGCGAGTGTGGCTCAGAGTAGTGGGGACCTTGCACGGTACGAACTGCACTGTAAGGGATGAACGATGGAACGAGCTCGGATCCTGATCGTGGGCGGTGGCTTCGCCGGACTGGAGTGCGCTCGCCGGCTCGAACGCAAGCTCACGCCCTCGGAGGCGGAGATCTCGCTGGTCACGCCGTTCAGCTATCAGCTCTATCTGCCGCTGCTCCCGCACGTGGCGGCCGGGGTGCTGACCCCGCAGTCGGTCGCGGTCTCGCTCCGCCGGACGCTGCGCCGCACCCACATCGTCCCCGGCGGCGCGATCGGCGTCGACCCGCGTTCCAAGGTCTGCGTGGTCCGCAAGATCACCGACGAGGTGGTCGCGCAGAAGTACGACTACCTGGTGCTCGCGCCCGGCAGCGTGACCCGCACCTTCGACATCCCGGGCCTGACCGACTACGCGCGCGGCATGAAGACGCTCGCCGAGGCGACCTACGTCCGCGACCACGTCATCGCCCAACTCGACCTCGCCTCCGCCACCCTGGACCAGCGGGAGCGCGAGTCCCGGCTCCAGTTCGTGGTGGTCGGCGGCGGCTACGCGGGCACCGAGACCGCCGCCTGCCTCCAGCGGCTGACCACCGCGGCCGCCCGGCGCTACCCGCGGCTGGACGCCCGGCAGATCAAGTGGCACCTGATCGACATCGCCCCGAAGCTGATGCCGGAGCTCGGCGACGCCCTCGGCGTCGCCGCCCTGGAGGTGCTGCGCGAGCGCGGCATCGAGGTCTCGCTGGGCGTCTCGGTGGCCGAAGTCGGCGCCGAGTCGGTCAAGTTCACCGACGGCCGGGTGCTCCCCTGCCGGACGCTGATCTGGACGGCCGGCGTCGCGGCCAGCCCGCTGATCGGCACCCTGGACGCCGAGACGGTCCGCGGCCGGATCGCGGTCACCGCGGAGATGCGGGTGCCGCAGTTCGAGGGCGTCTTCGCACTCGGCGACGCCGCCGCCGTCCCGGACCTCGCGAAGGGCGACGGCGCGGTCTGCCCGCCCACCGCCCAGCACTCCGCCCGCCAGGGCCGGGCGGTGGCCAACAACGTGATCGCCGCGCTGCGCAACCAGCCGCTGGAGCCCTACTACCACAAGGACCTGGGCCTGGTGGTGGACCTCGGCGGCAAGGACGCGGTCTCCAAGCCGGTCGGCGTCGAACTGCGCGGCGTCCCCGCCCAGGTGGTCGCCCGCGGCTACCACCTGATGGCGATGCGCACCAACGCGGCGAAGTTCCGGGTCGGCGCAAACTGGCTGCTCAACGCCACCGCCGGCGACGACTTCGTCCGGACCGGCTTCCTGGCCCGCCAGCCCGCCCGGCTGCGGGACTTCGAGTACACCGACGCCTATCTGACGAAGGATCAGGTGCGCGCGCACGCCGAGGCGCTGCTCGCCAAGGGCTGACCCGCCGCGGCCGGTCCCCGTTCCCGCCCACTCGGGCCCGGGGACGGGGACCGGCCGCGCCGCACGCTACCGCGCGGTGAGGTACATCCCGCTCGCGTCCTTGCCGGCCGTGTTGCGGCAGCCGTAGTTGCCGGTCGGCCGCGCGTACAGCAGGGTCAGGCACTGCCCGAGGGCCTGCTGGCCGTAGTAGTTCGGGTGCATCGACTCCTGGATCGTGCCCTGCGAGGCGCTGAGCCCGCCGTCGACGAACCGCGCCCACTCACTCGTGGTGGCGGACGGCGCGCTGCTCGAACTCGCCTGCTTGGTGGCCTTGGAGCAGACCTCGCGCCCCTGCAGCATGTCCGCCAGGTCCAGGAACTGCGCCCCCTTCGCGGCGGCGACCCCGGCCAGCGCCCGTGAGATCTGCGGCACCAACGAGTCCCGGGCCCAGTCCGCGTCGCCGTTCCAGAACGGACAGCCGCCGGTGTCGGACCGGCTCCAGCCGCTCTCCGGGTAGCGCATCTCGGCGCCGCGCGGGATCGGCGAGGGGTAGGACTGCAGCACGACCCGGTAGTCCCCGGTCGCGTAGCCCGCACCGGCCATCACGGTCCGGATCTCGTCCAGCGCCTTGCCGACCCCCGCCATCGCGCCGGGCATCCGGGAGTCGATCTCGCCCTGCTGGTCGTCGTGGCAGTAGGAGTACCAGACGAGGTAGTCCGTGACGCAGCTCTGGATCACGTCGGCGAAGCCGAGGTCGTTCCCGCCGATCGAGAGCGTGATCAGCTTGACGTTGTACTGCCGCGCCACGGAGGCGAGCTGGTCGGCCTGCGGCGCCTCGCCCTTGAACGACTGGCCGCCGTTCGCGGCCCGGAAGACGTTGGCGGCGACGGCCCCCGAGCAGGCCAGGTTCAGCTGGGTCTGGGTCACGGTCGGGGCGCTGCGCACCTCGGCGACGTCCGAGCGGTCGCACCCGCTGGCATACGTCGCGCCGTAGACCCCGCTCGGGTCGTAGGCGCTGCCGGTCCAGGCCCGGTCGGTACCGGACCGGCTTCCGCCGGTGACAACCGAGTTGCCCTTCCAGCGGCCGGCCTCGCCGGAGATGTAGCTGTCCCCGAGGGTGACGCTGGCGGTGGGCCCGGCCGGCACCGCGCCGGCGGCCGCGGCCGGTGCGGCGACGCCGGCGACCAGGCCGGCCGCACCGAGCGGCAGGGCGAGGGCGGCGGCGAGCAGCCGCCGGGTGAGGCGGGTGGTTCTGCGAGTGATGCTCGAACGGTTTTCGGGCACGGCGGAACTCCTGCGGTCGGTCTCGTCCGCACGGTGGGGGCGGGGAGACGCGGAGGTGAGGGTGGGCCGCCGGCCGGTGGCGCGATGAAGATGACATGCTCGCGCTTGTTACCGCTAGGTATCTGCACCAGGTTTCTCACTCTGTTACCGACCGGTTCAGATCGGTCGTGCACAGGATTCCCGGCCTGTTACCGACCGGTTCAGATCAGTCGCGAACCGGCACCGTCCGCTCCGAGCACGGCCGCCAGGTCGTCGGCCAGCCGCCGTGCCTCGGCCGGATCGAGCCGGGCGACGGTGATCCGCAGCCCCGGCGCGGACTGCAGGCGGAACCGCGCGCCCGGCGCCACGACCCAGCCGCGCTGCACCAGCGCGGCGAGCGCGCCGGTCTCGTCCGGGACGGGCACCCAGACGTTCAGCCCGCTCGCGCCGTGCGCCTCGATGCCACGGGCGGCCAGTTCCCCCAGCAGGGCGTCCCGGCGCGCCCGGTAGGCGGCGGCCACCCGCGCGGCCGGCGCCGCGTCGGTGCGCCACAGCTCGGCGACCGTGCCCTGCAGCAGATGGCTGACCCAGCCGGCCCCGAGCCGCTGACGGCCCTGCACCCGGCCGATGGTGTCGGCGTCCCCGACCGCGAAGGAGAGCCGCAGGTCCGGCCCGTAGGCCTTGGCCGCCGAGCGCACCACCACCCAGTGCTCGGAGCCGGCCCCGACCAGCGAGTGGAAGGGCTGGTCGACCATGCCGTGGCCGTGGTCGTCCTCGATCAGCAGCACCCCGGGATGGCCCGCCAGCACCGCCCGCAGCGCGGCCGCCCGGGCGGCGGTGACCACCGCGCCGGTCGGGTTCTGCGCGCGGCTGGTGACGACCACCGCGCGGGCCCCGGCCGCCAGCGCCTCGGCGAGCGCCTCCGGCAGCGGCCCCTCGTCGTCCAGCCGGACGGGAGCGGGCCGCAGTCCGAGGGCGGGCAGCAGGTCCATCAGGCTCCCCCACCCCGGGTCCTCGACGGCGACGGCGTCCCCGGGGCGCAGCCGGGTGGCGAGGATCCGCTCGATGGTGTCGAGCGAGCCGGAGTTGATGGCGATCGGCGCGTCGGGCAGGCCGTCGGCGCGGAAGCCCGCACCGGCGAGGGCCAGGAGCCCCGGATCGGCGGAGGGGCGCCCGTAGAGCACCGGGTCGCGGCGGGCGGCCTCGGCCGCGGCGGCGAGGGCCGGGGTGAGGTCGGGGAGCAGCGCCGGGTCGGGGTTGCCGTTGGAGAGGTCCCGGGCGTCCGGCGGGACGGGCACCCGGATCTGGTCGCGCGGAGTGAGCGCCGGCCGCGGGCGGATCCGGCTGCCCTTGCGACCGGCGGTCTCGATCACCCCCCGGTCGCGGAGCAGCCGGTAGGCGGCGGCGACGGTGTTGGGGTTGACGCCGAGTTCGGCGGCCAGGTCGCGCAGCGGGGGCAGTGCGGTGCCGGGCGCGAGCCGCCCGCTGCTGACGCCCTGCTCGACGTCGGCCGCGATCTCGCTGGCGCGCCGTCCCTTGATCGGATAGTCTCCTAGCACAAAAGAGATTATGCACTAGTACATAGAGGTTGTCATGTCAGACGGCACCGCGTCCTACGCCCGTACCCCGCGCACCACCCCCACCCGCTACAAGGACCGCGCCACCTGGGAGCGGGACGCGATCCACGCGATCCTCGACAGCACCTACCTCTGCCACCTCGGCTTCGTCGTCGACGGCGCCCCCGTCGTGCTGCCGACCATCTTCGCCCGGGTCGGCGACCGCCTCTACGTCCACGGCTCCACCGGCAGCCGGCCGCTGCGCGGCGCCAAGGGCGACCAGGGCATGCCGGTCTGCGTCACCGTCACCCTGGTCGACGCCCTGGTGCTGACCAAGTCCGCGTTCAACCACTCGATCAACTTCCGCTCGGTGGTCGCCCACGGCACGGCCCACCAGGTCACCGACCCGGTGGAGCTGTCGGTCGCGCTGGACGCGCTGGTCGACCAGACCGTCCCCGGCCGCTCCGCCGAGGTCCGCCCGGCCAACGCCAAGGAGCTGGCCGCCACCGCCGTCGTCCGGCTCGACCTCGACGAGGTCTCGGCCAAGACCCGCGCCGACGACGCCGACGACGACGAGGCGGACCTCGACCTCCCGTACTGGGCCGGCGTCGTGCCGGTGACCACGGTGTACGGCGCCCCCGTGCCGGACGCCTCCACCGCCGTGCCGCTCCCCGCGCACCTGCGCGACTTCACCCGCTGAGGGGCTCCCATGCTGATCAGGTCCTGGGACCGGGGTGACGAGGCCGAGTGGCGGGCCTGGCTCGCCCAGGGCCGCGACTTCGGCCTGCTCGCCGCCAACGGCCTGCCCGGCCAGGGGCCCGTCCTGGTCCCCACCCACTTCCTGCTGGACGTCGAGCGGGGCGAGATCCTGCTGCACCTCGCCGCGCCCAACCCGCTGTTCGCCGCCGTCCGGGCCGACCCCGAGGTCACCCTCGCGGTCACCGACGACTACGCCTTCGCCCCCGGCCACTGGCGCGGCGAGCCGGGTACGCCGACCAGCTACTACGCCTCCGTCCAGTTCCTCTGCACGGCCGAGATCGTCGAGGACGCGGCCGGCAAGGCGGCGATCCTCAACCGGCAGCTGGCGCACTTCCAGCCGGAGACCCCAAACACCCGGGTGGCCCCCGGCGAGGCGCCCTTCGGCCCGCTGCTGTCAGGCCTGCGCGGGCTGCGGCTGACGGTCCGCACGGTGCGCGCCAAGTTCAAGTACGACGACAAGAAGGGCGCGGCGGAGCAGCGGGCCGTCGCCGACCGGCTGGCCGAACGCGACCGGGGCCTGGACGCCGCCGCCCGCACCCAGCTCCTCAGGCGTAACGCGCGGCGCACGGGGTAGCAGCGCTGACGCCAAGTCACCCGATCGGCTCGATTTCGGGCGAAGCCGGGACGCCGCTGATCGAATGTGTGACGAATCCTGCCCCCTCGGCTGTGCCGGCGGGCCCGTCCACCCGGGGAGCGCGCGTGTCCACAGCCACATCCCGTCCGGCCTCCGGCGAGGCGCATCTCGGACACGTCGTCTTCATCTCGGCGGCGGCCGCGATGGGCGGCTTCCTGTTCGGCTACGACAGCGCGGTGATCAACGGTGCGGTGACCGGCATCCAGAAGCACTTCGCGGTCGGCAACGGCGAGACCGCCTTCGTGGTGGCCATCGCCCTGCTCGGCTCGGCCGGCGGGGCGGTGATCGCCGGCCGGCTCGCCGACCAGTTCGGCCGGGTCCGCACCATGCTGCTGGCCGCCACGCTGTTCGCGATCAGCGGCATCGGCTCGATGTTCCCGCCGAGCATCCAGGTGCTGGCCACCTGGCGGGTGGTCGGCGGCGTCGCGATCGGCATCGCCTCGGTGATCGCCCCGACCTACATCGCGGAGGTCGCGCCCACCGCCTACCGCGGCCGGCTGGCGTCCTTCCAGCAGATGGCGATCGTGCTCGGCATCACCGTCTCCCAGCTCGCCAACTGGGCCCTCAACCAGGCCGCCGGCGGCGACTCCACCGGTCACCTGGGCGGCATCCAGGCCTGGCAGTGGATGCTCGGCGTCGAGACCGTCCCGGCCCTCGTCTACGGGCTGATGGCGCTGGCCATCCCGGAGTCGCCGCGCTACCTGATCGCCGACCGCCGCGAGGCGCAGGCCCGCAAGGTGCTGCTGGAGGTGGAGGGCGAGGGGGTCGACCTCGACGCCCGGGTCACCGAGATCCGCGCGGTGCTGGAATCCGCCCACAAGCCCCGGGCCAGGGACCTGCTGGGCGGCCGCTTCGGGCTGCTGCCGATCGTCTGGATCGGCATCGGCGCCTCGGTGTTCCAGCAGTTCGTCGGCATCAACGTGATCTTCTACTACTCGTCCTTCCTCTGGCAGTCCGTCGGCATCAACGAGTCCAACTCGCTGCTGATCAGCCTCTCCACCTCGATCGTCAACGTGGTCGGCACGGTGGTCGCCATGGCCCTGGTCGACCGGATCGGCCGCAAGCCGCTCGCGCTGGCCGGGTCGGCCGGCATGGCGCTGGCGCTGGGCACCGCCGCCTGGGCCTTCTCCTTCCGGCACGGCACCGGCGACGCCGCCACCCTGGACGACACCTACGCCACCGTCGCGCTGGTCGCCGCGCACGTCTTCGTGTTCTGCTTCGCCTTCTCGTGGGGCGTGGTGGTCTGGGTCCTGCTCGGCGAGATGTTCCCCAACCGGATCCGGGCACTCGCCCTCTCGGTCGCCGCCTCGGCCCAGTGGATCGCCAACTGGGCGATCACCGTCAGCTTCCCCGACCTCGCGGACTGGAACCTGTCGGCGACCTACGTCATCTACGCGGCCTTCGCCCTGCTCTCGATCCCCTTCGTGGCCTTCTGCATCAAGGAGACCAAGGGCCGGGCGCTGGAGGAGATGGGCTGATCCGCCGCGCCGGCGCGGGGGCCGGCGCCGAGCACGCTCCCGGCCGCCCCCTCGGCGCCGGCCCCCAGCAGCCCTCGCCGCGCCGCGCGGCCCGTCCCACCGAGAGGAAGCCATGCCTGAGCAGGGCGGCTCCCGGCAGAACGTCACCTTCCCGAGCAACGGCCGCCAGGCCCACGGCTATCTGGCCCGGCCCGAGCGGGGCGTCGGCCCCGGCCTGGTGGTGGTGCAGGAGTGGTGGGGGCTCACCTCCCACGTGGCCGCGACGGCGGACCGCTTCGCCGCCGAGGGGTTCACCGTCCTCGCCCCCGACCTGTTCGGCGGCGCGACCGCCCACGACAGTGCCGAGGCGGCCCGGCTGAAGCGCGAACTCCCGGTCGAGCGGGCGGTGGTGGACCTGCGCGGCGCGGTCGGGTACCTGCTCGGCCTGGACGGCGTGGTCGGCGACGCGGTCGGCGTGGTCGGGTTCTGCATGGGCGGCGGCTTCGCGCTGCTGCTGGCCGCCGCCGAGGGCGACCGGGTGGCCGCCGTGGTGCCGTTCTACGGGCTGCCACCCGATCCGGACTTCGACTACCGGGGCCTCACCGCCCACGTGCTGGGGCACTACGCCGAGCACGACCGGTCGATCCCGATGGCCGCCGTCGACGAGGCGGCGATCCGGATCGGCGAGGCGACCGACGTCCGGCCCGAGATCCACTTCTATCCGGCCGGGCACGCCTTCATGAACGACGAGAACCGCCCCGGCTCCTACGACCCGCTCCAGGCCCGGACGGCCTGGCGGCGCACCCTCAGCTTCCTCCGGGGCCACCTCGGCTGAGCGCGCCCGCCGGTGAGGCACGCGGCGCCCCGGCCGCCCGCCATGAGGCCCGCACGCCCCCCTCGGCCCCCGCCGTAAGGCCCGAAACCCGGTGGACAGCTGTCACGTCCCCCGGCATAGTCACCAGGTGCAGAGCCAACCCCCTCCCCCGCACCGACGCCGCTTCCCCTGGGCCGGCCGCAACTTCCGCATCCAGACCGCCGCCACCGTGGTCAGCGGCCTCGGCAACGCCGGAGCCCCGATCGCCACCGCCTTCGCGGTGATGGCGAGCGGCGGATCCACCGCCGAGGTCGGCTACGTCACCGCCGCCCGGCTGGTCCCGGTCGTCCTGCTGCTGATGATCGGCGGCGCCCTCGCCGACCGTCTGCCGCGCCACCACGTCATGGTCGCCGCCAACCTGTTCAGCGCCGTCTCCCAGGCCGTCCTGGCCGCGCTGGTCCTGGCCGGTCAGGCGCAGCTCTGGCAGCTGATGCTGCTCTCCGCGGCGGGCGGCGCCGGGCACGCCTTCTACGCCCCCGCCTCCGAGGGCATGATCATGCAGAGCGTGGCCGCGGAGCACGCCGGCCGGGCGTTCTCGGTCTTCCGGCTGGCGCTGAACTCCGCGCAGATCGGCGGCATGGCGCTCGGCGGCGCCCTCACCGCCGCCGTCGGCCCCGGCTGGGTACTCGCGGTGGACGCCGGCTGCTTCCTGGTCGCCGCCGCCCTGCGGTTCTTCCTGGAGGCCGAGGCCGCCGCCCCCGCCGCGGCCGGCGGCGGCATGCTGCGCGACCTGCGCGAGGGCTGGCAGGAGTTCGCCTCCCGCCGCTGGCTCTGGGTGATCGTGCTCCAGTTCGCCGTGCTGATGGCCTGCATCACCGCCGTGGACGCGGTGTACGGGCCGATCGTCGCCGAGCAGCGGCTGGGCGGCGCCGGCGACTGGGGGCTGGCGCTCGCCGCGCACGGGATCGGCCTGGTGGTGACCGGCCTGCTGATGGTCCGCTGGCAGCCCCGCCGGATCCTGCTGATCGGCAACTGGGGCGTCTTCCTCTTCGGCCTGCCGGCGCTGGCCCTCGCGCTGGCCGCGCCGCTGCCGGTACTCGTCGCGGCGATGTTCCTGTCCGGCGCCGGGGTCACCGTGTTCGGCGTCAACTGGATGGTCGCCCTGCAGCAGGAGATTCCCGCCGAGATGTTCTCCCGGGTCTCCGCCTACGACCAGCTGGGCTCGCTCTCGCTGGCCCCGGTCGGCACCGCGCTGGCCGGGCCGGCCGCGGTCGGGCTGGGCCTGACCGGCGCGCTCTGGGCCTGTGCGGCGCTCTGCCTGCTGCTCAGCGCCCTCGTCCTGCTGGAGCCGCAGGTCCGCCGGCTCTCCCGGCGCTCCGCTCCGGCCTCCGTCGCGCGGCCCGTCGAGCCCGCCACCGTCGGCTGAGCGCCCCCGCGCCCCCCCGCGCGCGCCCTCCGCCGGGCAACCACCGGCGTACGCCACTCGTCCGACCGGATGACAGAGACGTCTTGACCTGGGGGGCGCCCGGTGCCGAAGCCACTGCTGTTCCTGGATGTCGACGGGGTGCTCAACCCCGTCTGCCCGAGACCCGAGGCCGGGTTCGACGCGCACACCCTGCTCGGCTACAGCGTCCTGCTCTCCGCCCGGCACGGCGAGTGGCTGCGTGAACTGGCCGACACCTACGAACTGGTCTGGGCCACCACCTGGGAGGAGGAGGCCAACACCCACATCGCCCCGGCGATCGGGCTGCCCCGGCTGCCGGTGGTCCGCTTCGCCGGCTACGTCCCGCAGCCCGGCGACCCGCGGGTACCGCTGATGGAGCTGTTCTCCGCACACAAGTGGGCTCCCCTGCTGCGGTACGCCGCCGGCCGGCCGTTCGCCTGGACGGACGACGTCATCCCGCCCCGCCTAATCCGCAACGCCATCTGGCGCCGTGACCGCCTCCTGCTGCCCATCGACCCGGGCCAGGGCCTGGAGCGCCGGCACGTGGACCGGCTGCTGGCCCGCCCGCCGCGCCCCCTGGCCGTCCGCCCGGCGGTCAGCCGGTGGGCAGCCAGCTGACGTGGCCGGCCAGCAGCGCGTACCCGACGAAGGCCACCGTGTCGATCAGCGCGTGCGCCGCCACCAGGGGCATCACCCGCCCCCAGCGCCGGTACAGCAGGCAGAACACCGCGCCCATCACCATGTTCCCGACCAGCCCGCCCACCCCCTGGTACAGGTGGTACGAACCCCGCAGCACCGAGCCGGCCACCAGCGCGGCCGGCCACGACCAGCCCAGTTGCCCGAGCCGGCGCAGCAGGTAGCCGAGGACGACGACCTCCTCCAGGATGGCGTTCTGCCAGGCGGAGGCGACCAGCGCCGGGATCCGCCACCAGACGTCGGGCAGCCCGGACGGCGCCACCGTCAGGTTGTAGCCGGCCGCCTGCGAGCCCAGGTAGAGCACCAGCCCGGTGCCGCCGATCGCGGCCGCGACGGCGGCGCCCCGGCCGAGGTCGCGCAGCTTCTGCCCGAGGTCGAACCCGAGCACCCGCAGCGAGGTGCCCTCGCGCACCAGTAGGTAGCCGACCAGCACCACCGGCATCAGCCCGCGCGCGATGTAGTAGACCTGCCAGGCGAGGTCCAGCCAGGGGCGGCCGGGCGCCCGTGAGGAGTTCAGGGTGGCGACCTGCTGGCCGAGCTGGAGCGTCTCGGTCAGCGAGCCCGTGAAGCTGATCAGCGCGCCGACGCCGCTGGCCCCGAGGGAGAGGCCGAGGACGATCAGCAGTTCCACGCCGAGCAGCCGGCGCGTGGGCCGCGCGGTCTCCGGTTGGGTCGGGGCGGTGGTCACGGGGTGCTCCAGCGGTCCGGCGTCGCTCCGGCCGTCGGCCGACGGCCGGAGCGGTCATCCTTCCACAGGGCACTCCCCGTCAGGGCCGGGGAGTGCCCCCGCCACGGGGCCGCCGGGCCCTACCCCACCGGCCAGGTGTGCACGGGCTCGCCGGCCCGCATGTACTCGATGTAGCGCCGGGTCATCGCGGCGAGCGCGGCCGGGCGGTCCATCCCGAACTGCTCGCGCAGCCGGTGGAAGGTGGCGCTCTGCCAGGAGGCGCCGTTGACCCGGCGCAGGCAGCGCTGCTCGATGATGCCGAGGTAGCGGTCCCGGTCGGCCGGCTCCACGCCCCACTCGTCCAGCCCCTGGTAGGCCAGCGGCAGCAGCTCGTTCAGCACCAGGTCGACCGCGGGGACGGTGGCCAGGCCCCCGCCGCGCCCGGCCCGGCCCTGCCGCGGCCACTGGAACACGGCGTCGACGCCGTACCGGGCGGCCTGCCGGAAGTTCTCGTCGGCCCGCTCGAACGGCAGCCTGGTCCAGATCGGCCGCGACTGCTCCGCGAGCACCCGGACGAGCCCGTAGTAGAAGGCCGCGTTGGCCAGCGTGTCGGCGACGGTCGGACCGGCCGGCAGCGCGCGGTTCTCCACCCGCAGGTGCGGCACGCCGCCACTGACGTCGTACACCGGGCGGTTCCACCGGTAGATGGTGCCGTTGTGCAGCCGCATCTCGGCCAGCCGCGGCACGCCGCCGGAGGCCAGCACCTTCACCGGGTCCTCGTCGTCGCAGATCGGCAGCAGCGCCGGGAAGTACCGCAGGTTCTCCTCGAACAGGTCGGACGCCGAGTCCACCCAGCGCTCGCCGAACCAGGTGATCGGCCGTACGCCCTGCGCCTTGAGTTCGGCCGAACGGGTGTCGCAGGCCTGCTGGAAGAGCACCGGCCTGGTCTCCCGCCACAGCTCCCGTCCGAACAGGAACGGCGAGTTGGCGCCGAGCGCCAGTTGCGGGCCGCAGATCGCCTGGGCCGCGTTCCAGACCGAGGAGAACCGCTCGGGGGTGACCTGGAGGTGCAGTTGCAACGAGGTCGCGGCGGCCTCGGCGACCATGGTGATCGACTCCAGCTGGAGGTGCTCGACGCCCTCGATGTCCAGCGTGATGTCCTCCCCCCGGGCGGCCAGGATCTGGTCGCTGAGCAGGCTGTACCGCTGGTTGTGGGACATCGCGTCCAGCCCGGTGTGATCGTGCTCCAGGGTCGGCAGGATGCCGACCATCACGATCCGCGCGCCGGCCTCGGCGGCCCGCCGGTCGGCGTAGCGCAGCCCGGTGTCGATCTCCTCGCGCAGCTCCTCGAAGACGTGGCCGGCGAGCCGGTGCGGGGCGATGTTGACCTCGATGTTGAACTGGCCCAGCTCGGTCTGGAAGTCACTGGAGCCGATCGAGCTGAGCACCTGCGCGTTGCGCATCACCGGCAGGCCCTGCTCGTCGGCCAGATTGAGCTCGATCTCCAGCCCCATCACGGCGCGGGGCCGGTCGAAGCGGTCCTCTCGCAGCATCCGCTCCAGCGCGTCCTGGCAGGACTGGAGCTTGCGCCGGTACAGCTGCCGGTCCGACAGGTCCGCGCGCGTCGCCACGACCTTCTCGCCCATGGTCCCCTCCTCCTGAGCGGCCGGCCGACCGACCGTGCAAGCATCATGCCCACCCCGAAGATCGATACCCGATCGCTTCGACCGGCTTGCAATGCAAGGGAACTGATGGTCTTTCAGCACATCCGTCGACTTGCCCGGCGCCACCGCCTGTGATAAACAGGTCACCCTGTGCACCTGTTCGATAGAATTCGCACTGCGCCCAAGGCCGGCCCGCTGTCGATCCGAACACCCTCGTCGACGGCAGCGGCGGCGCCCGCACCGCGATCATGCACAACCGGACACGGCCAGGTTCCGTCACCGACGACACACCGCGCCATGCCGGTATGCCGCACTCGCACGCCGATCTCGCACGGAGAGGCGACCCCGCCATGACTCTGCAGACCCCCCAGCCCCCGCCCAGCGCCCTGCGCGCGGTCCTCGCCGCGCTCGACTCGGAGACCGCGCTGCGCCAGCCCGCCGCCGCCGCGCTGCGTCATCCGACCGGCCCACTGCTGCCCGCGCATCCGCTCGCGGTCCACGTCCTGGACGGGCCCCGTCCCGAGCTCGCCGCCGCCCGGCGGACGGGCTGGCGGTTCCTGATCAAGGACGGCGCCGAGGTGGCGGCCGCGGCCGAGGTGGTCCAGGGCGTCGAGGGCCACGTCTTCTCCCACTTCACCGCCGGGCCGTACCTGGACTCCACCGTCCGGGCACTGCGCCAGGCCTGGCAGCTCGCCCAGACCTCGCGGACCCGACGGCAGCCCCGGCTGCTCACCTTTCCGGGCCAGTACGCCACCGCGCTCTGGCTGCACAGCCCGGACGCCGGCCCCGACGCGGACCAGCTGATCCCACTGGCCCCGGCCCCGCTCGGCGTCACCGCGCACCGCGCCTACCCGGCGGCGGACCTGCTGCCCGTCCTCACCCGCGCCCCGCTCGCCAGGCCACTGCTGCTCGGCTCCTCCTGAACGCTCCCCCGTCACCCCCGCGCCACCCGTACCCACCCGGACGGGTCATAGGGCATGGCCGAATCGAGTCAGCCGCCCCTTGACCCCTCCGGCGCTCATTCACGTCTGCTGCCACCTGAACGGGTGATCTCTGCCCGGTAGTTGTGGCGCATGTCACGAAATTGCTGCGCGATCGCCCCGGGATGCCGACACTGGGAACCAGCGTGGAAGGACCCCCTGTCCTACCCACTTGAGCGCCGGTCCACACCTGGCCCGGCGCCGGACAGGATCCGACTACCGCGGCGGCTCCCGCCGGTCACCCGGCGGCGCCGCACCACGGGGAGGATCGCCAAGCGAAGCGAGGGTACGCGTATGTGCCAGCACCGTCCTGAGTGCCCGTCGGCGGAGTCCGAGGACCGCGAGGCGGCCGTACCGGTGGCCTGCCACCCGGAGCAGGGCTGGAGCCTGCTCTGCAACGGCGTCCTGGTCTTCGAGGACACCGGCGAACTGCTGCCCGACGGCCGGGTGATCGCCCCGCGCCGCCCCGTCGCACACGCCGCCTGACCGGCCGGCGGCGGGGTCGGCCGCCGAGCGGCACCGGCGACGCAGGACAACGGGCAGGGCCCCGGCGGAGAAGACTCCGCCGGGGCCCTGCCGTACCGCGTCAGTCGGCTCAGGAGCCGTACTCGTCCAGCGGCGGGCAGGAGCAGACCAGGTTGCGGTCGCCGTACGCGCCGTCGATCCGGCTGACCGGCGGCCAGTACTTGTCCGCCGGGTTCACGCCCGCCGGGAAGACGGCCTCCTGGCGCGAGTAGCCGTGCGCCCAGTCACCGGCCAGCGCGCCCGCGGTGTGCGGGGCGTTGCGCAGCGGGTTGTCCTCGGCCGGCCACGCGCCCGAGCCGACCTTGTCGATCTCGGCCCGGATCTCGATCATCGCGTCGCAGAAGCGGTCGATCTCGTGCAGGTCCTCGGACTCGGTCGGCTCGATCATCAGGGTGCCGGCCACCGGGAAGGACATCGTCGGCGCGTGGAACCCGTAGTCGATCAGGCGCTTGGCGATGTCGTCCACCGTCACGCCGGTCTCCTTGGTGAGCGGGCGCAGGTCGATGATGCACTCGTGCGCGACCAGGCCGCCGGGACCGGTGTAGAGCACCGGGAAGTGCGGGGCCAGGCGCTTGGCGATGTAGTTGGCGTTCAGCACCGCCACCTGGGTGGCCCGCTTGAGTCCCTCCCCGCCCATCAGCCGGACGTACGCCCAGGAGATCGGCAGGATGGCCGCCGAGCCCCACGGGGCGGCCGAGATCGGGCCGACGCCGGTGGCCGGGCCCGCCTCGGACTGCAGCGGGTGGTTCGGCAGGTACGGCGCCAGGTGCGCGCGCACCGCCACCGGGCCGACGCCCGGGCCGCCGCCGCCGTGCGGGATGCAGAAGGTCTTGTGCAGGTTCAGGTGCGAGACGTCCGCGCCGAACTTGCCCGGCTTGGCGAGGCCGACCAGGGCGTTCAGGTTGGCGCCGTCCACGTAGACCTGGCCGCCGGCCTCGTGCACCAGGGCGCAGATGTCGGTGATCTGGGTCTCGTACACGCCGTGGGTGGACGGGTAGGTGACCATCAGCACCGCGAGGTTGTCGCGGTGCTGCTCGATCTTCGCCCGGAGGTCCTCGACGTCCACGTCGCCGTCGACCAGGGTCTTGACCACGACCACGCGCATACCGGCCATCACGGCGGAGGCCGCGTTGGTGCCGTGCGCGGAGGACGGGATCAGGCAGACGTCGCGCTGCACGTCGCCGTTGGCGTGGTGGTAGGCGCGGACGGCCAGCAGACCGGCCAGCTCGCCCTGCGAGCCGGCGTTCGGCTGGATCGAGACGGCGTCGTAGCCGGTGACCTCGACCAGCTGCTGCTCCAGCTGGCGGATCAGGGTGAGGTAGCCCTGGGCCTGGTCGATCGGCGCGAACGGGTGCAGCTGGCCGAACTCCGGCCAGGTCACCGACTCCATCTCGGTGGTCGCGTTGAGCTTCATGGTGCAGGAGCCCAGCGGGATCATGCCGCGGTCCAGCGCGTAGTCGCGGTCCGACAGGCGGCGCAGGTAGCGCAGCATGGCGGTCTCCGAGCGGTGGCTGTGGAAGACCGGGTGGGTCAGGTACTCGTCCTCGCGCAGCAGCGCGGCCGGCAGCGCCTCGGCGCTCTCCGGGGTCTCGACGCCCTCGACGCCGAACGCGGCCCAGACGCCCGCCAGGTGCTCGCGGGTGGTGGTCTCGTCGGTGGAGACCGAGATCCGGTCCTCGCCGTCCTGGTACACGTTGATGCCGTGGGCGCGGGCGGCCTCGGCGATCGCGGCGGCGCGGCCGGGGACGACCGCGGTGACGGTGTCGAAGAACTCGCCGTGCAGCAGCTCGACGCCGCCGGCCCGCAGGCCCTCGGCGAGGGCGGCGGCGTAGCGGTGGGTGCGGCGGGCGATGTCGGCCAGGCCGTCCGGGCCGTGGTAGACGGCGTACATCGAGGCCATCACGGCCAGCAGCACCTGGGCGGTGCAGATGTTGCTGGTGGCCTTCTCGCGGCGGATGTGCTGCTCGCGGGTCTGCAGGGCCAGCCGGTAGGCGCGGTTGCCGTCGGCGTCGACGGAGACGCCGACCAGGCGGCCGGGCAGCGAGCGGGCGTACTCGGCGCGCACCGAGAGGTAGCCGGCGTGCGGGCCGCCGAAGCCCATCGGCACGCCGAAGCGCTGCGAGGTGCCGCAGGCGATGTCGGCGCCGAGCGAGCCCGGGGACTTCAGCAGGGTCAGCGCCAGCAGGTCGGCGGCGACGGCGACGATCGCACCGAGGCCGTGGGCCTGCTCGATCACCGGGGCGAGGTCGCGGACCACACCGGTCGCGCCGGGGTACTGGAGCAGCACGCCGAAGACGCCGCGCTCGGCGATCTCGGCCGGGATGCCGGCGGAGAGGTCGGCGACGACGACCTCGACGCCGGTCGGCTCGGCGCGGGTCCGGATCACCGCGACGGTCTGCGGCAGGGTCTCGACGTCGACCAGGAAGACGCCGCCCTTGACCTTGGTGACACGGCGGGCCAGGGACATCGCCTCGGCGGCCGCGGTGCCCTCGTCCAGCAGCGAGGAGCCGGAGGTGGGCAGACCGGTGAGGTCGGAGACCACGGTCTGGAAGTTGAGCAGCGCCTCGAGACGGCCCTGCGAGATCTCCGGCTGGTACGGCGTGTACGCGGTGTACCAGGCCGGGTTCTCCAGGACGTTGCGCAGGATCACCGGCGGGGTGAAGGTGCCGTAGTAGCCCAGGCCGATCATCGGCTGGAGGACGGTGTTGCGACCGGCCAGCTCGCGCAGCTCGGCGAGGACCTGGGCCTCGCTGCGGCCGGCGGGCAGGTCCAGCCCGGTGATGGAGCGGATCGCCTCGGGCACGGCGGTGGCGGCGAGCTCGTCCAGCGAGCCGTAGCCCACCTGGGCCAGCATCTTCTCCTGCGCGGCGACGTCGGGGCCGATGTGGCGGTTCTCGAAGGGGCTGGCCTGCTCGAGCTCGGTGAGGGTCACGGGGGTGGTGGTGCGTCCCGCGTTCGGCTGGGCGTTCATGGTGGTCGAGGCCTCCTGGTCACGGACCGGCGGGGGTACGCACGCCGGGCGGCACCGCCGCTGCGGACGACAGCGGACAGGCCTGGGGCGGACGGACCCGACAGGCCTCCCCCTCTGTCATCGGGACCTGAGAGCTTCACCCGCGCGAGGCGCTGTGGCGCCCCGCCGGCTTGCACCGTCGGTGAGGGTGGTGCCGCCGGCTCCCTCGCCGGCAGTCCTGCCCTGCTTTCCAGAGTGACCTATCCCACACGGTACGGATGCCTGAGAGATTCCGGGGAGGAGTTGCTCCTTCGGCGCCCCGACCAGCGACTTCCGCTCTCGGGGACTCTCCCGAGCGGGCTCGGCGGTCGCGCCCAGGGTACCAGCGGCAGGCGCCTCGATCACGGGTGCGTCCTGGCAGGTGAGCAGCCGGTCCGTGACCCGGACGGCGCAGCACCGGGCCCGTCCGGCCGCACCCCGGTCGCGCCGGTCCGGTTCATGGCTTTTGGTGTGAAGTGGCGGATGGGACGGGCGGGCCGGCCGCCGGCCTGCGGGCGTTCCGCAGGCGCAACGCACTGGAGGAAAGAGTGCAGACCGATATCGACCCCCGGGACCTCATCGGCCACAAGGCGGTCGACCGCAACGGAGACAAGATCGGCACGGTCGACGAGGTGTACCTGGACGACGCCACCGGGCAGCCCGAATGGGCGGCCGTCCGGACCGGCATCTTCGGCCGGGACGCCTTCGTCCCCCTGACCACGAGCGAGTTCTCCGGCGACGAACTGCGGGTGCCCTACGACAAGTCCCTGGTGAAGGAGTCACCGGACTTCGGCGTGGGCCAGCACCTCTCACCCGCCCAGGAGCTCCAGCTCTACCGCTACTACGGGCTGGACACCCAGGTGGACGGCCGGCCGTCGGCCGGCGACGGCTCCGAGCCGGCCGACCTCGACTTCGGCAGCGTGCCGGCCGCCGCCCCGGCGGCAGCGGCGGGCACCGCCGCGGTGGCGGGCGCCGCCGCGGCGAAGCCCGCCGACCAGTCGGCCTCGGCGGCCCCGGCGAAGCCGCTCGCCTTCCACTCGGCCGACAGCATGGCCCCGCCCCTCACCGTCCCCCCGGCCGCCGACCTCGGCAAGCCGTCCGAACCTGCTACGGAGCCCAACGTGCGGACCCTCGACGCCACCGCGCCCGCCACCACCCCGTCGGCGCCCGTCGCACCGGAGCAGCGCCCGCCGGCGGCCCCGCTCGTCACGGGCGGCCCCGACGGCGCCGAGGTAGCGGCCCCCCGGGCCGCCACCTCCGGCACCCCGGCGCCCGACCGCGCGGGCGCGGCCTCGTCGGCGCCGAACGCTCCGGTGGAGATCACCTGCCGTGAGGAACGGCTGGACATCACCACCGAGTGGCATGTCGTGGGCACCGCGAAGCTGCGCAAGTACGTGACCAGCGAGGCGGTGGAGCGCCGGGTGCCGGTGGTCCGCGAGCGGGTCCGGGTGGAGCGGACGCCGGTCGGCGAGGCGGAGCGGGCCTCGTTGAGCGACAAGGACATCGCCGAGGCGGTGGAGGAGGTCACGCTGCGCGAGGAGCGGCCGGTGGTCCGCAAGTACCTGGCGCCGATCGAGCGGGTCCGCCTGGTCGTCGAGCGCTACACCGACGAGGAGGTGATCCGGGACGAGCTGCGGCGCGAGCACGTCGAGGTCCACGACAACACCGCGGCCGCCCCGACCCCGGGCCCCTCGTCCAACCACGCCCCGTCCGCCACTCCCGACGGCGCCGCCGGGCGCCCGGGCAGCGGCGAACACGAGGGCGCCGGCGGGCACTTGGGCGCTGGCGAGCCGTCGCGGGCGGCCCCGCTGAGGCCACTCGCCTGACGGTCCGACCCAGGGACCCCGGACCTCCACGGTCCGGGGTCCTTCGACTTTGCCAAAGCTTCACCGATCGATATTTGACACACTGAAGTATCTCCCGGCATGGTTGCTTCAGTTCATTCACTATGTACGGGAGGAAGCAACCGTGAGTGAGGCACCACAGCCCACCACCGCGGCCGAGAAGCAAAGCAGCGCCCGGGTCCTGCCGGCCCTCATCCTGGCGATGCTGTCGTTCAGCGTGGTGCAGACCGCGGTCGTTCCGATCCTGCCCTCGCTGGCCAAGGAGCTCGACGTCTCGGGCTCCAGCATCACCTGGCTGATGACGGCCAACCTGCTCTCGGCCGCCGTGCTGACCCCCCTGCTGGGCCGCTTCGGCGACCTGCGCGGTCGCAAGCCGATGCTGCTGATCTCGCTGGCCGGTCTCGTCGCGGGCTCGGCGCTCGCCGTCAGCACCCACTCCTTCACCTGGCTGGTCGTCGCCCGCGTCCTCCAGGGCGCCGGCGGTGGCGTGCTGCCGCTGGCCATCAGCATCGTCCGCGACGAGCTGCCGAAGCAGAAGGTCACCGGTGGCGTCGCCGCCATCAGCGCCTCGATGGGCGTCGGCAGCGGCCTCGGCCTGGTCGCCACCGGCCTGCTGCTGGAGCACTGGAGCTACAAGTCGATCTTCTGGATGGGCCTGTTCTTCGGCCTGCTCGCGGTCGCGCTGGTCGCCTTCCGGGTGCCCAGCGACCCGGTGACCGACAAGGAGGGCGGCGCCGACCCGCTCGGCGCGATCACCCTGGCCGGCTGGCTCTCCGCCCTGCTGGTCGCGGTCAGCCAGGGCAACACCTGGGGCTGGACCTCCACCAAGACGCTCGGCCTGTTCGCCGTCGCCGCCGTGATCGCCCTGATCTGGGGCGTCATCGAGGTCAAGGTCAAGCACCCGCTGGTCGACATGAAGATGATGTCCCGCCCGGCCGTCGCCTTCACCAACCTGGCCGGCCTGCTGATCGGCTTCGGCATGTACGGCTCGTTCATGGTGATCAGCAACTTCGCCCAGACCCCGGAGAAGCTCACCCACTACGGGTTCACCGCGACCGTGCTGCACGCCGGTGTCATGCTGCTGCCGTCCGCGCTCGGCTCGATGGTCGCCGCCCCGGTCGGCGCCCTGCTGATCGCCCGTCGCGGCCCGCGCCTGCCGCTGGTCCTCGGCGGCGTCCTCGGCGCCGTCGCGATGGCCTACCTGGCCGTCCGCCACAGCCACGAGGCCGACATCTACACCGCCTCGGCGATCTTCGGTCTCGGCATCGGCCTCGCCTTCTCGGCGATGCCGGCCTACATCAACGGCGCCGTCCCGGTCGAGCAGAGCGGCATCGCCAACGGCATGAACGCCGTGCTGCGCACCGTCGGTGGCGCGATCGGCACCGCCGTGATGGCCGCGATCCTCACCGGCGACACCATGAAGCTGCCGATCCCGGTCTCGCTGCCCACCCTGGACGCCTACAAGCACGCGTTCTGGGTCGCCGCCGCGGTCTGCGCGATCGCCGGCGCCGTCCCCTTCCTGATCCGCAGCGTCAAGCCCTCCGTCACCGTCGCCGGTGGCAAGGGTGCGGCGGACCTCAGCCCCAGCCCCGAGCTGGTCAAGACCGACGCCTGACGAGGCGTCCACCCCCCGCGCCCAGGGACAGGGCGCGGGGGACCGGTCCCCGAACGGTCGACGAGGGCATCGCGACCGCCCGAGGGCCGGCCGTGCACGCGGTCCCACCCGGCCCCCCTGCCGGGTGGGGCCGCTTCGTGCGTTCCAGGGGGGGTCAGCCCACCGCCGGTTCACCGCCGCCCGCCCCGGCCGACGGCCCGTCCTCGTCGCCGCGCAGCGGCAGCGGACGGGCCGGCTCCAACGCCGGGTCCTCCACCGCGAAGGTCCGCACCCGGCCCGGTCCGCTCCACGGCGTCTCGAACCGCACCGTCACCCGGCCTACTCCGCTGCCCTGCACCCACCCCGGGCCGAGTTCGGCGTGCCGCACGTCCTGGCCCGGCATCCAGTGCCGCGCCACGACCACCGCGGGCTCCGGGGCCTCGTCCTCCTGGGCGTCGGCCTCGACCGCCCCCGGCTCCCCCGCCTCCTGCCGGACGGCCTGCGCGAAGAGGTCCTCCTGGGTGTAGTCCGCCAGCTGCGAGACCCCGACCCCGAGCAGCCGGACGCCGCCGGTGATGTCCACCTGGGAGGCCAGCCGGCGGGCCGTCTCGACGATCACCGTCTCGTCGTCCGTCGGACCGCGCAGGGTCTCCGAGCGGGTCAGCGTGGAGAAGTCGAACCGCCGCACCTTCAGCACCACCGTGCGCCCCGACCGTCCGGCGGCGCGCAGCCGCCGCACGCACCGCGCGGCCAGGACGTCGACCTCGCGCAGCACCCGGTCCCGGTCGGCGAGGTCCACCTCGAAGGTGTCCTCCACCGACACCGACTTGGCGTCCTGGTCGGCCACCACCGGCCGGTCGTCCAGCCCCAGCGACATCTGGTGGACACCGGCGCCGTGCGCCCTGCCCAGCAGCTGCACCAGCTCGGACTCCCCCGCCTCGGCGAGGTCGGCCACCGTGTTCAGCCCCGCCCGGCGCAGGACCTGCTCGGTGGCCGGGCCGACGCCCGGCAGCGCCCGCACCGGCATCGGGCCCAGCACCACCCGCTCCCGGCCCGGCTCGACCAGCACCAGGCCGTCCGGCTTGGCCTGCTCCGAAGCGATCTTGGCCATCAGCTTGGACCCGGCCGCCCCGACCGAGGCGGTCAGCCCGGTGCGCCGGTGGATGTCCGCCCGGAGGTCCTCCGCGAGGGCCGTCACCAGGTGCTCCCCCGTCCCGTGGTCCGCCGCCAGCAGCGCCGGGCCGTACGGGCCCGCCTCCAGGTCGACGAAGGCCTCGTCCAGGCTGAGCGGCTGCACCAGGGGCGACAGCTCCCGCAGCAGACCCATGACCAGCTCGCTCACCGCCCGGTAGGCCTCGAACCGCCCGGACAGGAAGGCCGCGTTCGGGCAGAGCCGGCGCGCCTGCGCCATCGGCATCGCCGAGTGCACCCCGAACTTCCGCGCCTCGTACGAGGCCGTGGAGACGACCCCCCGGCCGCCCAGGCCGCCGACGATCACCGGCTTCCCGCGCAGGCTCGGCTTGGCCGCCTGCTCCACCGCCGCGAAGAAGGCGTCCATGTCGAGGTGGATGATGCTCGGCAGTGACCGCACCCGCCGATCATGCCGCACGGGTCCGACAGCGCGGCCGAACCCCGCCGCCGCCTCAGCCCCGCGCGGTCCCCGCGTCGGCCAGCGCCTTCGGGATGCCCTCCTCCCGGGGCCCGAGGAAGAACGGGTCCGGCCGCAGCCAGGCGTTCAGCAGCGCCTTGCCCGCCCCCGGGATCTCCCGCAGCCCGCCGTACAGCCAGGTGGCGTCGTGCAGCTCCGGCACCCCGACCGCGTACGCGTCGATGCCCGCCGCCTCACAGAGCGCCAGTGCCCGCCGGACGTGGAAGTCCTGGCTGACCAGGACCGCCCGGTCCACCCCGAACACCCGGTGCGCCCGGGTGCAGGAGTCCCAGGTGTCGAAGCCCGCGTAGTCGCCCACCACCCGCACCTGCGGCACCCCGTGCTCGATCAGGTACTGCCGCATCGCGTCGGTCTCGTCGTAACCGGCCCGCCCGTTGTCACCGGTGACCAGGATCGCCTGGACCTTCCGCTCCCGGTACAGGTCGACCGCCGCGTCCAGCCGGTGCGCCAGATACGGTGACGGCCTGCCCTCGAAGAGCCCGGCGCCGAACACCACCGCCACCGGCGCGTCGGGCGCACTCCGCACGGTGCCGACCCGGTCGCCCGCCGAGACCCACAGCCAGGCGCTCGGTGCCAGGGCCAGCGAGCAGAGCACGGTGACGAGTTGGAAGATCCTGCGCTGGGTGCGCCGCTGCCGCAGCCGGACGCCGAGCCGCCGCGCCCGTCGCCGCAGCAGGCCGGGTATGCCGGAGCCGAACCGCACGTGCCCTCCCTGGGTCGATGATCCACCGGGCACGACGAGGCCGTGGGCCCGGACGGTTCCCCGCCCGGGCCCACGGCCTCGTGACTCTGCGGCGCCGTGACCACGCGGCCCCCTGCTCCCGCGGCTCAGACCGCCCGGTTGCGGCGCTGCGCCAGCTCGTCCCCCGGATCGTGGCCGACCACGGTCTCGCCGGTGTCGGTCCGCTCCGCGTGCAGGCGGCCGAGGGCCAGCTCCAGCTCCTGCCAGACGGCGCCGACGGCGATGCCGAAAACCCCCTGACCACCCTTCAGCAGATCGACCACCTGCTGCGGTGTGGTGCATTCGTACACGGTCGCGCCGTCACTCATCAGCGTCAGCCCGGTCAGGTCGCCGGCCTCGGCGGACTGCAGATGGGCGACCGCCACCCGGATGTTCTGCAGGGACACACCCGCGTCCAGCAGCCGCTTGACGATCTTCAGCAGCAGGATGTCGCGGAAGCTGTAGAGCCGCTGGCTGCTCGCCGGATAGACCGAACGGACGCTGGGTTCCAGCAGCCCCGTCCTGGCCCAGTAGTCCAGCTGGCGGTAGGTGATCCCGGCCGCCGCACAGGCCGTCGGGCCGCGGTAGCCGATCAGCTCGGAGGTGGGGGCCGGCCGCTCGGAGGCGGGCGCGAGCCGCTCGATGGCCGGCTGGCCCGGCTGGACGGCCGGGAACCGGCCCACCCGGGGCAGGTCCGTCCGGGGCAGTTCAGCCACGCTGCGGGCGGCGCGCGGCATGTGCACGGTGCACAGGCCTCCCACGGCCGCTTCATCGCCGGTGCCGGTCATGCCTACCTCCGTCCACTCGTCCTGCGGGCAACCCAGACTGCGGGCGACAGGCACCCGGGCAGCCACTCCTGACGGTAGGCAGTCCCCTATGACCCGTCAACGATCGCCACGCCGGGCAGGACAAACAGCGTCACTCAGGAGAGTGGTTTTTCGTGCCCCTAGTGTGGGTAGGTGGACGCTATTTGGCAAAACGGACGAACGAATTCGGCAGGACGGCCACGGCCTGCCCCACCGACGCTCAGCGCCGGGTCCGTACCACGGCGGACTACTGCGGCGTGCCGCCGCCGAAGTCCTCCGGAGAGACCTGGTCGAGGAACTCGCGGAACTTCTCGACCTCGTCCTCCTGCTCGTCCGGGATCGCGATGCCCGCCTCGGCGAGCACCTCCTCGCTCCCGTAGATCGGCGTACCGGTCCGCAGGGCGAGGGCTATCGCGTCGGACGGCCGGGCACTGACCTCGACCCCGCCCGTGAAGACCAGCTCGGCGTAGAACACGCCCTCGCGCAGGTCGGTGATCCGTACCTCGGTGAGCTGCTGGCCGAGCGCCTCCAGGACGTCCTTGAAGAGGTCGTGCGTCAGCGGACGCACCGGCGTCATGCCCTGCTGGGCGAAGGCGATCGCGGTCGCCTCGCCGGGACCGATCCAGATCGGCAGGTACCGATCGCCCCCGACCTCCCGAAGCAGCACGATCGGCTGGTTGGAAGGCATCTCCACCCGGACACCCACGACGTCGAGCTCATTCACACACGCAACCCTATGGCCCTCGCCCCGGATATGAAAGCGCAGAGCCGACAGCGCTGGTCAGCGGGGTCGGCGCGTCACGAGCGGGCCCGCAGACCGGCCTGCACCATGGCGGCGTGCAGCCGGACGGAGAGGGTCGCCAGCTCCCGCGCCGTGGTCTCGGCGTGCGCCCGGGTCTGCGGGTTGCGGTGCCGGCGCAGGGGCGCCACCACCTGCTCCACCAGGGCGATCTCACGGTCGGCGGCGGCCTTCATGGCCCGCAGGTGCCGCGGCTCCAGCCCGTACCGGCCCAGTTCCGCGACCAGCCGGGCCACCTGCAGCGCCTCGCCGTCGTAGCCGCCGTCCGATCCGGCCGCGACCAGCCCGTAGGACTCCCACTCCACCAGTTCGCCCTCACCGGCCTCGGCGGCGGCCAGCAGCTCGGCCCGGCCCAGCCGGACCCCGACCGCGGCCTCGGCGGCCGCCACCAGCTCGCGGTCCGCCTCCTCCATCGGCCCGGGGCGGGCCTCCGCGGCGGGCAACGCCGGTGGGGCCTCGCCGCGCTCGATCGCGTCCAGGTGTTCGCGGATCACCCGCAGCGGCAGGTAGTGGTCACGCTGCATCCGCAGCACGTAGGCCAGCCGCTCGACGTCGGCCGGGCTGAACTTGCGGTACCCCGACGGCGTGCGCTGGGGCTCGACCAGGCCCTCGGCCTCCAGGAACCTGATCTTCGAGATGGTGACCTCGGGGAAGTCGTCCCGCAGGAAGGTCAGCACCGCGCCGATGCTCAGCAGCTCGTCGCCGCCGCGCCGTCGGCCGCCCCCAGGCAGCCGGTCCGTCCGGACCGGCTGCCTGGGGGCCGCGACCACCCCCCGCGCGCCCTGGTCCGGCAGCGGACCGGACGACGCGGGGTTGGCCGCCCCGAGAGATGAAGGAGGGTTCGCGCTCACTCGGGCTCCTGCCGACGTTGGTTTCAGTACCCCCGGTGGTGACTGGCGAAGAACACCAGCCGGTACTTCCCGATCTGCACCTCGTCGCCGTTGTTCAGCGGCACCTCGTCGATCCGCTCACGGTTGACGTACGTCCCGTTCAGGCTGCCGACGTCGGCGACGGTGAAGCCGCCTCCCGGCGTCCGGCGGAACTCCACGTGCTTGCGCGAGACGGTCACGTCGTCCAGGAAGATGTCGCCCTGCGGGTGACGCCCGGCCGTGGTCTTGTCCGAGTCCAGCAGGAACCGGCTGCCCGAGTTCGGACCGCGCTGGACGATCAGCAGCGCCGAGCCCGGCGGCAGCGCGTCGATCGCCGACAGCACCTCCGCCGACAGGGCCGGCGTACCGGTGCCGGTGGTGGTGTTGGGGTCGTAGGACTCCAGGCCGGAGATCGAGATGGTCGACGTGGTCTCCGCCGGCCCCTCGGGCAGCGCGCCCCCGCGCAGCGCCGTACCGCAGTTGGAACAGAAGCGGGCCGCGGCCGGGTTCTGGTTGCCGCACCTGGGGCACGGAGTGGGGCCAGCCATGTTCACAGCCTCCTGGCGCGGCACACCCGACGGGTTGTGCCCGGCGTACGGGTCCGGAGCAAACCCTCCACCAGAGGTTGAGGGTCCTGACGGGAAACCTATGCGCGGGGCGCCGGAGGGGTCAACCGACGCGCCGTAGCCCGCCTGATTGCCCGCGTACTGCGCGTCGCCACCGTCCCGGAACATCGGACGCTCGGCGTACTGGCCGCCCTCGGGAGCGGGACGCATGCCCGGCACGGCGGGCTCTTCGTCGGCCCGGCGGTGACGCGCGGTGGGTGCCTCCACGGCAGCCGCGTCACGGCCCTTGTTACGACCGAACAACTTCGAGAAGAAACTCACGGGCGAATCCCCTTGCGTGTGACAGACCCGCCCGCGGGGCAGGGTGAGAACCTCGGACAGGCTGCGGGCCCGGTCGCGGATCGGGCCTGCTGGAGTGGTACTCCGACGTGTGATGTTCCGGCTTGTGCTGGTGCGGACCAGTCTCGCCCACCTGACGGCGGTACCCCGCACCGGGGGGTACCGGCAGATGACGGACCGTTCGGCAGGTACCTCGTCACTTCGGAGCCGGCTTGGCGTACTGCGGCGTCTTCAGGTCGAGGAGGGCGTCGACGAGCACCTTCTGCTGCGGGGAGATGGTCGCGCGGGCCTGATGACTCTCAAGAGTACGGACCACACCTCCCGGAATGTTCAGTGCGGGTGTGAGGTCCTGCGGGTTCCCCACCACGGTGAACCGGTAGGGCTGCGAGACCTTCTTCCCGTCGATCTGCACACCGCCGCCGGACACGTCCGTGAAGTAGGTGTTGACCACCACGCGCACATCGTTGATCTGAATCGCCTCCGCCCCCGCCGCTCGGAGTTCCTGCAGGGTGTCCAGCAGCATATCCGCCTTCACCTGCCCTTGGGGATCATCGACTGTCAGTACGATGCCCGGACCAGTGGCTTTGACGGTCCCGGCGAGCACGCCGAGCTCCGTCACCTTCTTCCTGGTCTGCTCCTGGGCCTCCTTGGCCTGGTTGGAGCTGTTCTCCAACGTGGCCAGGGACTGCTCCAACTCCGCCTTCTCCTGCTGGAGACGCTGCTGGCGGCCGTCCAGTTCGTCGAGGATCCGGACGAGGTCCTCCTGGCGGGCACCGCGCAGCTGGCTGTGGTGGTCGTTGGTGGAGCGGACCTGGATCGCCAGGGCGAGGCCGAGCGAGAACAGCAGCACCGCGACCACCAGCTGCCCGCGGGAGAGCCGCGGGGGCCAGAGCGCCGCCTTCATCCGGCGCCGGCCCGCGTTGCGCTCGTCGGGGGCCTTCCCGGGCTCGGTCGCCGCCTCGGGAGCGGGCTCAGGCGTGGGAGCGGGCTCGGGCTCCAGGACCGGCTCCGGCTCGGGCGGCGGGGCGCTGAGGGGCTCAGGCGCCGCCTCCTCGCGGGCCTGCGCCGGCTCTTCGGCCTCGGCGTCCGCCTCCGTGCCGGCTTCGGGCGCGACCGCCACCGGCCGCCGCGCATCCGCCGCCCGGGGCGCCGGTTCGACGGCGTCCTCGCCGCCCTGGGCCGGGGCCCCCGGCCGCACCTCGGGCGCAGGCTTCACCTGTTCGGCGGGCTCGGGCGGCGCGTTCTCCGCCGCCGGAGCCGCCCCCCGCTCCCCGTTCCCGCCCTCGCGCGCGCCGTCGCCCGCCCGCGCATCCGCCTTCTCGACCACCTTGTCGACAGCCTTCTCGGTCGTCCTCTCGGTCCGATTCTCGTCCGCCGGCTCCCGGCCGGGCTCAGGCGCGGAAGACATGGCGCCTGATCGCAGCGGCGTTGGAGAAGATGCGGATGCCGAGGACGACGACCACACCGGTGGACAGCTGGGAGCCGACACCGAGCTGGTCCCCGAGGAAGACGATCAGGGCCGCCACCACCACGTTGGACAGGAACGACACGATGAACACCTTGTCGTTGAAGATGCCGTCCAGCATCGCCCGGACGCCGCCGAACACCGCGTCCAGTGCCGCCACCACCGCGATGGGCAGGTACGGCACGACGGCATCGGGCACCTCGGGTTGGACGAAGAGCCCGACGACCACCCCGATCACAAGACCCAGTACGGCAATCACGGTCTGGCTGCTCCTGTCCCTGCGGGGGGCGCCCCGGTCGTGGGCGCGGTGGGCGAGTGGGCTGTCGTGGTCTTGGCGGAGCCGCTCGGCGAGCGCTTCCCCGGGGGCGAGGTGCTCGGAGTGGCCGGCCGTGAGGGCCCCGCGGACGGGCTCTGCGACCCCGTGTCGGAGGCCGTGGGGCTCGGGGAGGCCGCAGCGGGGGCGGAGGGGCTCGCCGACGGCGACGGCTCCGGCGTGGCCGGCTGGGCGGTCCGCAGCGTGATGCCCACGGCGGCGGGCAGCGTGAGCTTCTTCTGGGCGGAGATCGTCGACTTGATGCCGTACTTCTCCTGCAGCAGCCGCAGGTACTGGCCCGCCATGTTGCTCTCGAAGGTGGCGACCAGCTTCGACCCGTCCCCCAACGCCTGGACGTTGTAGGGCGGCACCAGCGGCCGGTTGTCGACCAGGACGGCCTCACCGGCGGCGCGGATCGCGGAGAGCGCGGTGAGCCGCTGCCCGTTGATCGACACGGCCTCGGCGCCGGACTCCCAGAGCCCGTTCACCACCAGTTGCAGATCGCGGTCGCGCAGCCGTCCGCTGTTCGAGAAGCCCTGGCCCGCGCGCGGGTCGACGTTCCCTCCGGCGCCGGTGCCGGAGGCGTCCTCCAGGACCAGCTTGACGCCCGGCCCGGTCACCTCGGCCAGACCCACCGCACCGGCCAGCGCGGCCGGGTCGCTGTCGCCCGGCGACAGTGCCTGCTGCTGGGTGGTGTCGACCTTCCGCCGCAGTTCCTGGACCTGCTGCTGGAGCCGCTCCGCCGAGCCGTTGCTGTCGTTGATCCGGTGGATCAGCGCATCGCGCTCCTTGGCGAGCGTCGGCTCGGCCTTGTGCGCGTTCACGGCGCCCACCGTCACCACCGCCCCGACCAGGGCCAGCCCGAGACCCAGCGTGAGCAGGCCGCGGGCCGTACCGGGTATCCGGCTGTCGCGGTCACCGCCCCGCGCCGCGGCCGCCTCGGCGTAACCCTCGTCCAGGCTGTGGTCCATCACGCCGGTCAGCAGGGACATCGAGGCGTCCGGACGGTTGTACCGTCCGTCACTGGCACTCGGCGTCGGCGTCGCTGGCATGCGGACCATCGTCCCATGTCCGCGGAGGGGTCCGTGCACACCCCCTGACCTGCGAAGTCACCAGAAGCGACGGATCGTTACCAAGCATGACAAACCGGGCAGCGGGGGGCGCGGCACTCGCCGCACCTCCCGCTGCCCGGCCATGTCGTGGCGGCCCGGTCGTCAGCGCCCGGCGCCGTCGACCACCGTCGCCCACTCGTCCAGCAGCGCCTCGGTGGCCTCGTCGTCCGGACCCTCCGCCCAGAGGTGGGTGACCGCCTCGGCGGGATCGGGCAGCACGAGCGTCCAGCGGCCGTCCGCCTCGACCACCCGGACACCGTCCGTGGTGTCGAGCTGCCGGTTGCCGGCCGCCTCCACCACCGAACGCATGACCATGCCCTTGGCCGCCCACGGCGTCGCGATGTCCCGTCGGCGGATGTGCGCCTGCGGGATCCGCGCGTCGATCTGGCTGAGCGTGAGCTGGGTACGGGCCACCAGCCCGACCAGGCGGACGAACGCGGCCGCGCCGTCCAGCACACCGCTGAACTCGGGAACGACGAAACCGCCGCGCCCGTCGCCACCGAAGACCGTGCCCTCGGCCGAGGCCGCCTTGGCCAGGTCGTCCGGCGTGGTCGTGGTCCAGACGACCTGTGTGCCGTGGTAGGCGGCGACCTGCTCGGCGATCCTGGTGGTCGTCACGGGCAGCGCCACCTGCCCGCTCCGGCGCTCGGCCGCGACCAGGTCGAGCAGCACCAGGAGCGCCCGGTCGTCGTCGATCACCCGGCCCAGCTCGTCCACGAAGGCCACCCGCTCGCCGACCGGGTCGAACCGGACGCCGAACGCCGCCCGCGAGGAGGCCACCAGCTCGCCGAGCCTGGCCAGCCCCGCCCGCCGTTCTTCGGCGTCCTCGGTCGGCCGAGCCTCGTCCAGCCCGCTGGAGACGGTGAGCGCCTCCACGCCGAGCCGGCCCAGGATGCTCGGCAGCACGAGCCCGGCACTGCCGTGCGCCGTGTCCACCACCACCTTCAGCCCCGCCTCGCGGACGCCGGTGGTGTCCACCGCCCGCAGCAGATTGCCGGCGTAGGAGTCGAAGACACTGGACGGGAAGGTCAGGTCGCCGATCTCGCCCGGGAACGCGCGCCGGTACTCCTGGCGGGCGTAGACCCGGTCGAGCTTGCGCTGCCCGGCCTGGGAGAGGTCGGCTCCGCGCTCGTCGAAGAACAGGATGTCCAGCGAGTCCGGCACCCCGGGCGTGGTCCGCAGGAAGATCCCGCCGGCACTCCCGCGGGCCGTGTGCTGCCGGGCCACCGGCATCGGCACGTTCTCCAGGTCGCGGACGTCGATCGCGCTGGTCTGCAGCCCCGAGATCATCGCCCGCTTGAGGGCACGCGCACCACGCGAGTGGTCACGCGCGATGGTGACGGTCGCCCCCTTCTTCAGGGTCGTCGCATACGCACCGGCCAGCCGGACGGCCAGCTCCGGTGTGATCTCGACGTTGAGGATGCCCGACACGCCGCGCAGCCCGAAGAGGTGCTCCTGACCGCGGGACTCCCAGATCACCGACGTGTTGACGACGGCGCCGGCCTCGATGGTCTTGAACGGGTAGACCCGGACGTTGGCGCCGATGATCGACTCCTCGCCGACCAGGCACTCGTCTCCGATCACCGCCCCGTCCTCGATCCGCGCGGCCCGCATCACATCGGTGTTCTTGCCGACCACGCAGCCCCGCAGGTTGCTCTGCGGCCCGACGTAGACGTTGTCGTGGATCACCGCCTTGTGCAGGAACGCGCCGCGCTTGACGACCACGTTGCTGCCGAGCACGGTGTGCTCGCGGATCTCCACGCCGGCCTCGACCTTGGCGTAGTCCCCGATGTAGAGCGGACCGCGGAGCACCGCCTCGGGGTCGACCTCGGCGCCTTCCGCCACCCAGACGCCCGGCGAGATCTCGAACCCGTCGAGCTCGACGTCGACCTTGCCCTCCAGGACGTCCGCCTGGGCCTTGCCGTAGCTCTCGTGGGTGCCGACGTCCTCCCAGTAGCCCTCGGCCACGTAGCCGTAGACCCGCTTGCCCTCCTTCAGCAACTGCGGGAACACATCGCTCGACCAGTCGACGGACTCACCCGCCGCCACGTAGTCGAAGACCTCGGGCTCCATGACGTAGATACCGGTGTTGACCGTGTCCGAGAAGACCTGCCCCCAGGTCGGCTTCTCCAGGAAGCGCTCGACCCGGCCCTCGTCATCGGTGATCGTGATGCCGAACTCCAGAGGGTTCGGTACCCGGGTGAGACAGACGGTGACCAGAGCGTCCTTGCTCCGGTGGTACTCGATCAATTCGGTGAGATCGAAGTCGGTCAGTGCGTCACCGGAGATCACCAGAAAGGAATCGTCCTTCAGGGCGTCCTCGGCGTTCTTGACACTCCCCGCAGTGCCGAGTGGCGTCTCCTCGTTCGCATACGTGAGATGCATACCCAACTCTTCGCCGTCACCGAAGTAGTTCTTCACCAGTGAGGCGAGGAACTGTACGGTCACGACGGTGTCGGAGAGGCCATGCCGCTTCAGCAGCCGAAGCACGTGCTCCATGATCGGCCTGTTGGCGACCGGTAGCAGCGGCTTGGGCATGCTGGAGGTCATCGGGCGGAGTCGGGTGCCTTCGCCCCCTGCCATTACAACGGCTTTCATTACGGGTGCGTCCTCCTTCGCGGTGGTGGACCCTGCAGGTCCATCAAACCGTTCCAGAGGGTGTCTACCCGGAAGATTTCGTCCGACGCACCGAGGTGGCGTGGGACTTCTCTCAGATCACGTCTCAGACTGCGGACGCGGAGGAGGCGGAGCCCGCCCGGATGATCTGTCGCGCCTGGACGGCGTAGAGAATGCCGGCCCACCAGTACAGCGTGGTCCCCCACCAGATGAAGGCCCAGCTGACGGCCTCGGCCGGCCGCGCGATCCAGGTGTCGCCGGTGCCCAGCAACAGAAGCGGGAACGCGTACATCAGATTGAATGTCGCGGCCTTGCCCAGGAAACTCACCTGCAACGGGCCGTAGCCGTGCCGGTTCAGAATCGGAAGGAGACTCGCGATAAAGAGCTCACGCGCGATCAGGATCGCCGTGAGCCACCACGGCAGGATCTCACGCCAGGTCAGACCCAGCAGAGTGGAGAGGACGTAGAGCCGGTCCGCCAGCGGATCGAGCAGCTGGCCGACCCGGCTGATCTGCCCCCACCTGCGGGCGAGCTTTCCGTCGAGGTAGTCACTGATGCCGCTCAGCATCAGGATCAGCAGCGCCCAGCCGTCGTTGTTCGGCCCGTCGAACACCGGCCAGAGGATCAACCAGAGGAAGAGCGGAACACCGACCAGTCGGCCCATGCTCAGCAGGTTGGGGATGGTGAGGACGCGATCGGTCTGGACCCGCGTCTCCTGGACCTCCACCCGGGGGCCTCCTGTACCGTGTGACGACTTCTGCATGCTGACCCTACAACAGAGAAGCCCCCGTCCGGTTCCCCGGCGGGGGCTTCTCTAGAAGAATTGTTCGGCGGCGTCCTACTCTCCCACAGGGTCCCCCCTGCAGTACCATCGGCGCTGTGAGGCTTAGCTTCCGGGTTCGGAATGTAACCGGGCGTTTCCCTCACGCTATGACCACCGAAACACTATGAAACTTATCACCGCACCCACGACAGGCCATGTCATGGGGGTCGTTGTTTCAGAACAACACAGTGGACGCGAGCAACTGAGGACAAGCCCTCGGCCTATTAGTAC